>CAVFYN010000209.1:0-1653 GCA_963626425.1 Bacteroidaceae bacterium
AAATTTGCGATTCAGTATGGCAAGCGCACGAAGCAGCACGGGCAATATACGCATCTGCCATAATCGTAATGATATGAATTACTGCCTTATGAGCACCCATGCTGCCCGGCGGGGATGGGGTCATCCCGCCCTACGGCGTATAACGGTGGCTTGATCCGGCATAAAAAAACCGCGCCCCGGGATCGGGGCGCGGGTCAATTTTGTACTTACGACAGGCTCTCCACGATGGAAAACTCCTTGCTGCGCAGGATCTTTCCGTCGATGTAGACCTCAAGTTTGTACGTGCCCGGCGTCTGCGGGGTGCGCTCGAGGGAGCCGACGTGGAGGTCGTTGGACCACATGTTGTTCCACTGGTACGTGCGCGCGTAGTAGTCGACGGGCTGGCCGTCGGCGTCGCGGACGACGTAGAGGACCTGAACCTCGTCCGAGCTGCCGCGCACGCCGTTGATGGCCTGGACGGCGAACGCGATGGACTCGCTCGGGAGGAACTCCGTGCGGCCCTCGGACAGGTCGCGGTACGTCCAGTTCGAGCCGCTCGGCTCGACGAACAGGCCGATGAACGCGGAGTCGAGGCCGTTGTCGGAATACGTCTCGGGCGCGGGCATCGTGACCGTCGCGCTCGACTCGCCGGCGAGCTTCGTGCCCGAGGCGGTGGCCAGCTCAAACGAGTACGTCGAGTCCGGGATGAGGCCGGTCAGCGTCAGGCTCGTCTCGCTCGTCGTCGCGACGGCGCGGATGGGTTCGGACGCGGGGCCGACGGTGTAGATGACCATGTAGCTCTGATCCGTGGCCTCGCCCTCGTATTCCCAATTCAGCTCAACGGTCGTCGTATCCGTAGCCTTGGCGGTCAGGGACGTGATGGAGCCGGTCGGCGTCGTGACGGTGATCGTGGACAGCGCCGTCGGCTCAAGGCCCGCGCACGAGAGCGTGAACGTGTACTCCACGCCGGGCGTGAGGCCCGTGAACGTCGCGGTCGTGTCCGCGGTCGTCTGCGAGTCGGTCGTGCCGTCGGCGCCGGTGCAGGTGACGGTCCACTCGTCCGTCGCGCCGTCATAGGCCCAGGCGAGGGCGGCGGTGTCCATGGTGACGGACGACGCCTCGAAGCTCGTCAGCTCGGCGCTCGCGGTCGTCGTGAACGTGCAGGTCGTCTCGCCCGAGAGGTCGAAGCCGTCGGCCGGCTCGAGCGTGAACGTGTAGCTCGTGTTCGGGACAAGGTCCTGCAGGCTCAGGTTGTGGCTGCGGCAGGTGAACGAGCCGGAGTCGCCGCTCGTGGCGGTGTACGAGACCGTCCAGCTCTCTGGCTCCGGGCCGCTGACGACGAGCGAGAGCTCGGCGCTCGTGCCCGTGATCTCGCCGGCCGTGAAGCTGACGATCTGCGTGACGGACGACGTCGTGACGAGGATGGACGACGAGCCCGTGACGCGCGTGCGGTCCTTGGCCTTGAGCTCGATGGTGTACGTCGTGCCGGGCGCGAGGTCCGTGAACGTGTACGTCGAGCCGGAATACGGCTGTTTGAACGTGTTACCGTAGGCGTCCGCGCAGACGAGCTCAAGCTCGGCGTCGCCCGGCGTGCAGTCGATGTAGACCGTGATGGAATTTGTCGTTTTTTCCGTCGAGCCGAGCGTGCGGACCTCGACCGTGCCGGCGCGCAGG
>CAVFYN010000209.1:1663-6701 GCA_963626425.1 Bacteroidaceae bacterium
CCACCACGCGGCAAAGCCGGCCGCGAGCAGCACGGCGATGAGCACGGGGATCCACGCGCGGGACTTTTTGCGCGGCGCGGGAGCGGCCGGCTCGTCCGGCGCGTCGAGCGCGCCTGCTTCGCCGTCCGGCAGCGGCGCGTCGTCCGTCGGGCTGTCCGCATCCGCCGGGGGCGCGGGAGGCGCGGGCGGGACGTCGCCGGCGGCGACGGGGGAGAAGTGCTCGATGAACTGATCGTCCAGATCGTCGACCGTGGCGAAGCGGATGGGCGCATCCGTCTCCTCGGTCTCCTCGGGCGGGAGCTGCTCGGCCGGGTCGGCAACAATGGGCGGCGCGACTGGCGCGCTCGACACGGCGTTTCGCTTCATGTACAGCGCCAGATCCTGCCGCAGCTCGGCGGGCGTCTGGTAGCGGTCCTCGGGCTTAAAGGCGCATGCGCGCAGGATGATGCCGGCCAGCTCGTAGTCGGCATAGAGCGGCGCGGGCAGCGCCTGACCCTCGCACCGCTTCGTCTCCGCGGCGCGGATGGAAGTCTCCTCGTCGACAAACGGCGCGTGGTTGCCGTTGAAGATGCGGTAGAGCACAAGGCCGAGGGAGTACAGCTCGCCCGTCAGGTTGAGCGGGGACATGATGTCGGCATACTCCGGCGCGGCGTAGGGGCCGAACTCGGAGTCCGGCAGCGACGCGTACGGCAGCTCGTCGAGTTTCGTCAGGCCGAGGTCGCCAAGCAGGAACGTCCCGCGCTGCGTGCGGTAGATGTTCTCCGGCTTGACATTGCGGCAGAGCAGACCGGCCTCGTGCAGCGTCTGGATGCAGTCGCAGATGTCCAGACCGAGATTGAGCGCGTCGAGCACCGTGATCTCGTGGCCGGCGAGGAACGTCGGCAGCGTCTGGCAGAAGTCCGCGACGAGGTAGACGTCGAAGCCGACCTCGCCCTCGCGCCGGTCGACCTGATGGTCGCGGAACGGCAGATAGCACGCCGAGCCCGTCAGGCTCTGCCCGAGCGAAAGCTCGGCCTCCAGCTCCGCGACGGAGCGCTCATAATAGTGCTGGACCTCTTCCTCGTTTCCGGCCGCGCCGGAGAAGATGAGCGCCTGCACCTGAGACTGCGACGCGGGGATGGGGATGTGCTTTAGGATCAGCGGCCGCCCGCTGGTAATTTCGCGCGCGCGGTACGTCGTCCCGTTCGAACCGCTGCCGAGCTCGGATAAGATCTCATATTTTTCGGAAAACGGCGCCCCGGGGGACACATTGGGCATCGGCAATCGCCTCCTTGAAAACAATCAAACCATATTTTAAGCCATAATTCGCAAAAAAGCAATAGAATAACAGTGTACGACTTCCGTATTTTGTGATATAATACCCGCAAAGCACACCAGCGCTCGTGTTTTCCGCGCGCGTGCGTCCGTTCCGACCATCGGCAAGCAGTAGGAAAGGAGATCGTATGGAAACAAAGATATGCAGCTTCTGCGGGATGGAATATCCCGCTTCTGAGGAAAAATGTCCCCTGTGCGGCCACAGTGAGGTGCTCCCGGACGAGGAGGCCTACGGCGTCGAGGAGACGGCCGCGCCCGCCCGCGAGCCGGAAGCGAAGCGTCCCCGCCGCCGCACCGGCGCGCGCGTCGCGCCGTCGTCGAGCCCGATCCCGAAGTGGCTCGTCGTGCTCACGTGCATCATTCTGGCCCTCGCGGTCATCATTTTCGTGCTGTTTTTGCTCAGCCGCGCCGGCGTTTTTGACGTCAAGACCCCGGACAGCGGCGCGGTCACGCTGCCCATGGAGGACGAGAACAAGCCCGTGGACAATACCGGCAGCGGCGACGCCGCGGACAACACCGATTCCAGCTCCGACCCGGCCGTCAGGCCCGTGCTGTGCACGAGCCTGACCATGAACCGCACGGAGATCACGCCGCAGGCCGTCGGCGACCTCATCGCCCTGTCGGCCACGCCGGAGCCGGCCGACACGACGGACGAGATCGTCTGGTCGTCGAGCAACCCGATGGTCTGCTCCGTGTCCGACGACGGCACGGTCATGGTCGTCGCGCCCGGCGACGACGTCGTCATCACGGCCATGTGCGGCGCGCAGACGGCAACGTGCATTGTGAAAACGAGCGCGCTGGAAGATGCGCCGGAGCAGTCCGACCCCGACGCGAACCACTCCATCAGCGCCGAGGACATCACGTTCTTCACGAAGGGCGAATCGACGACGCTGCGCCTTTCCAACACGAAAGACGGCGACGAGATCGTCTGGCAGAGCGACGACGAGTCCATCGCGACCGTGACGGACGGCGTCGTCCAGGCAGTGGGCCGCGGCACGACGAACGTCACCGCGACGCTCTCGGGCAAGACGTACACCTGCATCGTCCGCTGCAATTTCACCAATGACGCCACGGCCGAGTCCGGCGCGGAGACGGCCGAGTCCGGCACGTACCAGATCAGCCACGAGGACGTCACGCTGCACTATCTCGAGCACGAGTCGTTCCGTCTGACGCTCGGCGGCTATGAGGGGTCGATCGTCTGGACGTCGTCCGACGCGTCCGTGTGCACGACGGACGGCAGCGTCATCACGGCGCAGGGCGCGGGCACGGCGAAGGTCTCCGCCATCGTCGGCGGCACGACGTACACGTGCATCGTCCGCTGCATCGAGTAACCACAAAAGAAAAACCGGAGAGAGCCGCGGCTCTCTCCGGTTTTTTGCTATGTCTGCCTCACATCGAGCGGTCGGACGCCGAGCTCTTTTTGAACAGCAGCGAGATGCACCACAGGCCTGCCAGACCCACGAGCGTATAGATGACGCGGGAAAAGCCGGCCGTCTGCCCGCCGAAGATCCACGCGACCAGATCGAACTTGAAAATGCCGACCAGGCCCCAGTTGATCGCGCCGATGATGGCCAGGACGAGTGCGGTCGTATCCATATCATGACCTCCCATTTCATGTGGTTTCGCTCGTAGTATTGGCAAAATGACCGCAAACTATACAGCTTTAGCGATTTAGCTTGTTTATAAAGTTGTTTGCAATGGGAATCAATATGGGGTATAATGGTCGGTAAGCCCGAAGAAATGGAGGATCTCACATGGAAAACTGCAATGAAAAACTGCTGCGCCTGCTGGAAAACGACTGCACGATGACGCGCGCCCAGCTCGCCGCCAGCTGCGGCATCTCCGAGCAGGAGGTCGCCGACCAGATCGCCGCCATGGAAAAAGAGCGCTACATCCTCGGCTACAAGGCCCTTGTCGACTGGGAGAAAACGGCCGACGAGACCGTGACGGCGCTCATCGAGGTGCACGTCGTCCCGCAGAGCGAGCAGGGCTACGACCGCATCGCCGAGCGCATCTACCAGTATCCCGAGGTCGAAAATATGTATCTCATCTCCGGCGGCTATGACTTCATGGTCATGATCACCGGCCACACGCTCAAGCAGGTCGCGCTGTTCGTCAGCCAGAAGCTCGCGCCCATCGAGGGCGTCACCGGCACGGCCACGCACTTCATCCTGAAAAAATACAAGGAGAAGTCCACGATCTTCCAGCCGCGTATGGAGCAGAAAGAAAGGCCGATCTTCGTATGATGGATTACAGCAGCTATTTAAGCACCCGCGCCGCTTCGCTCCAGCCGTCCGGCATCCGCAAGTTTTTTGACATTCTGGCCGACATGCCCGACGCCATCTCGCTCGGCATCGGCGAGCCGGATTTCCAGACGCCGTGGCACATCCGCGACGCGGGCATCCGCTCGCTGGAAAAGGGCTTCACGAAATATTCGTCCAACGCCGGCATGAGCGACCTTCGCCGCGCCATCTCGGACTATCTCGTCCGCCGCTTCGGCCTTAGCTATGACCCGGACACGCAGCTCGTCGTGACCGTCGGCGGCAGCGAGGCCATCGACCTTGCGCTGCGCGCGCTCGTGAACCCGGGCGACGAGGTGCTCATCCCGCAGCCGAGCTTTGTGTGCTACGGCCCGATCACGACGCTCGCGGGCGGCACGCCCGTGCCGATCCCGCTGAACGATTCCAACGACTTCCGCCTGTCGCCCGAGCAGCTCGAGGCGGCCATCACACCGCGCAGCAAGGTGCTCGTGCTGCCGTTCCCGTCGAACCCGACCGGCGGCATCATGTGCCGGGAGGATTACGAGGCGCTCGTGCCCGTGATCGAAAAGCACGATCTTCTGCTGCTCTCGGACGAAATTTACGCCGAGCTGACCTATGCCGGGAAGCACTGCTCGCCCGCGTCGCTGCCGGAGCTCTATGACCGCACCGTCGTCGTCAACGGCATGAGCAAGGCCTATTCCATGACCGGCTGGCGCCTCGGCTACGCGTGCGCGCCCGCGCCCATCATGGAGCCGATGATGCGCATCCACCAGTACGCCATCATGTGCGCGCCGACGACGAGCCAGTACGCCGCCGTCGAGGCCGTCACGAACGGCGACGACGACATCGAGCAGATGAAAGAGGAGTACAACGGCCGCCGCCGCTTCCTGGTCGAGGGCCTGCGGCAGATCGGCCTGCCGTGCTTTGACCCGCTCGGCGCGTTTTACGCGTTCCCGTGCGTCAAGCAGACGGGGCTGAGCTCCGAGGAGTTCGCCGAGCGGCTGCTGCGCGCGGAAAAGGTCGCCTGCATCCCCGGCAACGCCTTCGGCGACAGCGGCGAGGGCTACCTTCGCCTGTGCTACGCCTCGAGCATGGACAACCTCCACAAATCGCTCGACCGCATCGACCGCTTCATGCAGACTCTCTAAGCAGAAAAGGAGCGCCCACTATGAAATATATCCTTATCATCGGCGACGGCATGGCGGACGATCCCGTGCCGGAGCTCGGCGGCAAAACGCCGCTGGAGACCGCGAAAAAGCCGCACATCGACGCGCTGAGCGAAAAAGCGAAGCTCGGCCACGTGCTGACGGTCCCGCGCAATCTCGAGCCGGGCAGCGACACGGCCATTTTGTCCATTTTCGGCTGCGACCCGAACGTCTACTTCACCGGCCGCAGCCCGCTTGAGGCAGCGGGCGCGGGCGTAAAGCTGCGCCCGGGCGAGGTGAGCTACCGCTGCAACATGG
>CAVFYN010000210.1:0-8183 GCA_963626425.1 Bacteroidaceae bacterium
CGGACGGGCCCTTCGGCGATGCGCGTCAGGCGAAGGACGGTCAGCCCGGCCAGCTCGCACATGCGGCGCAGCTGGCGGTTTCTTCCCTCGTGGATGACGATCTGGATGTCGGACGACGTGCCGTGGCCGACGACGCGCTCGATCTCCGGCGGGGCGATGCGGTAGCCGTCGAGCTCGACGGGGCGGCGGAGCAGCGTAAGCTTTTCCTCCGTCAGGCCGCCCACGCGCAATAAGTACGTCTTTTTGACCTCATGCGACGGGTGCATGACGCGCTCGGCGAATTCGCCGTCATTTGTGAGCAGCAGCAAACCCTCGGAGTCCATGTCGAGCCGCCCGACGGGATACACGCGCGCGCCGCAGCCGGAGACGAGCTCCATGACCGTTTTTCGGCCGCGGTCATCTTCGCACGTCGTGACATAGCCGCGCGGCTTGTTGAGCATGAGATATTTCTTTTTCGGCTGGCGCGGGAGCGGCGTGCCGTCGACCTCAATGGTGTCCGTCTCCGGGTCGGCCTGGTCGCCGACGGCGGCCGTGCGGCCGTTGACGCGCACGCGCCCGGCCTCCATCCACCGCTCGGCCTCGCGGCGCGAGCAGAGGCCGCGCGCGGACAGGATCTTCTGGATTCTCTCTTTCATCGTATTCCCCTATTTTCCAAAGATGCGCCGGAAAAAGCCCGGCGGCTCGGGCGCTTCAAACGCCGACTCGGCCCAGTGCAGCGGCACGGCGCCGATGCGGCGGCCCGCGAGATAAAATTCCGCCGTTCCGGCCGCCTCGCCGCGCATGACGGGCGCAAACACAAAGCGCGGCAGACGCAAAACCGTCTCGACCTGCTCGCCCGCGGCGAGCGGATAGGAAAACGACTCTCCCGCCGCGGCGCGCACAGTCTCGCGGTCACCGGATATGACCGGGACAGTGCCGACGGTCTCCCCCGCCGTCACGACCGGCTGCTGCGAAAACTCCGAAAAGCCGAATTCCAGCAGCGCCGACTGGTCGGCCCAGTCGCTCGGGGCGTTGATCGTCACGCAGACGAGCCGCCGCCCGTCGCGCTCGGCCGCGCCGACCAAAATGCGCCCGGCCGCGCGCGTATAGCCCGTCTTGACGCCGACGGCGCCGTCGACGCGCCAGAGGAGCTTGTTGTGGTTCGTCAGGCTCCGTCCGGCCACGAGCGCGGTCTTTGTGGACACGATCTCGCGGAAATCGTCCCGCTCGAGTGCGAACGCGGCAAGGCGCGCCAGGTCGCGCGCTGTGGAGTAATTCTGCTCGTCGTCGAGCCCGTGCGGGTTGGCAAAGCGCGTATTTTCAAGGCCGAGCTGCGCGGCGCGGTCGTTCATGCGCTGCACGAACGCCTCGCGCGTTCCGCCGCAGTAGAGCGCGAGCGCCATGGCCGCGTCGTTGCCGGACTGGAGCATGAGCCCCAGCAGCAGCTCGCGCACGGAGAGCACCTCACCCGCCTTGAGGTAGAGCGACGAGCCCTCGACGCCGCACGCCTCGGCCGGGATGCGCACGCGCGCGTCCTGGTCGCACGACTCGAGCACGACGAGCGCCGTCATGATCTTCGTCGTGCTCGCGATGAGCGAGCGCGTATCGGCCGATTTTTCATAGAGCACGCGCCCCGTGCAGCCGTCGAGCACGATGGCCGACTGCGCGGAAATATTCGGCGCGGCGCTCGCCGCGCACGAGAAGAAAACGGCGGCGGCAACGACGGCCGCCGCCAGAGATAGCGCTTTTGATCTCATATTCCTCACCCGTCACAGCATGCGCCGCGGCGGGCGGGGCGATACGCGTTAATTTTCGGAAACGTCGGCGACGATCGTCACGTCCGCCTCGGGCGCGGCGGCTTTTTTCGCCTTCGCGTCGTTCACGTAGCCCATGATGCGGTCGACAAGGTCCGGGATGTTCTCAATGATGCGGTCGAGCGCCGTGCTCGCGGGCTCGGCGACCGGGAGCATCCGCACGGAGCCCTTATTCGTGATCAGAAACGCGACCGGCGTCACCGAGACGCCCGCGCCGGAGCCGCCGCCGAACGGATAGCCGCCCGCGGGCGCGTTTTTGCCCGGGATCTCCGTTCCGCCGCCGCCGATGCCGATGTTGATGCGGCAGATCGGCAGGATCGTCACGCCGTCCGGCGTCGTGATCGGGTCGCCGATGACCATGTTCGCGTCGACCATGGCCTTGACCTTTTCCATATTGGTCCCCATGAAATCAGAAAGAGTGCTGCTCATTGTGACACCGCCTTATCGTCTTGATTTTTATTTTTCCGCTGCGATAGAACTATTTTCAGCGCGCGCACGCCGTAGCGCGCCGCGAGCGCGATCGTCTGGCCGATGCGGATGGTGATGGCCGCGGAGGCGTAGACCGTGATGTCCGACGCGTCCGGGTCGTAGAGGATGCGGACATCCTGCTTCCGGATGCGGAACATCTGATGGAGCAGCGGCATCAGCGCGTGCGCGGCCGCGCACGTCTTGCCGTAGCGGATCGCGACCACGTCCGGCTCGGCGCCGCCGTAGGTAAAGTAGACCGTCAGGCGCCGCACGAGCAGCTTTCGCCGCATATCGCCCAGAAAGCCGAGCCCGAGCTGCACCAGCTGCCAGAGCATCGGCAGCTTGCCGCCCTTTTTGACCTTGACGTCCGCTTCCTCCGGCGTCTCCTTGACTTTTTTCGGTTTTTTCTCCTTCGGCGGCTTCTCGCGCTTTTGCTTTTTCGGCTTTTTCGACCGCGGATAGAGCAAAATGCGCGCCGGGCCGATGAGAAGATACGCCGAAAACCCGTCCTCGCCGTACTCGGCCGCGCCGCCGACGGGCAAAAGCGCGATGAGCACGAAAATGGCGAGGATGATGATCAGCGCGGTCATGCCTGCGTCTCCGCCGGGGTCTCGCCCTCGGCCGCTTCGCCGTCTTTGACGATCATGGCCTCGGCCTCCTCCGGCCGGACCTCGAGCGTCATGCGCTCGATCTCGGGCAGCTCATCAAGCGACTGCAGGCCGAACGTGCGCAGGAAGTCCGGCGTCGTCCGGTACAGGATCGGCCGGCCGGGCACGTTCAGGCGGCCGCACTCTTCAATGAGCTGGCGGTTTAGAAGCGCCGTCATGGAATACGAGCTGTCCACGCCGCGGATCTGCTCGACATACGTTTTCGTCACGGGCTGATAGTATGCCACGACGGTCAGCGTTTCGAGCAGCGACTGCGAAAGCCGCGGCGGCTTTCGCGTCTCGAGCGCGCGGGCGACGGCGTCGGCGAATTCGCCGGACGAGCACATCTGCCACGCGTCCTCCAAATGCACGATGCGGACGCCGCGGCGGTCAAACGCGTAGCTGTCCATTAGCCGCTGCGCCGACGAGGCGACCGCGTCCTCGCTCTCGCCGATCGCGCCGGCAAGCCGCGCGGTCGCGACCGGCTCGCCCGCGGCGAACAGGATGGCCTCGACGGCCCGGTCAAGCTCCGTATACTCCATCGCTCACTCCTCCTGCTGCGGCAGCGCGGATTCCTCCGGCATTTTCAGATATGTTACGGCGAGCTCGCCTTTGTCGTTCGGATCGACGCGGACGGAGCTGAGCCGGCAAAGCTCGAGCACGGCCATAAACGTCGCGACGATCTCGCTGCGCGAGCGGCTGCCGTGGAACAGGCTGCGGAATTTCGTGACGCCGGCCTTGAGCAGGCGCGAGAGGATCTGCGCCGCCTTTTTCGTCACGGGGTACGGCTCGCGCCCGACGATGCCGGCGAACGCGGCCACGGGCGGCGGGAGCTGCTGCTCGCTGCGCGCGCTCATGCGGGCGAACGCGGCGACGAGGTCGGCCGGGTCGTGCTCGTAGCGGTAGCGCGTCTGGCGCGGCGCGGGCTCCTGCGGCTTGGTGAACATGCCAAGACCGATGGCCGAGCGCGGCTCGAGCTGCTTTGCCGCGTCGCGGATCTGGTTGTACGCCTCCTGCCGGCGGCGCTCTTCGAGCGAGCGGATGAGGATCTCCATTTCGCTCAGCGCCTCTTCCTGGTCGCTGTAGGAAAGGAGCATCTTGCTCTTGATATACATCAGGTGCGACGCCATGGCGATGAACTCGCTCGCGATCTCAAGGTCGAGCCGCTTCATTTCGTCGAGGTAGGCCAGGTACTGCTCTAAAATGGACGAGATCTGGATGTCGCGGATCTCGATCTTGTTCTTGCTGAGCAGCAGCAGGATCACGTCGAGCGGCCCCTCGAAATCCTCGAGCTCGTCGCGGCTTCGGATGACGCCCTCGAGGTGATACTTCGGTTCTTCCATGGCCGCCTACACTTTCAGGTTCGCAAGGATGCGGAACGGGAACCACGCCGCCCAGCTCAGGCCGTCCAGCAGGCCGCTGCGCAGAAAATCGAGCGGCGTGTCGAGGATGCCGGTGAACAGGACGACCATTAAGATGAGCATGCCGTAGCGCTCATAGACCATCGCCTTGGCGTATGCCCGGTCGGGCAGGAACGCGTAGACGACCTTCGCCCCGTCGAGCGGCGGGATCGGGATGACGTTGAACACGGCAAGGCCCGCGCTGATGATGGCGATGTACTCAAAAAACGTGATGACATATTCCAGCACCGCGCCGCCGCGCGTCACGTAAAAGTACATGAGCACGCTGCGGATGAGCAGCGCGACATAGGCCAGAAGCACGTTCGAGAGCGGCCCGGCCGCGGCTGTGATGGCCGTGTCGCGCTTCGGATGGCGGAAATTGCGCACGTCGATCGGCACGGGCTTGGCCCAGCCGAATTTGAAGATGGCCATCATAATGAGGCCGACCCAGTCGACGTGGCGGATGGGGTTGAGCGTCAGGCGGCCGGCGTTTTTCGCCGTCGGGTCGCCGAGCTTCCACGCGGCGAAGCCGTGGCACGTCTCGTGGAACGTGATGCTCAGCAGCGACGCGCAGACGATGAGCGCCGTGGACCAGATGGACGAAAAATCAAGCTGCTGCAGCCAGCCCACAAACGAAAACATGCGCGTCGCTCCTTCCCTCTTTTTGAAAAATTATAGCACAGCGCGGCCTCCCGCGCAAGGCGCTCACGCCTCCGGCTCGCTCGCGGACAAAATGGCGCGCACGAGCTCGTCGCGCCCCGTCCCCTTCTCGGCCGAAAACGGCAGAACGGTCACGTCGTCCGGCAGGCCGAGCGTCTTTCGGATGAGCGCGAGGTTCGGCTCGATCTCGCTTTTTTTGAGCTTGTCAAGCTTGTTGGCCACGACGATGAACGGCTCGCCCGCGTTTAGAAAATACTCGGCCATCGTCAGGTCGTTGGCCGTCGGCTTGTGGCGCGCGTCGACGATCATGACGCCGTAGGTGATGAGCCCGGCGGCGAAATAATCCTCGATGAGGCGGCCCCAGCGGGCGCGCTCGGCCTGCGAGACCTGCGCGTAGCCGTAGCCCGGCAGGTCGACGAGGTAGAGCTTGTCGTCGACGTTGAAATAGTTGATGTGCACCGTCTTGCCCGGCTGGCTGCCGACGCGGGCGAAGTTCTTCCGCCGCAAAACGCAGTTGATGACCGACGACTTTCCGACATTCGAGCGCCCGGCGAACACCATCTGCGGCCGGCCGTCGCGCAGCATGGCGGCGTTCGACGCGCACGACGTCACGAACGACACATTCTGAAAATTGACCATTTCCGGCTCCTTACTGGCGCAGCGTCCCGGACTTGCGCACGGTTTTGGTGGGATGCGGGACGGACAGCTCCGCGATCGGCGCGGCCGTCTGCTCGGCGCGGACGGCGCGGAGCTTCGAAAAGTCCAGCGCGGCCTCGAGCACCTCGTCCGCATGCGACACGGGCAAGAATTCCAGCGCGGCGCGCACCGTCTGGTCGATCTCGGCAAGGTCGCGCTCGTTTTCCTTCGGGATGATGACGGTATGTACGCCGTGGCGCAGCGCGGCCATCGTCTTTTCCTTCAGTCCGCCGATGGGCAGCACGCGGCCGCGGATGGAGATCTCGCCCGTCATGGCGACGTCCGCGCGCACCGGCGCGCCCGAGAGCGCGGAGACCATGGCCGTGCAGACCGTCACGCCGGCCGACGGGCCGTCCTTCGGGACGGCGCCCTCCGGGAAGTGGATGTGGATGTCCTTCGTCTTGTAAAAATCCTCGGGGATGTGGTAGCGCGCGGCGCGCGTGCGGATGTAGCTGAGCGCGGCGCGGGCCGACTCCTCCATGACCTTGCCGAGGTTGCCGGTCAGGATGAGCTTGCCGGAGCCGTCCATGACGTTCGCCTCGACCTCGAGCACCGTGCCGCCGACGGCCGTCCAGGCAAGGCCGGTCACGAGGCCGACCTCGTTTTTCCTGCCGCGCGTCTCCTGCTCGAACTTGCGCACGCCGAGGAACTGCTCCAGATCGCCCGCGCGGACGCTCACGCGGGTGAGCGTCTCGTCCGAGGCAAAGCGCATGGCAGCCTTGCGGCAGACGGCGGCGAGCTCGCGCTCTAAGTTCCGGACGCCGGACTCGCGCGTGTAGCCCGTGATGATCTCGCGGAGCGCCGCGTCGCCGACGCGAAGCTGCGATCTCGTCAGGCCGTGCTTTTCGATCTGGCGCGGGAGCAGATGGCGCTTTGCGATCTGCAATTTCTCCTCGTCGGTGTAGGAGCCGAGCTCGATGACCTCCATGCGGTCGAGCAGCGGGCGCGGGATGGTGTCGGTCGTGTTGGCCGTCGTGATGAACATGCACTCCGACAGGTCGAACGGGACCTCGACAAAGTGGTCGCGGAAGGCGTTATTCTGCTCGGAATCGAGCACCTCGAGCAGCGCGCTCGACGGGTCGCCGCGGTAGTCCGTGCCCATTTTATCGATCTCGTCGAGCACGAGCAGCGCGTTTTTCGCGCCGGCCTGGCGGACGCCCTCGATGATGCGGCCGGGCATGGCGCCGATGTACGTCTTGCGGTGGCCGCGGATGTCGGCCTCGTCGTGGACGCCGCCGAGCGAGATGCGCGCGAGCTTGCGGTTTAAGCACTTGGCAACGCTCAGCGCGATGGATGTCTTGCCGACGCCGGGCGGGCCGACGAGGCAGATGATCTGCCCCGGATAATCCGGCGCAATCTGGCGGACGGCGAGGATTTCAAGGATGCGCTCTTTGACCTTTTCAAGGCCGAAGTGGTCGCGGTCTAAGAGCTTGCGCGCCTGCGCGACGTCGACGCGCTCTTTCGTGCGCGTGTTCCACGGAAGCTCGAGGCAGACGTCGAGATAGTTGCGGATGACGGCCGCCTCGGACGAGCCGGCCGGCTGCTTGGAAAGGCGCGTGACCTCTTTTAGAAGCCGCTCCTCCGTCTCCTCCGGCAGGGCGAGATCGCGGATCTTGCTTTCGTACTGCGCAAGCTCTGCCTCGTCGTCGTCCTCGCCGAGCTCGCCGCGGATGACCTTGATCTGCTCGCGCAGGTAGTATTCCTTCTGGCTCTGCGACAGGTTTTCGTGGACCTGCTCGTCGATCTCGGACGCGTAGCGCAGGACCTCGACCTCGCGCTCGAGCAGCTTGACCGTAAGGGCAAGGCGCGCGGTAGGATCCGGCTCGTCGAGCACGGACTGCTTGTCGCGGAAGTCGATGGCCATGGCGTTGGCGGCGGCGTCGGCGATGAAGCCCGGCTCGCGCGAGGCGAGCATGGCCAGCAGCACGTCCGTCATCGGCTTCGGCGAGAGCTCGCTGTACTGCTCAAACAGCTCGCGCACCGTGCGAAGCAGCGCCTCGGCGCGCTCCGGCTCCGTGACGGGCTCGTCTGTGACGGGCTCGACGCGGCCGTAGAAATACGGCGTCGACTGCAATACGCTGCCGAGCTCGGCGCGGTAGCGGCCCTCGACGAGGATGCGCACGACGTCGCCCGGAAGGCGCAGGATCTGCTTGATGTACGCGACCGTGCCGGTGCGGCAGAGGCGGCTCGGCTTCGGGTCGTCGTCGAGCAGCTCCTGCTGGGCGATCATGAAAATGAGCTGGTCGCCGCTCATGGCCTCGTCGATGGCGCGGACGGATTTCTCGCGGCCGACGTCAAAATGCGCCATCATGCCCGGAAACACCGTCATGCCGCGCAGCGCGAGGATCGGCATGCAGCTGCTTTTATGAGTCTCACTCATGGGTAATCACTCCTGTATGGAAAAACGCCGCACAAAGGACACCCTCCGTGCGGCGTTTCGATCTTTTTCAGGCGGAAGTCGCCCCGGCCGTGCCGGTTTTGCTTCCGCGGATGATATTCGGCTCCGCGCCGTCCACGAC
>CAVFYN010000211.1:0-13429 GCA_963626425.1 Bacteroidaceae bacterium
GCCCGGACGTGGGCTGCACGCGCGCGCAGCTCGTGACGTTCCTCTTCCGCGCGTATGAAAGCGCCGAGCGCGCCGATTGACCAAAACCGGGCCGCAGCCGCATCCGGCCGCGGCCCGCAAAGCTGAAATAAACGACAGTCAGGAGAATTCGCCATGGAACAGGAATGGCTCGCCGCCGTGATCTTCGTGCTCATCGCCGCGGCGGCCGCGCTCGCCGCGCTGTGGCACCGCGCGCTGCGCGACCGGTCCGACACCGCGCGCCTTGCGCAGACCGGCGCGAACGAAGCCCACGCGCGCTTCACCGCCTTTGCAAAATACGGCGAGGAGAGCGACTACTGGGGCGGCGTCGCGGGCTTTTACGCGTTCGCGCAGGCCGCCGCCCTGCTGTCCGGCGGCGCGGCGCGCGAGGACAGCCGCGCCCTGTATGCCGACGTCTACGGTGTGCTCCTGACCCGCCCCGAGCGCGCGCGGCTGCACATGGCAGCCGTCCTGGACGCAATGGCCGCCCTCGCAGACGACCCCGGCGGCCAAATCGCCGAGACAAAGCTCGCGGAGCTGCGCGATATGCTTTCCGAATAAAAAAGCCGCTGGCCGGTTGGCCAGCGGCTTTTTTTCAGTTTCTGCGCCCCACAAAACGCAAGCTCAGCGCGGCTGGTCGCGTTTTAGAAGGTTCCGAACGGCCGTAGCGAGCTTTTCGACCTCGATGGGCTTGGTCAGGTGGGCGTTCATGCCGGCGGAGGCCGTCTTTTCGGCGTCCTCGGCGAAGGCGTTGGCCGTCAGGGCAATGATGGGGATCTCCGCGGCGTCCGGGCGGTCTATGGCGCGGATGGCGCGCGCGGCCTCGTAGCCGTCCATGACCGGCATCATGATGTCCGTCAGGATGAGGTCGAACCCGCCGGGCGCAGACGCGGCGAACGCGTCGACGAGCGCCTGCCCGTCGCCCGCGATCGTGACGTGCGCACCGGCCTCCTCGAGCATGAGCTGCAAAATTTCGGCGTTGAGCGAATTGTCCTCCGCCGCGAGGATGTGCAGACCCGCGAGCGCCGCTCCGTCCGGCTCCTCCGGGCGAAGCTCGGGGCGCTCGGCGCGGTCGACGGCAAACGTCTGGACGATCGTCATCGTCGTGCCCTCGCCAAGGCGGCTTCTTACGGTCAGCTCCGCGCCCATTTTGTCGCAGATGGCCTTCACGATGGAAAGGCCGAGGCCCGAGCCCTGATATTCCGAGCGCGTGCCGCCGCGCTCCTGCGTGAACGGCTCGAACATGTGCTTCTGGAACTCCTCGCTCATGCCGATGCCGCTGTCCGCCACGGAGATCTCGCACGTGACGGTGCTGTCCGTCTGCGACGCGACGCGGGCATTCAGGCGGATGGCGCCGCCGGGGCGGCTGAACTTCACGGCGTTGCTCATGATGTTCATCAGCACGCGCCGCAGGTGCTGCTCGCTTGTGATGACGCGCGGCGGATCAAAGTCCGAAAGGCCGGCGACGTCGAACGTGACGCCGCGCTCGGCGGCCTTGTTTTCCAGGATATAGACGCAGCTCTCCACAAGCGGGCGCAGCTCCGCCGGGTCCTCGGCCAGCTCGACCGGCTCCGTCTCGAGCTTGCGCATGTCGAGCACGTCGCTTAAGAGCGACAGCAGGTATTCCGACGCCGTGTGGATCTTGCCGAGGTAGAGCCGGACGGCCGACGGGTCGTCGGCGTGGCGCGCGGCGATGTCCGCCATGCCGACGATGCCGTTCATCGGCGTGCGGATGTCGTGGCTCATGCGCGAGAGGAACTCGCTCTTGGCCTCGTTGGCCTCGTGCAGCTCCTGATTCTTGCGGCTGATCTTCTTGGAATAGAGCAGCATGCACACCGCCGCGGCCAGCAGCGCCGTCAGCACGACGACGACAGTCGTCGCCTGGAGCGGGTGCAGCGCGATGTAGTGCGCGAGCGTCTGCGAGTCGCTGTGCGTGTTCGCGTCGGACAGGTAGACGGTCTTGGTCATGTCCGGCAGGCAGCTCAGATAGCTGTTGAGCACGCCGAGCAGGTCGTCCCTGCGCGCGCGGGAGACGGCGACGCATACGCTCTGCGCGCCGCCGGAGATGAGGCTCGTCGTGAGCGCGCTGTGCGTGTCGTAGATGTAGTATTCCAGCACGGAGCGGTCGCCCGCGACGATGTCCGCGCGGCCGTCGTCCACGGCGCGGATGCACTCGGCGGCGTCATTGCACAGCAGAACGTCCGTAAACGCCGACGTGTCGATGAGCTCCTCGAGTCCGCTCACGACGGCGACGCAGCCGTTCTCCGCTCCGCCGCTGCGGCTGGCGTAGGCCAGGCCGGAGCTCATGATGGGCTCGCTTTTGATGAATCCGCGCTCGGCGCAGTAGCCGGGCGTAAACGGCATGCCGATGAGGATGTCGTACTCCGCTCCGCCGTCCAAAAGCTCGTTTGCCTCGGCGCGGCTTGCGCAGAACGTGTAGTCGATGGGGATGCCCAGCTCGTCCGCCAGCGCGCTCAGGACGCTCACGATGAGGCCCCTGGGCTCGCCGCCGGAGCGGTAGACATACGGCGCGTCATTGTCCACACACAGCACGCGCAGCGACGTGATGGTCGCGACGGCCTCGCGCTGCGCGTCCGTCAGGAGGAAGTCGTCCTCCGCGTCGAGAAAATACTCGTCGAACAGCCGGTCCTGCAGCTTCGGCTGGGCGCGGTTGATGGCGGCAACCGTCTCGTCGAGCTCGGAAATGAGCTCCGTGTTGCCCTTCGTCGAGATGAAATAGTACGGCCGCGCCGCAAATTTGACGACGATGCGCGTATTGGCCTCCGGCGAGAGCGACACGCCGGAGATGACGTCGACCGCGCCGTCCATGAGCGCCTGCTTCTGCTCGTCGCTCGTCTCGTAGTAGAAGATCTCGTAGCGGATGTGCTCGGTGTCGAGGTAGCTGATGACCTCGGCGTTGCGCGTCTCGGCCTGGTGCCACAGGCCGACGCGCAGGCACTGGCAGTCGCGCAGGCTGATCTCGCGCAGGTCGCTCGTGCGAAGCGCGCAGAGCGTGGTGTACACGGTGCCGTAGCTGCTCTGCGGGTACTCAAAGCGCTCGGCGGCCTGCTCCGTCTTGAGCATGGGGCCGAGCAGGTCGACCTTGCCGGCCTCGAGGTCGTCCATGGCGCGCGTGATGGCGCGGTTGCCGTCCTCGTCGGCGTAGATGACATACTCCATGTCCCAGCCGGTGTATTCGGATATCTTCTCCAAATAGTCGTAGTTATAGCCCGTGATCTTGCCCGTGTGGCCGACGTAGCTCATGCCGGGCTGCTCGGGGAACGCCACGCGGACGGTGCGCCGCTCCGCTTCGCCCGAACCGGAGCCGGCCGCAAGGGCCGGCGCGGCGAGCAAAGCGAGCAGGCAGACCGCCAGAAGGCAGCTGAGGATTCTTTTGACATGGCCCGTTTTCTGCATGGCGCATCCCTCCCTGGATCGCTGCGTGGTTTATCTTCGGATGCACGAGCCCAGCGTGTTTTTGAGCGTCTCGAGATTGATGGGCTTGGCGATGTGGGCGTTCATGCCGGCGTCGAGCGCGTCCTGCACGTCCTTGACGAATGCGTTGGCCGTCATGGCGATGACGGGGATGGTCAGCGCCTCCGGGTGGCGCGAGGCGCGGATGGCCTTCGTGGCGTCGTAGCCGTTCATGTTCGGCATCATGACATCCATGAGCACCGCGTCATACGTGCGCGCGGGCATGGACAGGAACTTGTCCACGCACGCCTTGCCGTCCTCGGTGACGTCGCACGTCGCGCCCTCGCTGGCGAGGATCTCGCTGAGGATCTCGGCGTTGAGCTCGTTGTCCTCGGCGACGAGGAAGTGCAGCCCCTTGAGCTCGAGCTCAATGTCCGGCGACGAGACGGCATTTTTGAAATGCTCGACCTCGATGAGCTTCTCCTGCAGGTTGATGACCGTAAACGGCTTTGCAAGGAAGCCGTCGACGTCGATCTCGAGCGCCTCGGTCTCGATGGACGACCAGTCGTAGCTCGTCAGGAACAGCACCGGCGTGTCGATTGGGATGATCTTACGGATCTCGCGCGCGGTGTCCAGGCCGTTCATGCCGGGCATCTGCCAGTCGAGGATGATGGCGTTGTACTCGCGCCCGGCCGCGTACTCCCGCTTGACGAGCGCCACGGCGTCCTTGCCGTTATAGACGGCGTCGAAGTGGACGCCCGTGCCGTCCATGTTGGCGATGATGCCGTCGCAGATGTCCTTTTCGTCGTCGACGAGCAGGATGCGGCTCATGCCGTGGTTCTCCCAGAAGTGCTCGTCCTGCTCTTCGTGCGGCAGGCGCAGCGGCAGCTCGACGGTGAACGTGCTGCCCTTGCCGACCGTGCTCTGCAGGTCGATCGTGCCGCCCATGAGGTCGATGATGTTCTTCGTGATGGCAAGGCCGAGGCCGGTGCCGACCTCGCGGTTGACCGTGCTGCTCTCGGCGCGCGTGAACGGGTCGAAGATGATGCGCTGGAACTCCTCCGTGATGCCGTAGCCGTCGTCGGCGATGACGAACTGCACGCGCTCGAACACGGTCGACGACAGGCCGAGGTCGTGGATCTCAAAGCGGATGTGCCCGTCGGCCGGCGTGTATTTCACGGCGTTGGAGAGCAGGTTGATGAGGATCTGGTTGACGCGCGTCTTGTCGCCGACGTACAGCTCGTGCGACATCGTGTCCATCTCGATCTGGAACGACTGGTGCTTCTCGCCCGCCATGGGACGGACGACGGTGTTGATGGATTCGAGCAGCTCCTCGATGGAGAAAACGGACTGGTGGAGAGAGACGTTTCCGCTTTCGATCTTGGAGATGTCCAGGATGTCGTTGATGAGGCCGAGCAGGTGGTTGCTCGCGGCCGTGATCTTGCGGGCATACTCGCGGACCTTGACGCTGTCCTCCGGCTCCTTGGCCAGCAGCGTCGAGAAGCCGATGACGGCGTTCATGGGCGTTCGGATGTCGTGGGACATGTTGGACAGGAACGTCGTCTTGGACTCGTTGGCCTCGCGCGCGATCTGCAGCGCCTCGCGCAGCTGGCTGTTGTGCAGCTCCTGCATCTTCGCGCGCTGTCTGGCCGACCGGCCGAGCAGGCCGAAGATGACGCCCGCGAACAGCAGCGTCACGGCGACGATGATGAGCGTGGCCTGCACCGGGTGGCGGCGCGTGAATAAGATGAGCGAAAACGCGTCCGAGTGCAGGTTGCCGCTGCTGAGGTACGCGGCGAGGTCGCCCTCGCTCATGCTGTACAGGTAGTTGTTGAGCGCGGTGAGCAGCACCGTGTCGCACCCGCGCGAGACGCAGATGTTCACGTTCTGCGTCAGGCCGGGGATCATGCTCGTGACGAGCGTGCTGCCCGTGTCGTAGATGTAATACTCCATGACCGAGCGGTTGCCGACGGCGAAGTCGGCGATCTTGCTGTCGACCGCGTCGAGGCACTCGGCGGCCGTGTCGTAGAGGATGGTCGTGTCGAACTGCGTCGTGTCGACGAGCTCCTCCAGCCCGCGGACGATGGCGGCTGTGCCGCCCTCGGCGCGCGCGGCCGTCGCCTTCTGGACGTAGGCCATCATGGAGCCGATGACCGGCGCGCTCTTGATGAAGCCGAGCTCGGAGCAGCTGCCGCTCGTCATCGGCAGGCCGATGAGCAGGTCATAGCTGCCGTTTTTGAGGATGTCCGCCGCCTCCGTGCGGCTGTCGCAGAACGTGTAATTAAAGCTGACGCCGGCCTTGTCCGCGAAATCGTCCAGGATGGAGACGATCATGCCGGACGGCGTGCCGTCCTCCTGCCGGTAGACGAACGGCGCGTCGTGGTCGACGCACAGGACGCTCAAGGTCCCGAGCGCGCCGAGCGCGGACGATTGCTCCGCCGAGATGTAAAACGCGTCCTCGCCATTGCGGAAATAGTTGTCGTAGAGCGTGTCCTGCAGCTTCGGCTCCGTCTGCGCGAGCTTGGCCATCGTCTCGTCGAGCTGGCGGACGAGCTCGGTGTTGCCCTTTGTCGCGGCGAAGTAATAAGGCCGCGCGGCGAACTGCGCCACGATGCGCGTGTTGGCGATCGGCGAGAGCGAAACGCTCGTGATCACGTCGACGTCGCCGTCGACAAGGGCCTGCTTCTGCTCGTCGCTCGTGGCATAGTAGACGATCTCATAGTCGAGCTTTTCCGAGGCGAGGTACGCCAGCACCTCGGAGTTTCGCACCTCCGCCTGCTCCCACAGGCCGACGCGCAGCGTGCCCTGATTGATGAGGTTGTGCTCGCGCAGGTCGCTCGTCGAGCGGGCGCAGAGCGTCGTGTACACCGTGCCGTAGCTGTGCTCGGGGAACTCGAACATCTCCATGGTCTGCTCGCTCTTGAGCAGCGGGCCGAGCAGGTCGACCTCGCCGGCCATAAGCTCGGAAATGGCGGTGCCGACGGCCTCGTTGCCGTCCTCGCTCGGATACTCGACGTACTCCATCTCCCAGCCGGTGTACTCGGAGATCTTCTCGAGATAGTCGTAGTTATAGCCCGTGACCTTGCCCGAGTGGCTGACGGAACTCATGCCCGGCTGCGTCGGGAATGCGACGCGGATGACCGTCCGCTCCTCCTGCGCCGCGTCCGCCGCCTGCGCGGGCAGCGCGGGCGCAAGGCACGCGAGCGCCAGCAGGCAGCTGGCGGCAAGACTTATAATTCGTTTCATTGACATCGTGCGGTTCTCTCCTCCATTTTTCCCGCCGGGCTCCGGCCGCTGCCGCGGGTCGGGCGGCAATTGGGCTCCGGCCGGCGCCATGCGGGACATCCGTTTCCGATCTGTGCGGGTCGGGTCTCCCCGGCCGGGCATGCGGCGGCGCGCTCGCCCATGGATGAATTTTACTGACAATCCGAATATGCGCAGACGCGGCAGATTTTCGTAATTTCATCCATCTTTTCACATAATGCTGCATATTATATTCACTTTGTCATAATACGCCTTAACACTGCAAATTGCAATCATATTTACAAAAAATCGCAGTTGTAAGGTAAATTAAAACATTTAGAAAGTATAGAATCAAGCAGCATCCAACTTCATGCGCGAACACGGCACCGCGAAAATCTGCAAATGCCGGCGCATGAAGTTTTTGCGCAGCATTTCCGGCTGCCCATCGGGGGCGAGAAAACGGCACATTTCTGATTTTTTCTATGCTTTTGCACAGAAAAAATCTCCGGGACGATTTTCGTCCCGGAGATCTGCGGAGGATGAAATTCAGATGTTCCAGAGGCCGCCGCGGAAGAATTCCTCCCACTGCCCCTCGGCCGTCAGGCCGCTGACAGACAGGCTGTCCGAGCCGAACATGAAGTCGACGTGGATGCCGGAGCGGTTGATGCCGAGGCGCTTCGCCGCCTCCTCGCCCGCCATGGAAAAGCCCGAGCCGAGCGCCATGTGGCACGAGGCGTTCTCGTCGCAGACCGTCGTGTAGAACACGATGCCCTGCTGTGCAACGGCCGTCGTCTGCTCGACGAGCGCGATCTCGCCGAGGCGGTCGCTCGTGTCGTCGTAGTGGATGATCTGGCCGAGCAGGTCGCGCCCGGCGGAGGCGTTGTACTCCGTGACGCGTCCGCCCTCAAAGTGCAGCTCGATGTCGCGGATCAGCTTGCCCTGGAAGTTGAGCGGCATGGTCGCCTTGACCCAGCCGTCGGCCTCCGCCGCCTTCGGCGAGGTGAACACCTCGTAGCTCGGCAGGTTCGGCATGAAGAACACGCCGTCCGGCGCGGTGCAGCCGCCGCCCATCCAGTCCTGCTGGTCGGGCAGGCCGAGCGTCAGGTCGCACGTGTCGCTTTTCAGGCGCAGCTTTTTGTACTGCTTGCCGTTTAAGTACGCGCGGCGCGAATCCGTCTTGGCGATCTCCGCCTTCCAGGCCGCGGCCGGGTCGTCCCGGTCGGCCATGACGGCGCGCAGCAGCGCCTGCCAGAGTCTGTCCGTCGCTTCTTCCTCCGGAAGCTCCGGGTAGACGGCCTTCGCCCAGGCGGGCGTCGCGGCACAGGCGATGACGTTCTGAAGCTCCGTGCTCGCGCGGAACGCGCCGCGCATCGGGGCCTCGGCTCTCTGCCGCGCCTGCAGCCGCTCGGCCGGGACGGACGCCCACTGCGCCGGGTCCGGGGACTCGAGCTTCAGGTAGGCGACCTTCTCCTCGACAAGGCGCGCCACGCACGCGCAGTCGCCCGCGGCGGTGACGAGCGTGCAGTCCGGGTTTTCCAGGCGGCCGCGCTCAAAGCGGTCGCTGATCCAGCGGACGGTGACGTCCGACGCGCCCGCGGCGAACGCCTCCTGCTGCACGAGGCAGACAAAGTCCTCGCACGCGATGGACGCGTCAATGTACAGCGGCTGGCCGGGGCGCAGGTTGAGCGACGAGCGCACCAGCAGGCGCGCGTAGCTTTTCAGTGTGGTCGTATCCATGTTTCTCCTCCGTTTGATGGATTGCCGACGCGAGATCAGATCGTGTTGGCGATGTCGAACGCGCTGCGCATGCACTTCTGCACGGAGCCGGCCTTCAGGCAGTCGCCGATGGCGTAGAACTGCTGGCCCGCCTTCGAGAAGGAAAACGCCTCGTCGAGCTTGCCGCGCATACCGGCGGCCAGAACGACGCTGCCGCAGGCAGCCAGGTGCTCGTTCCCCTCTTTGTCGGCGTAGTAGACGCCCTCCGGCGTGACCTTCGTCACGCGGCACTCGAGCAGGCTCGAGAAGTTCGGCTCACTGTCGCACGCATCCATGAACATGCTATAATAATGCACCCGATACGACTCCGGCGCAAGCATATTTTTCATTTCGATGACCGTGACCTTGTGGCCGAGGCGCGCGAGGTGCAGGCCCGTCTCCGTGCCGATGTCGCCGCCGCCGATGACGACGATGTTCTCGTCGAGCTCGGATTCGTGGCCGTAGACGTCGATGGCGTTGACGACCTGCTCGCCGTCGATGCCCGGGACGGGGATGGAGATCGGCTCGGAGCCGACGGCGGCGAGGACGACCTCGTTGGCGTCGGCGTTCAGCTGTTCGACGGTCGCGGTCGTGTTGAGCTTGATCGTGATGTTCGGGTTCTCGCCGACCTTGCGGACCATGAAGTTCTTGAAGTCGCGCAGCGGCCACTTGAAGTCGACATCGTCGGCGTGGTTGAGCAGGCCGCCGAGCTTGCCGGTCTTTTCATAGATCGTGACCTGATGGCCGCGCTGGGCGCAGACGAGGGCGGCCTCCATGCCGGAGACGCCGCCGCCCACGATGCCGACGCGGCGGGAGCGCTCGGGCTTCGTGATGAGCTTGTCGAGGCGGTGATCCATGGCCCAGGCCGGGTTGACGGAGCACACGCTCATCCACGGGTCGGAGTCGCTGCTGCGGTGGCACTTGTTGCAGCGGATGCAGGGCACGATGTCCTGCGGACGGCCCTCGTAGACGAGCTTGCCGTACTCGGGGTTGCTGACGAACGCGCGGGCCATGGAGATGAGGTCGGCCTTGCCGGAGGCGATGATCTCCTCGTTCACGCGCGGGTCCATATAGCCCGCGACCGTCGAGATGAGGATGCCCGGGTTCGAGGCCTTGACGGCCTCGGCCATGTACAGCCACGGCGTCGGGTTCAGGGTGAAGCCCGTCGGGTGGTTCGGGTCGATCTCCGGCGAGCGGAGCTGCAGGATGTCGATGCAGCCCTGCGCGGCCTTGGCAAAGCGGCAGCTGTCCTCGAGCGTCCAGCCGGACGGGTCGGGATCGTGGCCGGAAATGCTGGCCTCGATGATGAAGTCGCGGCCGCAGGCCTGCTTGATCTCGCGGCACAGGCGCAGCGGGAAGCGGATGCGGTTTTCAAAGCTGCCGCCGTACTCGTCCGTGCGCTTGTTCGTCATGGGCGAGAGGAAGCGGCCGGGGATGACGCCGCGGTAGGCCATGTGGATGTAGACGCCGTCAAAGCCGGCCTCCTGCTGGACCTTCGCGAGCTTGACGCACTCGGCGATGAAATCCTCGATCATCTCGTGCGTCATTTCCTTGCAGTCATAGCGCGGCTTGCTGCCGTCGCCGACGACATAGTGCGTCGGAACGCCCGTGCTCACGTCGTAGCCGCGCGGCGCGAACGCCATGATAACGCCGTTGGCCTTCGAGCCGTAGAAGTGGATCGCGTCGGCCAGCTGCGCCATATAGTGCTGGACGTTCGGATCCGTGCCGTCCCACGCGAACATGTGCGGGCCGCAGTCCGGGCTCAGGTGCGTGCCGTCGACCGTGATGAGCGCGGCGCCGTTGCGCGCGCGCTGGGCGTAGTGGTCGATGATGGTGGACGGGTAGTGCTCCGGCCCCTGGATGAAGTGCGGCTTGCTCGGCGGGGTGATCATGCGGTTTTTCAGGATATGATTGCCCACACGGATCGGCGAGAGCAGGTTCGGGTAAATAACGTGCATGGGGTTACCTCCAAGAATTACAGGTTGTTGATCTCATGGGCGTAGTGGCATGCCACCGTGTGGCCCGGCATGAGCTCTTCGAGCTTCGGCATGGTCTGGAAGCACGCTTCCTTTGCATAGGGGCAGCGCGCGGCAAACCGGCAGCCGGGCTTCGGGTTGACCGGAGAGGACAGCTCGCCGTTGAGCAGGATGCGCTCTTTCTTGTGGTGGATGGACGGGATCGGAATGGCCGAGAGAAGGCCCTTCGTGTACGGATGGAGCGGATATTTGAACAGCTCCTTCGCCGGGCACTTCTCCACGAGGCAGCCGAGGTACATGACCATGATGTCGTCGGAGATGTGCTTGACGACGGACAGGTTGTGCGTGATGAACATGTACGAAAGGCCGCGGCTCTCCTGCAGCTCCTGCAGGAGGTTCAAAATCTGCGCCTGGATGGAGACGTCAAGGGCCGAGACCGGCTCGTCGCAGACGATGAACTCCGGGTTGACCGCGAGCGCGCGGGCGATGCCGATGCGCTGGCGGCGGCCGCCGTCGAGCTCGTGCGGGTAGCTCAGATCAAAGCGATCGGCCAGGCCGACGGTGTCCATAAGCTCTGCGACGCGGTCGTAGACCTCGTCCTTCGTCTTGTACATGCCGAAGATGTTGAGCGGCTCGGCGATGAGGTCGCGCACGCACATACGGGGGTCGAGCGAGGAATACGGGTCCTGGAAGATGATCTGCATCTTCTGGCGCAGCGGCTTGCGCTCGGCCGGCTTGAGATGCGTCGTGTCCTGGCCGCGGTAGATGACCTCGCCGCCCGTGGCCTCGGACAGGCCGAGCACGACGCGGCCGAGCGTGGACTTGCCGCAGCCGGACTCGCCGACGACGCCGAGCGTCTTGCCCTCTTCGAGGTCGAACGAGACATCCTCAACGGCGTGGAGCGGGCCTCTGGCCGTCTTAAAGTATTTTTTGAGATGACGGACTTCAAGCATTGCCATGGTCAGAGCCCTCCTTGTCTTCGAGTAAGAAGCAGCGCGCGAAATGATGCTCGCCGAGCTTCACGAGCTCCGGCTCCTCCTGCGCGCAGCGGTCGGTCGCGTGCGGGCACCGGGGATGGAACTTGCAGCCGGACGGCAGGTTCGCCGGGTCGGGCATGAGGCCCTGGATCGGCGAGAGCTTGTCCACGTCGATGTCCAGACGCGGGATGGAGCCGAACAGGCCCTGCGTGTACGGGTGCGACGTGTGGTCAAAAATGGCCTCGAGGTCGCCGTACTCCACGATCTGGCCGGCGTACATGATGGCGACGTTGTCGCACGTCTCGGCAACGATGCCCAGGTCGTGCGTGATGAGCAGCATGGCGGTGTTGAACTCGACCTTCAGGTTGTTGATCATCTCAAGGACCTGCGCCTGAATGGTGACGTCGAGCGCCGTCGTCGGCTCATCGGCGATGAGCAGGACGGGGTCGCACGCCAGCGCGATGGCGATGACGACACGCTGCTTCATGCCGCCGGAGAACTGGTGCGGATAGTCCGTGGCGCGCTCGGCCGGGATGCCGACGCGCTCGAGCATCTCGCCCGCGCGCTTCTGCGCCTCCTTCGGCGTGCAGTCCTGATGCAGCTTGATGACCTCCGCGATCTGGCGGCCGACCGGATGGACCGGGTTGAGGGCCGTCATCGGGTCCTGGAAGATCATCGAAATGTCTTTGCCGCGGATCTTGCGCATCTCGCGCTCGGACTTCTTGAAGAGGTCCTCGCCGCGATAGAGGATCTCGCCGCCGGTGATCTTCCCGGGGGGATCGGGCACAAGGCGCATGATGCCGAGCGCGGTCGTCGTCTTGCCGGCGCCCGTCTCGCCGACGAGGCCGAGCGTCTGGCCCTCGTCGATGGACAGCGAAATGCCGTTGACGGCTTTGACAACGGCGCCGTCGGTCACATATTCAATGGAGAGGTCTTTGATTTCCAGCAAACTCATGATCTGCACCCCCTTACTGCTTCAGACGCGGATCCATCGCGTCGCGCAGGCCGTCGCCGAACAGGTTGAACGCCAGCATGGCAAGGCCGATCAGAATGCCCGGGAACGTGATGAGCGGCCAGTACGTCGAGATGTACTCGCGGCCGGACGAGAGGATGTTGCCCCACTCCGGCGTAGGCGGCTGAACGCCGAGGCCGATGAACGAAAGGCCCGCGATGGACAGGATGTTGTCGCCGAGACGCAGCGAGATCTGAACGATGATCGGAGCGAGCGTGTTCGGCAGGATATGCTTGAACATAATGCGCCAGTCGCTCGCGCCGAAGGCGTGGGACGCCTCGACGTACTCCTCCTCGCGCACGAGCATGACGGACGCGCGGAGCTGACGGGCGAACGGCGGGATGCCGCCGATGGAGATGGCGATGGCCGTGTTCACAAGGCCCGGCCCGAGCGCAGCCGAAATGGAGATGGCCAGCATCATGCCCGGGATGGCCATGAAGATGTCGAGGATACGCATGACGATGTTGTCATACATGCCGCCGAAGTAGCCGACGGTCACGCCGAGGATGACGGCGATACCGACGCTGATGATGACGGAGAAGAACGAGACGAGCAGCGAGATGCGGCCGCCGTAAATGAGGCGGGAGAGCAGGTCGCGGCCGAAGTTGTCGGTGCCGAGCGGGTGGGCAAGGCACGGCATGACGAACTTGTTGGCAAGATCCTGCTTGGCGTAGTCATACGGCGCGATGAGCGGCGCAAACACGGCGCAGAGGATCAGGAAAATGATGAACCACATGGAGATCATGGCCGGCTTGCTCTTTTTGAGGCGGCGCCAGATCTCGCCGGCCTGGCTGCGGCGCTTTTTCTTGATGCGCGGGCCCTGGGCCGCGGCAGTCTTGGCATTGCTCATGCAGCTTCACCCTCCTTTTTCTTCTTGCGGCGGCTCGAACCGCCCGCCGCGGCGTACTGCGCCTTGATGCGCGGGTCGATGAACGCGTAGGCGATGTCCGTGAGCAGGTTCATCGTCGTGACGATGAACGCGCAGATGAGGACGCAGCCCTGAACGGTAATGTAGTCCTTGCTCGAGATGGACG
>CAVFYN010000212.1:0-6828 GCA_963626425.1 Bacteroidaceae bacterium
GGCATTTGAACCTCTCAGTCGGCTCCGCCGACAGCTCCCCTTGCAGGGGAGCCATCCGGAAGGCGCGTGCCGTAATTGGCACGCAGCAGACGCGTGGGCACAGTCCCGTAGGGGCGGATATCATCCGCCCGCCGGGTATGCGGCGCGCGCCCTTACACCACGACCTCGTCGATCATGACGTTGAGGATCTCCTCGTCCGTTTCCTTCATGCCGACGCGGCCGATGTAGCCCATGGAGCGGATGGTTTTTTCGACGTCCTCCTTGACGATGCCCTCGCCGGCGCGGAAGACGCGGTTGTACGAGCCCATGTAGTGCGCGAGGATGGCGGCGTCGACGGCGGAGGCGATCTTGGACGCGCAGGAGCTCTTCGCGCCGTCGCAGACGATGCCGCCGACGGTGGCGAGCGTGTTGACGATCGTCGAGCCGACGTCGTCATAGCCGCCGCCGTAGAGGTACGTGATGGCCGCGCCCGCGCCGCAGGCGGCCGAGACGGCGCCGCAGAAGGCGGACAGGCTGCCGATGTACTTTTTGAGATGGACGGCGACGAGGTTGCTCACGAGCAGCGCGCGCAGGAGCTTTTCATGGCTGACGTTCAGGTCGTTTGCAAATTCAACGACGGGCAGCGAGACGGTCAGACCCTGGTTGCCGCTGCCGGAATTGATGACGACGGGCAGCGAGCAGCCGCCCATGCGCGCGTCCGAGCCCGCGGCCGGCTTGGCGCGGGCGCGCGTGCGGACGTTGTCGCCGTAGACCTGTAAAAGCGTCCGGCCGACCTGCGCGCCGTAGACGCCCTCGAGGCCCTCGTGCGAGATGGCCGTGTTCATCTCGATCTGCCGCTCGAGCGTCGGGCGGACGGTGTCGAGGTCGACGGTGTCGGCGTACTCCAGAATGTCGCGGACGTTTAAAAGCGCCTTGTCGTCCGTGCCGTCGGCGAGCGTTTCGTGGATCTCGTTTTCGTAGACGACCTCGCCGTCGCGCACGATCTGCGTGATGAGCGTGTGGCGGTTGACGATCGTGACCTCGGCCGAGTGGCCGCCCGCCTCGACGTGCGTGACGATGTACAGGTTCGCCACGTCCTTGACCAGGCGCACGCGGCACGCGCCGGAGGCGATGTACTCCCGCGCCCGCGCGATGTGCTCCGGGCGGACGGACTCGAGCACCTCGAGCTCGCGCTCCGCGTCTCCGCCGAGCGCGCCGAGCGCGGCGGCGGCCTCGATGCCGATCATGCCGCCGGAATTCGGGACGACGACGCCCTTGACGTTTTTAATAATGTTGCCGCTGCAGCGGATCTCCATGCGCTCGGGCTCCTGTCCGAGCACCTGGCGCGCTTTTGCCGCGCCGTAGGCGATGGCGATGGGCTCCGTGCAGCCGAGCGCCGGGACAAGCTCGGATTCCAGAATGCGGGTATACGCGTCGGTCGTGTGCTGATCCATGGTTGTTCCCCCTGATGTAAACTATCGCCTGCCCGGCGACTGAACAGATTCAACGTAGCATGGCACGAACCGTTTGTCAAGAGAACACGAAAAATGTCGGGCCCCGGATCGCTCCGGGGCCCGGCGGCAGGAAGCGCTGGGAAAATGCGGCGGTCAGATCGTGCCCGTGACGGTCAGAACGCCGCTGCCCGGCGTGGTGACGACCGCGCCCGTCTCGGCGTCCTGCGTGAATGTCGCGGCCGGGACGGTGATGCGGCCCGGGACGGTCGCGAACAGCCCGGCCGCGGGGTCATACGTGTAGTCGTCCGGCGCGGTGAGGGTCACGCCGTTGTACGTGACGGTCAGGTCCGTCAGGCGCGGGTCGAACGTGTCGCGCAGGACGATGGCGTCGGCCTCCTCCGCGGCGGCCGAGCCGGTGTTCGAGATGGCGAACGTGTACGTCAGGCGGCCGTTTTCCGCCACGGTCGCCGGCGAGAGCGATTTGCACACGGAAAGCCGCGCCTCGCTCAGCGCGCCGACGGTTGCGGTCGCCGTGAGCGGCGCGGCGAGGCGCTCGCCCGTCACGGTGACGGTGTTGACGATCGTGCTCTCGAGCGCGAGCGGGGCGAATTCGTTCGTCTGCGCCTCATAGATGAGCGTCGCGCTGCCGCCCGCCGGGACGGCGAGGTCCGTGACGGTCAGCGGCGGGCCGGCGGTCACGTCCGGCGCGGCCTGCAAAATGCCGTTTACATAATACTGCGCCGTCCCGGCCGTGTACGTCAGCGGGACGAGCGTTTTTTCGCCGAAGGCGTGTGCGCCGAGGTCGTCCGTCACGGTCAGGCCCGTGAACGCGGCCGTGCCGGTGTTCACGATGCTCACGACGTACGTCACGGCGCCGCCGGACGTGTACGCGCTGCGCACGGCCGTCTTTGTGACGGAGAGCACCTCCCGGATCTCGCCGGTGACGACGTTCGAGTCCGTCGTCCGGCCGCCGTAGGACAGCGTCGCGCGGTTTTCAAATGTTGCCATGGTCATTCCTCCCCAAGGTTTCGGAGCGGCGTCGCGCCTCTCCGCTCTCATCCTACGCGCGAGAATTCCCGTGCGTGCGAAAAATGCGCGGACGCGGCGAAACCTTTTGCGGGGAAAGCGGTCTAAGTCAGTGAGAACGCTTTTTGAGGAGGGACCGGATATGAAAAAACGGATCGCGGCGATGCTGCTCGCCGCGCTGATGCTGACCGGCTGCGTGGGGCGCGCGGCGACGGAGCTTTCGGCGGAATATCAGCCCCAAAATGTCGAGTCGGCGCCGATCTCGGACGATACGCGCGCGGCCGCGGCGGAGTTCGCCGTGCGGCTTCTGGCGGCGAATGCGGAGGAGAAAAACGCGCTCGTCTCGCCCGTGAGCGTGCTGCTCGCGCTCGGGATGGCGGAGCTTGGCGCGGGCGGGCAGACGCTTTCGCAGATGGAGCAGGCGACGGGGCTTTCGCGCGACGCGCTCGCGGACGAATTTGCCGGCTGGGCCGCGGCGCTGCCGGGCACGGCCGCGGCGAAAACGCACATCGCAAACTCCATCTGGCTGCGCGACACGGACAGCCTGACCGTCCGCCCGGAATTTTTGCAGGAAAACGCCGACCGCTTCGGCGCGCAGGTCTACCGCGCGGCGTTTGACGGCTCGACGCTGCGCGACGTCAACCGCTGGGTGAAGCAGCACACGGACGGGCAGATCGAGAAAATGCTCAGCGAGATCCCGGAAAACACGCGGCTGATCTTATTGAACGCCCTGAGCTTTGACGCCGAGTGGGCGGACATCTACGACACCGACCAGGTGCGGGGCGGCACGTTCACGACCGCGGACGGCACCGGGCGGGATGTGAAATTCCTGCGCTCGAGCGAGTACCGCTACCTCTCCGGCGCGGGCGCGGCGGGCGTCATGAAGCGCTACGCGGGCGGGGACTACGCGTTCGCGGCGCTTTTGCCGGACGAGGGAAAAACGCCCGCGGACGTCCTCGCGGCGCTGAGCGGCGAGACGTGGCTCGATATGCTCGAAAACGCGTCAGACGAGGAGGTCATCACGGCCATCCCGAAGTTCAAGGCCGACTTTTCCGCCTCGCTTGAAGATTTCCTCGCGGATTGGGGCATGACGGACGCGTTCGACCCGGCCGCGGCGGACTTTTCGGCCATGGGAACGGACGCGGAGGGGCCGCTCTACATCGGCGCGGTGCTGCACAAGACGGCCATCACCGTCGACGAGCGCGGCACGAAGGCGGGTGCGGCGACGGCCGTTCTGGCAAACGGCGCAAGCGCCGGCCCGCGTGAGCCGCCGAAGGAGGTCATTTTGGACCGCCCGTTCGTCTACGCCGTCGTGGACACGGCGACGGGCATCCCGCTGTTTCTCGGTGTCTTGGACGATCCCGCGTAATATTAAGCCCGCGGCTGCCGGCCGCGGGCTTTTGCTATGCTCCGAGCTCGATCGTTACGTTCCGCGCGCCCTCTGTGATGGTGACATACGCGGCGACCGCGCCATTTTCCTCGAGCGTATAGCTGCCCGCGGGCAGGGCCCAGAATGTGCACGCGCGCGGGGCGTCCGCCGCGCCCGCGAGGGCGCGCTGCTCGTCGACGCCCTCGCCCGTCAGGCGGTAGACGACGTCGCCGCCGGATCCGGCCGCGCGCACGACGCGGACGCTGCCGCGGATCTCCCGCGTAAAGACGAGCGACTCGCCGTCCGTCCACGCGTCGCCCGTGACGGAGTCGACGGACGCGTTTTCGCGCAGCGTGAAGCCCGCGCTCGTCCCGTCCGGCGCGGCGAGGCCCCATGCGCCCGGGGCGAGCGTCAGCGTCAGGCTGCCGCTTTCCGGGATCTCGATCGTCCCGCACGCGCCGTCCGGGCCCGAGAGGGCAAGGCACGTCCCGGCCGCGAGCACCTCAAAATACACCGCGATGCGCACCGGCGCGGGCGGCTCGGCCGCCTCCGCCGTCCCGGCCGGCTCGTGCACGGTGACCGCGGGCGCGGCTTCCGCTTCCGGCTCCGGCTCCGTCGGGGCGATCGCCGCCGCGCCGAGATACGCGGGCTCGGCCGCCATGGGCTGCACCGTCGTCAGAAAGCACCCGATGATGAGCAGCAGCGCAAAAACGCCCGTCGTCCGTTCCAGTTTCCATCGCATGATCCATTCCTCCGCTTTTGAATTTCCATCAGCATAGCGCGCCGCGGAGGAAAAACGGCATGAAGCCTGTCGCCCGCGGGACAAGTTTTTACGGCTTGTCCGGCGGCGAACAAATTTTGTGCGGAATTGACGAAAAAGGCTTCCTTTTTCAGTGAACTCTTGTTATAATAATAAATATTTTGCAGGTAAAGGAGAATCGCCATGCGAAGCGTCATTTCCCAGCAGGAATATCTCGACAGAACCTATGCCACCGGCAACCGCCGGACGGCGCCGGAGGTCCAGGCCCCCGCGACGCCGCAGGATTACATCGACCGCGTCATGGAGGGCGACGCGCGCGCGTCCATGCAGGTCGGCTCCGTGCCGGGCCTCGATCTTTCGCCGGAGGAGTTCATGCAGGACGTGCCCCTCTGGCTCGGCGCGCGGCCGGAGGCGCTGGACATCGCCTATGAGATGGACTGCGGGGCCGTCGTCATCGGCTCCGGCCCCGCCGGGTCGACCGCGACGCTCCGCCTGGCCGAGCTCGGCGTCGACACGATCTGCCTCGAAGCGCAGACGTGGGAGGAATACGACGCGTTCGCCTGCGATATGGCGACGTACAACTCGAAATTTTTCTTAGAGCGCGGCGTGCCGGAATATGATCTCATGGATGTATATAACGAGTACATGCGCAAGGCGCTCGGCCACGCGCATCCGAAGCTCGTGCGCGACTATGTCACCCGCTCCGGCGAGATGATCGACTGGGTGCTGGAGCACATCCCGCAGGAGTACATCGACGCCTACGCCCACCCGACGCAGTACAAGGGCAACCGCTACTTCACCGGCGAGACGTGCGGGCAGAAGAGCTTCATCGGCATGCTGCAGTGGCGCGACGAGAAAACGAACAACAACATGTGGCCGTTCGTCATGCGCTCGCTGCACGAGTACTCGCGGAAGCTCGGCGCGCGCTACGTCTACGGCGCGCAGGCCATCTACGCCGAGCAGGACGCCGCCGGCGCTGTCACGGCCGTCATCGCGCGCGACATCAAGGGCAAATTCTTCCGCATCCATTGCCGCGCGGCCGTCGCCGCGGCCGGCGACTTCGGCGGGAACCCCGACATGCGCATCGACCTGTGCGACACGCTGCGCAACCTTGCCTGGACGACGGGGCGCGACCGCACGGACGCGAAAAACGTGGAAAGCGGCGGGCGCGACGGCTCGGGCATCCGCCTTTGCCTCTGGGCCGGCGGCACGATGGAGGCCGGCCCGCGCGCCGGGCAGGGCGCGTCGCTCAACGATAAGCCGACGTTCCCGTTCGGCGGCTGCTGGCCGACGTTCGGCCCGGACGGGCGGCGGTTCATGAACGAGACGATCACGAAATTCGGCGCGAACGGCGCGGTCGACATGCTGCCGAACGGCGGCGTCGTCGCGTGCGTCACGGACGCGAACTGGGACGAATACTGCGAGCACCAGGGCTACGGCCACGAGGTCATGGACCGCAGCAACGAGCATATGCTCTCCGTCGTCCGCGCGGACATGGAAAAGTGCAAAAAGGGCCCGGAGGGCTTCGACGTCCACGCGTTTGCGCGCTACGGCGAGAGCTACGACCGCGTCTTTGCCGCCGACACGATCGAGGAGCTCGGGCAGTACCTCGGCTACGAGGGCGAGGCGCTCGCAAACTTCGTCGCGGAGGTCGACCGCTGGAATGCCCTGTGCGACGCGCACTACGACGCCGACTGGGGCTGCGACCCGACATACCTCTTCCCGATCCGCACCGCGCCGTTCTTCGGCACGCGCGCCATCACCGGCCAGATGCCCCCGAACGGCGGCCTGTGCCAGCACGCGGGCGTGTGCACGGACGGAAACTACAACGTCCTGACCGCCGAAAAGCGCCCCATCCCGGGCCTCTACGCCATCGGCAACTGCTGCGGCCAGCGCTTCGGCGTCCAGTACCACACCCCGACCGCCGGCAACTCCTGCGGCAGCGCCATGACCACCGGCTACGTCGCCGCCGAGTCCATCGCCGCCGCGGTGGGATGAAGAATTTTTGAAAAAGACCGCCCCGGCCGCCAGTTGGCAGCCGGGGCGTTTTTTGCGAAGTGGGCGAAAAGAACGACGCGCCGATTGCAGCACGCGCCAAGGCTCCCCTGTGCAAGGGGAGCTGTCAGCGATAGCTGACTGAGGGGTTGGAGGTCGGGGGCGCGGTAGTGCGTGTCGAAAATTCGGAGCCGCGTCCCGCCAACCCCTCCGTCACGGCCGTTGGCCGTGACACCTCCCCTTGC
>CAVFYN010000213.1:0-3840 GCA_963626425.1 Bacteroidaceae bacterium
CAACGGCGTCGTCGGCGTCGTGTGCGTCGACGCGAACATCGAGCCGCAGAACGTCACCATCGAGCACGTCTATATTGACACGGCCGGCCAGACCGTCGGCATCGGCGACACGGCCACGTTCCTCGGCGAGTCCATCCTCTCCGGCGACCGCATCATTTCGCAGTACATCGACAACCGCGCCGGCTGCGCCATCCTGCTCAAGGCGCTCGAGGGCCTGCAGGACTCCGACATCGACCTGTACGTCGTCTTTACCGTGCAGGAGGAGGTCGGCTGCCGCGGCTCGGCCCCGGCCGCGTTTGCCGTGATGCCGGACGTCGCCGTCACCGTCGACATCTGCGGCGCGGGCGACCTGCCGTGCGACCCGGGCAAGAACCCGCTCAAGCTCGGCGCGGGCCCGGTCGTGACGCTCATGGACCGCATGCACATCTCGCATCCGGCCGTCGCCGGCCGCCTGATCAGCGCGGCCGAGGAGGCCGGCGTGCCGTACCAGCGCTTCGTTGAGGTCCGCGGTGGCACGGACACCGGCACGATCGCCCAGACCCGCGGCGGCGTCCCGGCGGCCTGCATGTCCATCTGCGCCCGCTACGTCCACACCCACAACGAGATGGCCAGCCTCTCCGACTGCGAGAACTGCGTGACCATCCTGGTCAAGGCGTTCTCGTAATGCTCATTTCGGAAAAAACGCGCCGCCTGGCCGCGGAGGCCGAGCGCGACTGCCGCGGGCTGTTTGAGGACATCGACCGCGTCGCGCAGGCCAACGCCGAAAAGGTGCTCGCCGCGTTTCAGGACAACCGCGTCTCCGACACGATGTTCTCCGGCACGACGGGCTACGGCTACGACGACATCGGGCGCGACACGCTCGACAAGATCTACGCCCAGGTGTTCGGCGCGGAGGACGCCATCGTGCGGCTGCAGTTTGTCAACGGCACGCACACGCTCACGGCCGCGCTGTTCGGCATGCTCCGCCCGGGCGACACGCTCGTGTCCGTCATCGGCGCGCCGTATGACACGCTCCAGGGCGTCATCGGCATGACGGGCGACGCGCCCGGCAACCTGCGCCAGTACGGCGTGACGTACCGCCAGGTCGACACGACGCCGGACGGCAAGCCGGACCTCCCGGCCATCGCCGCGGGCGTGCACGGCGCGAAGGTCGTGCTCATCCAGCGAAGCCGCGGCTACTCCGTGCGCGATTCGCTGACGATCCCCGTGCTGCGCGAGGTCATCGAAACGGTTCGCAAAGCCGAGCCGAACGCATATATTATGGTGGACAACTGCTACGGCGAGTTTGTCGACACCGTCGAGCCGCCCGAGCTCGGCGCGGACATCATCGCGGGCAGCCTCATCAAAAACCCCGGCGGCGGCCTGGCCGTCACGGGCGGGTACATCGCCGGCCGGCACGACCTTGTCGAGGCCGCGGCCATGCGCCTGACGTGCCCCGGCATCGGCCGGGAGTGCGGCGCGACGATGGGGCAGAACCGCCTGCTCTACCAGGGCTTTTTCCTCGCCCCGCACGTCACGGCCCAGGCGCTCAAGACGGCCGTGTTCTGCGCGCGCATCATGGAAAACCTCGGCTACCGCGCGCTTCCGCGCTATGACGACCCGCGCGCGGACATCGTGCAGATGATCGAGTTCGGCAAGGGCGAGGCGCTTGAGCGCTTCTGCCGCGGCATCCAGCGCGGCGCGCCGGTCGACTCGTTCGTCACGCCCGTTCCGTGGGATATGCCGGGCTATGAGGACCCGGTCATCATGGCCGCAGGCTCGTTTGTCCAGGGCGCGTCCATCGAGCTGTCGGCCGACGGCCCCATGCGCGCGCCGTTCACCGCCTATTTGCAGGGCGGACTGACGTATGAATCCGGCAAGACGGGCATCCTGCTTGCCGTGGAGGAGCTTTTGAAGGAGGACTGACCCATGGGCCTGTTCCGCAGAAAAAGCACATCGGACCGCGTGCCGTACACCGCGGCCGTCGTCGTCGCGGCGGGCTCGGCCACGCGCATGGGCGGCGTGGACAAGATCCTCGCGCCCATCGGGCTCGAGCCGGCCGTCGTGCGCGCCGTGCGGCCGTTTCAGAACTGTGACTGCATCCGCGAGATCGTCGTCGTCACGCGCGAGGACCTGCTCGTCGACGTCAGCCGCGCCATGCACGCGGCGCATTTTGACAAGGTGACCATGGTCGTCTGCGGCGGCGCGACGCGCGCCGAGTCCGTCTCGCGCGGGCTCGACACCGTCAGCAAAAAGACGAAGCTCGCCGCCATCCACGACGGCGCGCGCCCGTTCGTGACGGAGGACGTCATCGAGCGCGCCGTGCGCGCCGCGGCCAAATTCGGCGCGGCCGCGCCCGCGATCCCGGTCAAGGACACGATCAAGCGCGCCGAAGGCGGCCTCGTCGCCGAGACGCCGGAGCGCAGCGCGCTCTTCGCCGTGCAGACGCCGCAGGTGTTCGACTTTGACCTCCTGCGCGGCGCCATCGTCAAGGCGCAGGCCGACGGCTTCACCGCGACGGACGACTGCTCGCTCGTCGAGCACATGGGCATGTCCGTCCGCCTGACGGAGGGCAGCGAGCGCAACATCAAGCTCACAACGCCGCTCGACCTCGCCATCGCGCAGGTTTTGGCGGAAGAGGAGGACGGCTGATGCGCATCGGACACGGCTATGACGTCCACCGGCTCGTGCCGGGGCGGCGGCTCATCCTCGGCGGCGTGGACATCCCGTTCGAGCTCGGCCTCGACGGCCACTCGGACGCCGACGTGCTCACGCACGCCGTCATGGACGCGCTGCTCGGCGCGGCCGCCCTCGGCGACATCGGGCAGCATTTTCCCGACACCGACCCCGCCTACGCCGGCGCGGACAGCTTAAAGCTGCTCGCCGCCGTGCGGGAGAGAATAGCGCCGTACACGCTCGGCAATCTCGACGCGACCATTGTCGCGCAGAAGCCGCGCCTGGCGGAGTTTATCCCGCTCATGCGCGAAAACTTAGCCCGCACGCTCGGCGTCGACGTCTCGCGCGTCAACGTCAAGGCCACGACGGAGGAGCACCTCGGCTTCACCGGCGCGCTCGAGGGCATCAGCGCCCACGCCGTGGCGCTCATTGAGTAAGATCCCAAAACCAAAGCCGCCCCGCGCAGCGAATCTGCTGCGCGGGGCGGCTTTTCTGCATGGAAGGAGGCGGCAGCGATCAAACCAGTGATCTACGGGTACATCCGGGTCTCAACAAAAGAGCAGAACGAGGACCGCCAGCTGCACGCGCTGCGCTGCGCGGGCATCCCGGACGAGAACATTTTTATGGAAAAGCGCTCCGGCAAGGATTTCGACCGGCCGCAGTACCGCCGGCTGCTGCGGAAAATGAAGCGGGACGACCTGCTGTGCATCAAGAGCATCGACCGCCTCGGCCGCAACTACGCGGAGATATTGGAGCAGTGGCGCGTATTGACGAAGGACCGCGGCATCGACATCGTCGTGCTCGATATGCCCCTGCTCGACACCCGCCGCGGCAAGGACCTCCTCGGCACGTTTCTCAGCGACATCGTGCTCCAGGTGCTCTCGTTCGTCGCCGAAAACGAGCGCGAGAGCATCCGCCAGCGCCAGGCCGAGGGCATCGCCGCCGCCAAAGCCCGCGGCGTCAAATTCGGCCGCGCCCCCAAGCCCCTGCCGGACAATTTCCCCGGCGTCTACCACCGCTGGAAAACCGGCGACCTCACCGGCACCGCCGCCGCCAAACTCTGCGGCATGCCCCTGTCGACCTTCCGCTACCGCGCGCAGCGGTTTGAGGAAGAGGAAAAGTAAAAAACGGATTTGCAGGAATGTGTACTTTTCTGCAAGTACGCATTTTTAATATTTAAATTCA
>CAVFYN010000214.1:0-9222 GCA_963626425.1 Bacteroidaceae bacterium
TATCCATGACCACCGGGCCTATCCGGAAGCAGATCTGGCTGTTTACGATCCCCATTATGCTGGGCATTCTGCTCCAGCAGCTCTATAACACCGTCGACAGCGTCATCGTCGGCAATTTCGTCGGCGAAAACGCCCTTGCGTCCGTCGGCACGAGCGCGCCGGTCACGGCGCTGTTCGTCGCCATCGCGACGGGCATGTCCACCGGCTGCTCCATCATCATATCACAGATGTTCGGCGCAAAGCAAACGGCGAACCTCAAAAAAGCGGTCTCGACGGCGCTGATTCTGAACACGATCCTGGGTCTTGTGTTCACGGCAGTTGCCTACGCGGCGACGACCGTTATTTTTTCCAAGCTGCTCAATCTCGACGCGGCGCTGCTGGACGACGCGGTAACGTATTTCCACATCTACTGCCTTGGTCTCGTGTTCCAGTTCCTTTATAACATCGCGGCGGCCATCCTGCGCTCCGTGGGCGACTCGAAGGCGAGCCTCTATTTCCTCCTGGCCGCGTCCGTCACGAATATGCTGCTCGACCTGCTGTTTATCATCAGCTTTCGCATGGGCGTCGCGGGCGCGGCGCTTGCGACGGTCATCTCGCAGCTCATCGCCTGCGTGCTGAGCCTTTTGTACATGCACCGGAAGTACGAAATGCTCCGCCTGAGCCGCGCCGAGCTGAAATACGACCCCGAGATGGGCAAGCTCGCGCTGAAGCTCGGCATCCCCGCGGCGATGCAGCAGTGCGTCGTCTCGCTCGGACAGATCACGGTGCAGCGGCTCGTCAACACCATGGGCATGACGTCCGGCTATGCGGCCGCCGCGCGCATCGAGAGCTTCGTGCTCATCCCGATCCTCGGCTTCAACACCGGCATGGCCACGTTCTCCGGCCAGAACATCGGCGCCAAGCAGATCGACCGCGTGCACGAGGGCCTGAGATCCACGCTCGTGATGGGCCTTTCGTGCTGTGTCGCGCTCGGCGCGCTGGAATTTGTGCTCGCGCCGCAGCTCGTTTCGCTGTTCGGCGTCGGCGGCTTCGGGCTTTCGGTCGGCACGAGCTATCTTCGCTTCTGCGCGCCGTGCTATCTCATTTTCTGCGCCTATATGATCATAAACGCCGTCATGCAGGGCGCGGGCGACGTGAACTACACGACGTTCAACTCCCTGTCCGGCCTGGCCATCCGCTGCATTTTCGCCTACGCGCTGGCCTATCTGACCCCGGTGTCCTACGCCGGCCTCTGGGTCAGCGTGCCCATCAGCTGGGGCTATTCGCTCGTCCTCGCCATCTTCCGCTTCCGCGGCAAAAAGTGGCTCACGAAAGCCGTCGTGTCCTGAGCATTGCGGCGCGCGGCCGTTCTTGACAGGCGGAACATTATGGAATAAAATGAACTCGCGCCCGGCAGAAGCCGGGGCGAAACCGGAATGATCAAAAAAGGAGTCATTGTATGAAACATGATATGACACTGGAGTCTGTGCGCTGACCGGGAGGTCGGCGTGCGGCCGTTCCTCCCGGAAGATGGACCTTAAAAATCTTCAGGAGGAATCCAAAATTGAACCGCGAAAACAAACGCAAACAATATGAAAAAGGCTATTTCAAGACCCACGCGTGCCCGGACAGCTTCACCTGCAAGGTCTGCGGCCGGCTCATGACGCCGGAAAACGCCGGGTCGGACCACAGAAATCACTGCAACAACTGCCTGAGCAGCCTGCACGTCGACGAGGAGCCCGGCGACCGGGCGTCCGACTGCGGCGGCATCATGGACCCCGTGGCCGTCTGGGTGCGCAGGGGCGGCGAGTGGGCCGTCGCCCACCGCTGCCGCCGCTGCGGCGCGCTGCATTCCAACCGCGTCGCGGCCGACGATAACCCCATGAAGCTCATGAGCATCGCCCTCCGCCCGCTGGCCGAGCCGCCGTTCCCCCTCGAGCGCATCGAGGAAATGACGGCCCTCATGGCCGGCGACGGGGAGCTGCGGTGGTAAAAAAGAGAGGAGGCGGACGCCATGGCCGCGATTTCCCGCGCGCTGCGGGAGAATCTGCCGCATTCGGCGCTGGCGATCGTTGTGATCGCGGCGTTTTATGCCGTGTATTTCGGGAAAATGCTTGCGCAGCGGCGGCGCGGGATCCGGACGAATCAGATCGGGCGGCGGCGGGAGAAACAGCTGCACACGGTCGAGACGCTCATGAATCTCGCGACGCACATCATCGTCCCGGCGCAGCTTGTGAGCGTGCTGCTCGGCTGGAGCTGTCTGCCGGGCGCGGCGCGCGCGGCCGGGTTCGTGCTCGGCCTGGCGGGCGACGGGATCTTCCTCGCCGCGGTGCTCTGCATGCGCGACAGCTGGCGCGCGGGCATCCCGGAGGGCGACCGGACGCAGTTCGTCTCGACGGGCATCTACGCCGTCAGCCGCAACCCGGCGTTTTTGGGGTTTGACCTCATGTACGCCGGCGTGCTGCTGCAATACTGCAACCCGCTGACGGCCGCGTGCACCGTGTTCGCCGTCGTCATGCTGCATTTGCAGATCCTGCAGGAAGAGCGTTACCTGCCGACGGTGTTCGGCGCGGAGTACGACGCATACCGCGCCCGCGTCGGCCGGTATCTCGGCCGCAGAAGCGCGTGAAGCAGCAGACCAACAACGCCCCTCGATGCCGCACACGGCACCGAGGGGCGTTTTGTGGTTCCCGGCTGAATTTCAAGGTGCCAATCGGGCCGCGGTATGGTACAATGGGCGTGAAAAAATCAAGGCGCGAAGCGGCGGAGGGATGCGCGAATGACGAAAATTCTTTTTATCTGCCACGGCAATATCTGCCGGAGCCCGATGGCGGAGTTTGTGATGCGGGATCTTGCGAAAAAGGCGGGCGCGGAGGTATTGGCGGCGTCGGCGGCGACGAGCCGGGAGGAGATCGGGAACCCCGTCTATCCGCCCGCGCGGGCGAAGCTTGCCGAGCACGGCATCTCGTGCGCGGGGCACGCGGCGCGGCAGCTGGTGCGGGGCGATTATGAAAAGTATGACTATCTCATCGGCATGGACGCGGCGAACATCCGGAACATCCTGCGCATCTGCGGCGGCGACCCGGAGGGCAAGGTGCGCCGCCTGCTCGACTTCACGGACCGCCCCGGCGACGTGGCCGATCCGTGGTACACGGGCGATTTTGACGCGACATGGCGCGACGTGGACGCGGGCTGCCGCGGGCTGCTCGCCGCGCTGGAAAAGTGAGGAGGAAAACGGGATGGAGCTTCGGCAATTGCGCTATTTTGTGGCGGTGGCGGACACGCTCAACTTCAGCCGCGCGGCGGAGAGCCTGTATCTTTCGCAGTCGGCGCTCAGCAAGCAGATCCAGGCGCTCGAGCAGGAGCTCGGCGTGACGTTATTTGAGCGCGACCGGCGCAGCGTCGTGCTCACGCGGGCCGGGCGGGTGCTGCTGCCGGAGGCGAAGTCGCTGCTGCTGCGCTCGGACAAGCTCATCCCGCTGCTGCGGCATGAGACGGACGACGCCGAGCGCCAGCGGCACATCATGATCGGCGTCGAGCCGCGCGCGGACGGCGACTCGCTCATCCACCGCATCCTGACCGAGCAGATCTACCGCGAGCGGCAGAGCCGGCCCGGCCTTCGCGCGCTGTTTCTGCAGATGGAGTACAGCGACATGAAAAAGGCGCTCGCCGACGAGGAGATCGACCTGGCGCTGTTTTTGCACGCGGGCGAGCCGCTCGGCGCGCCGTTGACGCTCAAAACGCTGTGGGACGACGAGATGGTGCTCGCGTTCCGCTCGCCGCGCGAATATCCGGATGAGCCGGACGCCGTGCGCGCGGTGCTCGACCGTCGCGGCGTGATCCTGCTGGAAAACGAGATGCGCGGCATGTCGCAGGTCCTGCAGATCCTGGGCCGCATCGGCGCGACGCCGCAGATCCGCTTTTCCGGCACGCGCCTTGCCATGTGCCTGTCCGTTGAGAGCGGCGAGAGCGCGGCGATTTTGCCGCGCAGCGTCGTCCGGCGGCTGGCACATCCGGACGTGCGGGTGCTGAGCCTGCATGAGGCCGGCGGCGCGGAGCGCATCTGGCTGGCCGCGGCCTGGCGCGAGACGGAGGCGGAGGACGGCCTTGTCGCGGACGTCGTGCGCGGCGCGGCCGAGGCCATCGCGCGTTTGCCGAAGGAGGAACTCCGTTAAAAAACGCCAAGCGGATTGACAAAATCGTAAAAAGCCCATATAGTGAGAGGACAGATTGTTCGGAATAGGAGTGCTGCCCGATGCAAACGAGTCTCACGCGCGGATCGGTCTGGAAGTCGATCCTGCTTTTCACCCTGCCCGTGCTCGGCGGGATGCTGCTGCAGCAGCTGTACGCGACGGTCGACGGCATCATCGTCGGAAACTTCGTCTCGTCCGCGGCGCTCGGCGCCATCGGGACGTGCGCGCCGCTGACGAACCTGCTGCTCGCGGTCGCGACGGGATTTTCGTCCGGCTTCGGCGTCATCGCGGCGCAGTATTACGGGGCAAAGCACGAAGCGGATTTCCGCCGCGCGCATGGGACGGCGCTGTCGCTCATGGCGATCGCGGGGCTCATCGTGACGGCGCTCGGGCTTATTTTCGGACGGCTTTTTTTGCAGCGCGTGCTCACCGTGCCGGACGACGTGCTGGACATGGCCGTGACGTATCTTCGCATCTACTGCGCGGGCATGCTGTTCCAGTTTCTCTATAACGCGCAGGCGGCCGCGCTGCGCGCGCTGGGCGATTCGGCGGCGACGATGCTGTTTCTGCTTATCTCGACGGCTGTGAATATCGCGCTCGACCTGCTGTTCGTCGTCGCGTTTCGCTGGGGCGTCGCGGGCGCGGCGATCGCGACGGTGCTCGCGCAGCTCGTCTCCGTCGCTGCGGCGTTCTGGTACGCGCGGAGGCGGCACACGCTCCTGTGCGCGCCGCTCCTTCGGCCGGACGGGGCGCAGGCGAAGCTCATCTGTAAGCTCGGCGTCCCGGCGGCGCTCCAGACGGCGGCGCTGGCCATCGGCTCGCTGTTCATGCAGCGGCTCATCAACAGCTTCGGCTCTGTCATGCTCGAGGGCTACACGGCCGGCTACCGCGTCGAGAGCTTCGTGACGCTGCCGGTCATCTCGTTCAACGTCGGCCTTGCCACGTTCACGGGGCAGAACATCGGCGCGGGGCAGATGGACCGCGTGAGGACGGGCCACTGGCAGACGCTCATCATGGCCGTCGCGGCGTCGGGCGTCATCGCCGTGCTCATCACGGTGCTGGCCGGGCCGCTCGTGCGGCTGTTCGGCTGCGAGGGCGAGGCGCTCATGATCGGGCAGACGTATCTGAAATTCATCGCGAAGTGGCTCGTCGTGTTCGCGGTGCTGTTTGTGACGAAGGGCCTGCTCCACGGCGCGGGCGACGTCACGACGGCGACGATCATCACGGTCTGCACGCTCATTCTTCGCGTCGGGTCGGCGTATTACATGGCGTCGATCCCGTCCATCGGCCGCGCGGCGGTGTGGTATGCGCTGGCCATCGACTTTTCGACGGGCACGGTGCTCATCCTCCTGCGCTATTTCACGGGCGGGTGGAAAAAGAAGGTCGTCGTCAAGGCGGAACGATAAAAATTGCCCGCGGCCGGGTGGCCGCGGGCTTTTACATTATAATATACTTGTGCCGACCGGCGCGGGCGGGGCGCCGAAGTACGAAAGCAGCGTCGCGCCGACGTCGGCGAACGTTTCGCGCGTGCCGAAACCGCGCGGGGCAATGCCGCGCTGCCAGATAAGGGCGGGGATGTACTCGCGCGTGTGGTCCGTGCCGGGCCACGTCGGGTCGCAGCCGTGGTCGGCCGTGACGATGAGAAGGCCGTCGCCCAGCGCGTCCATCAGGCCGGGCAGCGCCGCGTCGACCTCGGCAAGGCCGCGGGCGTACCCGCGGACGTCGCGGCGGTGGCCCCAGAGCATATCGAAATCTAAAATATTCGCGAAAATGAGCCCGTCGCGCTCGCGCACGGCGCGCAGCGTTTTGGCGAGGCCGTCCGTGTTATTCTCCGTTTTCTCCGACGAAGAAAAGCCGCGGCCGCTGAAGATGTCCACGGGCTTGCCGACGGAGTGGACGGGGACGCCGAAGTCCGCCAGGCGCTCTAAGTCCGTCGGGCCGGGCGGGACGGCGGCGTAGTCGTGCCGCCGCGCGGTGCGGGTGTAATTTCCGGGCTCGCCGACGAACGGGCGGGCGATGACGCGCGCGATGCCGATGCCGGATTCGTCGAAAAGTGCGCGCGCCTGCGCGCAGATGCGGTAGAGCTCCGGGACGGGGATGACGGACTCGTGCGCGGCGATCTGGAATACGCTGTCGGCCGACGTGTAGACGATGGGAAGGCCGGTTTTCTCGTGCTCGGCTCCGAGCTCGGCGATGATGGCCGTGCCGGAGGCGACGCAGTTTCCGAGCACGCCGGGAAGCCCCGTGCGCGCGCAGAACGCGTCGATGAGCGCCGGCGGGAAGCCGTCCGGGTACGTCAGAAACGGGACGGCCGTCGGCTGGCCCATGAGCTCCCAGTGGCCGACGATGGAGTCCTTGCCGCGCGAAATAGACGCGAGGCGGCCGTAGACGGCCTCCGGCGTCTCGCCGCGGGAGAAGCGCTCCAGCCCCGGCAGGCGGCACAGGCCGAGACGGCGCAGATTCGGAAGATCAAGCTCGGGATACGCCGCGAGCACGTGCGGCACGGTCGCCGCGCCGTCGTCGCCGTAGTCGCCCGCGTCCGGCAGACAGCCGACGCCGACAGAGTCGAGCAGGAGCAAAAGCGCTTTTTTCATGGTTGCACCTCTGGTTTTCAGATCAGCGGACGGCCCGCAGCCCGAATGCGCGATGGGGAAAGCGGGCGACCGCAAGGGTCGCCCCTACGGTGCGGCGCGGGACGTCAACGCCGTCATTATACCGCGGCGCGGGAGAATTTACAATCTGTTCACCGCTCGGCGGCGGATTTTGGTATACTGGTAAAGTGCGTGGGTATAAACCGCGGCTGCAAGCACTGCGCAATCGTGGTTGCAAGCACCGCCTAATCGTGCTACAATACCCGCGATGCCGCGCCGCCTTTTTGGCGGCGTGATCCTTGGAAAGAAGAGGCTAAAATTTATGGAGTTTTGCAAAAAGTGCGGCGCGCCCGTCGACGACGGGCAGACGCTCTGCTCCGCCTGCAAGGCGGCGCAGGAAGCGGAAAGCGCCGAGAACGCGGCGCTGACCACGCCGGAGGACGCGCCGGAGACGGCCGCGCCCGAGACGCCGGACGAGCCGGCCTATGAGCCCGCGCCCGAAACGCCGGAGGCATCCGACGAGCCCGAAGAGCCGGCCGGCAAGCCGCCCGTTTCGGAGAAGCAGCGCAGAGCGCGCACGCAGATCCTCATGGGCGGCATCCTGCTCATCGCGGCCATCGCGGTGTGCGTCGTCGTCTACCTGACGAAGGGCCGCCCGAGCGCGGAGCCGGCGGACGAGCCGACGCTCAGCGACGAGACCAAGGACGCGCTCGACGAGACGCAGCCGTCCGACGCGGCCGACACCGGCACGGACGCGGACGCCGAGCCCGTCAGCTTCCCGTCGTACACGAAGGACCCGTCCGAGGTGACGGACGAGGAGAAATTCGCCGTCGTCGCCACGTGCGCGGGCGAGGAGCTCACGAACCAGTCGTTTGCGTATTACTACTGGTATTCGTACAGCTCGTTCATCAACAGCTATTACACGTATGTCTACTACTACGGTCTGCTCGACACGAGCGCGCCGCTCGACGAGCAGAGCTGCTATTTCGATGAGTCCATCAGCTGGCAGCAGTATTTCGTCGACAACGCCATGAACGCGTTTGCGCAGTTCACGCTGCTCAGCCAGAAGGCCGCGGCGGAGGGCTTCACGCTCCCGGCCGACACGCAGGCCGAGCTCGATGGGCTCTACGACACGCTCAAGGCCTCGGCCGACGAGGGCGGGTTTGACTCCGTCGACACGTATCTGCAGGAATACTACGGCGTGTTCGCCGACTACGACAGCTACCTTGCCTTCATGACGAAGTACTACACCGCGCTCCACTATGACGACACGGTCTACAACAGCTTCGTCTACACCGACGACGAGGTCAGCGATTATTATGACGCGCACGCCGACGAGCTCGGCGTCGACAAGGACGACTCGCTCATGGTCGACGTCCGCCACATCCTGGTCCAGCCCGAGACCGTCGAGGACGTCACGGACGCTGACGGCAACGTCGACGAGGCCGCGACGGAGCAGGCGAAGGCCGACGCCAAGGCCGCTGCGAAGGCGAAGGCCGAGGAGCTCTACGAGCAGTGGAAGTCCGGCGACGCGACGGAGGACAGCTTCGGCGAGCTGGCGTACAACAATTCCGACGACGCGGGCTCTTACTCCAAGGGCGGACTGTACGAGGACGTCTATCCGGGCGAGATGGTCGCGGAGTTCAACGACTGGTGCTTCGACCCGTCGCGCCAGCCGGGCGACACGGCCATCGTCGAGACGGACTACGGCTATCACATCATGTATTTCGTCGGCTACGGCGACACGTCCTACTGGTGCTCCGTGACGAAGGAGGCCATGGTGCAGGCGGCCTACGACGCGTTCTTTGACGACCTCATGAGCGGCGACGACTCCGTCACGAATACGGACAAGGTCGTCCTGCTCGACCCGCCGGGGCTCTACAGCTCGGACGAGGAGACGGAGCAGGCCGGCGAGGAGCTGCTTGACGAGGCTGACGAGTCCGTCGAGCAGCCGGAGGACGGCCAGTAAAAAGATTTTTCACGGGAGGGTCCGATCATGCGCAAAAAAATGCTGTTTCTCATCAATCCGAACGCCGGAAAGGGTGAGATCCGCGCGAATCTGCTTGCGGTGCTGGACATTTTTACGGCGGCCGGCTTTGACGTGACGGCCCACCCGACGCGCGCGCCGAAGGAGATCACGCAGTTCATCGCCGAGCACGGCGAGGAATATGACCGCATCGTCTGCTCCGGCGGCGACGGGACGCTCAACGAGACGCTCTCGGGCGTCATGAAGCTCAATACGCGCCCGCAGGTCGGCTTCCTGCCGGAGGGTACGGTCAACGACTTTGCCGCGTCGCTGCACATCCCGCGCGGCGACATGATGACGGCGGCGCACATCGCCGCGGAGGGCACGCCGTTTCGCTGCGACGTCGGCCGCTTCAACGACAGCCACTTTACGTATGTCGCGGCGTTCGGCGCGTTCACGGCCGTGGCCTACGCCACGCCGCAGAGCCAGAAGC
>CAVFYN010000214.1:9232-9848 GCA_963626425.1 Bacteroidaceae bacterium
GCCAGAAGCAGGCGCTCGGCCGCGCGGCGTATATTCTGGAGGGCATCCGCAGCCTCGGCGAGATCCGGCCGTACAAGGTCCGCTTCACGCAGGACGGACAGGTGTTCGAGGACGAGGTCATCCTCGGCATGGTCTTAAACGCGACGAGCGTCGGCGGGTTCCGGATCAACGACAACGCCGAGGTCATGCTCGACGACGGCCTGTCCGAGGTCATGCTCGTGCGCCGCGTGCACAATCTCGTGGACTTCAGCGCCATGCTCAGCGCCGTTCTGAAGCAGGATTTCTCCAGCGAGTATTTCTACTTCTTCAAGACGAGCAGCGTCACGATGGAGTTCGACGAGGACGTCCCCTGGACGCTCGACGGCGAGTACGGCGGAAGCGTCCGCCGCGCCGTCATCGAAAACCGCCGCGGCGCCGTGGACATCATGACGCCGAACGAACCGGATTAAGAAAAAAACCGCTCAGCCGATCCGGCTGAGCGGTTCTTTTTTATTTTACCCGCAATTTCTCGCACAGCGCCGGGTCGGGCGTGACGAAGGCGGTGGAGTACGTCGTGTAGATGACCATGCCGGGCTTGGCGCCGGCGGGCTTTTTGACGAAGCGGACGGGCGTATAG
>CAVFYN010000215.1:0-4340 GCA_963626425.1 Bacteroidaceae bacterium
CGCGCCAAAGCCTCCCCTGAAAGGGGAGGTGGCACGCCGTCAGGCGTGACGGAGAGGTTTTTCGCGGCTGCTAATTTGCAACGCACCAGTAGGGGCGACCCTCGCGGTCGCCCGGCGGCCGGATGCAGGACGAGGGCCTTTCAACCTCTCAGTCGGCTCCGCCGACAGCTCCCCTTGTAGGGGAGCCAGCCGGAGGGCGCATTCCGTAATCGGCGCGGTGCAAACGTGCCGCCGCAGTCGTAGGGGCGGATATCATCCGCCCGCCGAATTCCCGACGCGGCAAAGCCTCCCCTTTTAAGGGGAGGTGGCACGGCGTGAGCCGTGACGGAGAGGTGGGGGTGAAGGGTTTTGCGTGCAGTATCATGCGGGCGCTGTTATTTTCGCTGGCCCACCTCTCAGTCGCCTCCGGCGACAGCTCCCCTTAAAAGGGGAGCCTTTTGGTAGGCGCGTGCCGCAATCGGCGCGCAGCGGACGCGGGGGCGCAGTCTTATTTAATATTGTCTTACTCCGCTTTCAGACGCACCGGCAGGACCATATATGCAAACCGGTTCGAGCCGTCCGTCGGGGTCAGGACGATGGGGCTTAAGCTGTTGGACAGCTCCAGCGTGACCTCGTCGTCGGGGACGGCGCGGATGGCGTCGAGGAGGTAGCGGCAGTTGAAGCCGATCTCGAGGCCCTTGCCGTCGCCGGCGAGCGGGCAGGTGTCGTGGGCGGCGCCGACGGTGGAGCTCGTTTTGAGGTCGACCTCGTTTTCGTCGAACGTGCAGCGGACGGGGGTCTTGACCTTTTCGGAGATGACGAGGCTCATGCGGTCGATGGCGTTATAGAGCTTCATGCGGGCGGCGGTCATCAGGATGGGGTTGTCCGTCGGGACGACGCGGCGCCAGTCTAAAAATTCGCCCTCGAGCAGGCGGCAGACGAGCGTCACGCCGCTGGCGGCGAAGCTGATGTGCTTCGTGCCGAGGGTAAAGACGGCTTTTTCGTCCGTGTCGCTCAGGAGCTTTTCGACCTCGCGCAGCGCGGCGCCGGGGACGACGAATTTCATGGCGCGGCCGGCCTCGACGGGCGCGCGGCGAAGGGCGAGGCGGTAGCCGTCGACAGAGACCATGGTCAGCACGTCGTCGTTGATCTCAAAGAGGCAGCCGGTGTGGATCGGGCGGGCCTGGTTTTCGCTGACGGCGAAGATGGTGCCGTTGATGAGGTCGCGCAGGTCCTTCTGCGTGATGGTGACGCCGCTGTCGTACTCGACGTCGGGCAGGTCGGGATAGTCCTCGCTCGTCATGGCGGTGATGGAGAAGGACGAAATGCCGCACTGGATCGTGACGCGGTAGTCGTCGTCAACGTAGACGGTCACGACGTCGTCGGGGAGCTTTCGGATGATGTCGGAAAACAGCTTTGCGGGCATGACGCACGAGCCGGGCTCGGTCACTTCCGCGCCCATGGACGCGGTGATGCCCGTTTCAAGGTTGTAGCCGGTCAGAAGCAGGTTCGCGCTCGCGCGGACCAGGATGCCCTCAAGCGAGGGAATGGAGCTCTTCGCGGCGACGGCGCGGGAGACGGCGCCGAGCGCGCCGTTTAAGATCGCTTTTTCGCAGGAGAATTTCATAAGGACGCCCCTTTCGGTTTCGCACGCTCTCTTAGAGAGAAAGAGAGAGAGGATAATTTGCAGTAAAAGTCGCAGTAGTGCAAAGTTATGTGGAAAAGTGGAAGAAATGCAGTGGCGGCGCGGGTTTGCCGTCCACAGGGGGCTGTGGAAAAATGAGAACGTTATCCACAGAAAAATCGGGGAAAATGGAGGCGCGGGAAATCCACAGGATGGAGCTGTGGATTCCACAGGCGGGATGTGGAAAAGTTACAGGCGGCCGTTGATGTTCGCGGTGATGTCGCGGACGGCCGTTTTGATGGCCTCGTCGCCGGATTTCAGGCTCTTTTCGACCTTCTGGACGGAGTAGAGCACGGTGGAATGGTCGCGGTCGAACTCCTGGCCGATCTCGGGGAGGCTGAGGCTCGTCATGGAGCGGCAGAGGTAGATGGCGACGGAGCGGGCGTCCGAAATGCCCTTTGTTTTGCGCTTGGAGAGGATCTGCGTCTCGTCGACGGAGTAATACCGCGCGACCTCGGCCAGAATGAGCGGGACGGTCGGGACCGTTTCGGGCTTGCCCTTGTACATGTCCTTGATCATGCGCTGGACGCTCGGGACCGTGATGGCCTCGCCGGCCAGCTCGTGCTGGGCTAAGATCTTCTTGACGGTGCCCTCGATCTGACGGACGTTGTTCGTGATGTTTTCGGCGATGAAGGCGCATACGTCGTCCGGAAGATTGAGGTGCAGCGAGTCGGATTTATTCTTGATGATGGCCATGCGCGTTTCGTAGTCCGGCGGCTGGATGTCGGCGAGCAGGCCCCACTCGATGCGCGTGCGGATGCGGTCGGCGAGGGTGTTCATCTCCTGCGGCGGGCGGTCGGACGTCAGGACGATCTGCTTGTGCGCCTCATAGAGCGTGTTGAACGTGTGGAAGAATTCTTCCTCGGTCGACTCCTTGCCGGCGATGAACTGGATGTCGTCCATCAGAAACAGGTCGGCGTTGCGGTATTTGCTGCGGAATTCGACGTTTTTGCCCTCGCGGATGGCGGCGATGAGCTCGTTCGTGAACTGGTCGCCCTTCAAGTAGACGATGTTGAACTCCGGGTGCTTGCGGCGGATCTCGTTGGCGATGGCGTAGAGAAGGTGCGTCTTGCCGAGGCCGGACTGGCCGTACAGCAGCAGCGGGTTATAGCGCTCGGCCGGGGCGGTCGCGACGGCGATGGCCGCGGCGTGCGCGAAGCGGTTCGACGAGCCGACGACGAACGAATCGAACGAGAACTGCGGGTTGAACTCGAACGGCTCCGTGTGGGCCGCTTTTGCGCGGTAGGCGCGCATATCCTCGTCGTCGAGGACCTGCACCTCGACCTCCATGTTGAAAAGTTCCCGCATGGCTTCTTTGACATAGTCCAGGCCGCGGCGGTTGATGATGTCCTTGCGGTAGGCCGACGGGGTGTAGAGGACGAGCCTCTCGCCCGTCAGCTCGACGACCTCCGCGTCGTCAAACCAGGTGGAGACGATGGTCGGCGTCAGGCGGCTTTCCAGCTGGCCCAGGACCTTGGCCCAGACGTAGGCGGATGAGTACATGGGGCGCCTCCTTTCTTTGTATGTGCGGCGCGTTTTGGGCGCGTATGGGCATGGTGATACATTATTTATAATATCATATTTGACGCGTTTGGGCAAGGGTATACTATAATTTATATTATAGAACCGAAATTTTCGGCCGTTGCGCGGGCGGTTTTCGCGTGGTAGAATGGTCAAAAATAAGAGGAGGCGGCGCATATGGCAGGACTCACGCTCATCGCCGTGGGCAAATTGAAGGAAAAGTTCTATATGGAGGCGTGCGCGGAGTACGAAAAGCGGCTGCTGTCCTACGGCGGCGTGCGCGTCATCGAGCTGCCGGAGGGCAGATCCCGCGCCGCAGAGGCCGAGGCGGTCCGCGCGAAGCTGCCGAAAAACGCGTGGCTCGCCGTTTTCACGCCGGAAGGGAAAAAGTACTCCAGCGAGGGCTTTGCCGCGCTCATCGCGAAAACCGAGATGGAGGGCCGGCCGCTGTGCTTTCTCATCGGCTCGAGCGAGGGCATCGACGAAGGCCTCAAGGCGCAGGCGGACGCGAAAATCTCCGTGTCGGATATGACGTTCCCGCACCATTTGTTCCGGGTGATGGCGCTCGAGCAGATGTACCGGGCGAGGAGTATTCTGGCGGGAAGGAAATATCATAAGTAATAGGGAATAGTGAAGAGTGAATAAGTGGCGGTTTTCGGCGCGGTGAAAGAGAAGGGCGCGCCAATACCTCCCCTGTGTAAGGGGAGGTGGCTCGCCGGAACGGCGAGACGGAGGGGTTGGCGGGATGCGGCTGCGAATTCTCGGATGCGCACTACGAGGTTTTCAGCTCCAACCCCTCAGTCAGCTGACGCTGACAGCTCCCCTTGCACAGGGGAGCTATGGCGCGGTGCGGGATTTTGGCGCGGTGAAAGAGAGGTGCGCGCCCTGTAGGGGCGGATACCATCCGCCCGCCGAATTCCCGCCGGGGTGCGTATCATGACCGTAGGGCGGGATGACCCCATCCCGCCGGAGGGACGCGGGTGATTGCGGAGCGCGCCGAAAGAGAAGCACGCGCCCAAGCCTCCCCTGAAAGGGGAGGTGGCACGGCCGGAACGGCCGTGACGGAGAGGTTTTTGCGGTATCGAATTTACGAGAGCGCCTTGCAAAACGGAAACCTTTTCAACCTCTCAGTCGGCTCCGCCGACAGCTCCCCTTG
>CAVFYN010000216.1:0-15653 GCA_963626425.1 Bacteroidaceae bacterium
CGGGACTCCTGCGGCTTTGCGGGCTTCGGGGCCTCTTTCTTCGGCTCGGGCTTTTTCGGCTCGGGCGGCGTCCAGGGCTTGCGCGGCGAGCGCGAGGCGGACGAGAGGGCCGGGGCCGGCTTTTCATCGGGCGCTTCGTATGTCACCTTGACCTTCGCGGGCGTTGCGCCGAAGCCGAGAAAGCCGGATTTCGGATTTTCGAGCACCTCGACCGAGACGCTGTCGCGGTCCAGGCCGAGCTGCTCCAGCGCGGCAGCGACGGCAAGGTCGATCGTCTTGCCCGTCGCGGTAATAAACTTTTCCATATGTCGCTTCTCTCCTTGGATCAAACGCCGGCGTCGTCGCTGTCGGATGCAGGCTCGTCCGGCGAACTGCTCAGTGAAACGGGCTGGTACGTGGTCTTCTGCGGGGAGGGGTAACGGTCGGGCTTATAGGCGCGGCCCATGGCGTGCGGGCGCTCCGGATCGCCGGAGAGCGTCTGGCTGTCCGCGGACTCGTCCGGGTCGGGCTCGCCGCGTTCGGCGCGCTTTTTGGCCGCATAGGCCTCTTTTTCGGCCTTGAGACGGGCTTCTTCCTGCGCCTTGGCCTTCTTTTTGCTCGTGTTGGGGTCGGGCACGTTGCCGAGCGCGGCGCGGCGCTCTTCGCGGCGGCGCTCCTTCTCGGCTTCAATGGCCGCCTGCTCGGCGGCGCGCTGGGCCTTGATGGCGTCCTCGGCGTCGTAGACCTTGCGGTAGTGCTTCGTGAGGATATAGTCCTGGACGAGCGCGAACACGGCCTGCGCGATCCAGTACAGGCTCAGGCCGGCCGGGACGACGAAGCCGATATAGACGCTCATGAGCGGCATGAAGATGAGCATGGATTTCGTGGACTGGTTGGCCATCTTGGCGGCCATCTCGTCCTGCTCGCCGTTTTCGTCGGTCGCGACGGTGTTGTTCATCTTCTGCGACAGCCACGCCTGCAGGAAGTTGAACCCGCCGGACAGCCACGGCAGGAGCCACAGGCCGATGTTCGCCCAGTTCATGCCGTTTTTCCAGAACTTGAACGCCGGCATGGCCGTCAGGCTCACGCCGAGGAAGCTGAAGTTCATGTCGATGGCGCTGGGGACGGCGGCCTTGATCTCGGTGAAGAACTCGCCGATGTGGCCGGCGAGGGTCATCTGGTAGTAGTACGTCGACGTGTTGATCTCGATGCCGTGCGACGTGACGATGTCGACGATCTTCGCGATCTCGTCGGCGCTCAGGCCCATGATATACGTCAGGGGCTGGCGGATGACATAGTAGAGCGGGATGAGCAGCAGCATCGGGATGAGCGACCAGAGGCAGCCGCCCGTCATGCTGACGCCCTCATCCTTGTAGAGCTTGACCATCTCGGTCTGGTATTTCTGCTTGTCGTCGCCGCACTTGGCCTCGAGCGCTTTCAGGCGCGGGGACAGGCGGGACATCTTCATCATGCTCTTCTTCGACTTGATGGACAGCGGCAGAAGGATGACCTTGATGAGGATGGCGAAGAGAATGAGCGCCACACCGTAGTTGCCGGTGGCCCGGTAGAGCTGGAGCAGCAGCCAGCCGAACGGGATCATGATGAGGTACTTAAATGGGTTCATTCGATTCCTCCAGAAATCTGCCTGTCAGGGGACAGGATCATAGGGGCACGAGTGGTTGAACGGATTGCACCGCAGAAGCCGCTTGAACGCAAGCCAGCCGCCTCGGCGCGCGCCATACTTGCCGATGGCCTCCAGCGCATACTGGGAGCACGTCGGGGTAAAGCGGCATCGGGCGGGCAGGTACGGGGAGATGCTTCGCTGATAAAACCGGATGAGCCGGATCAGAACAGTCTTCAACGCTCACTCAGATCCTTTTTTGAGCAGATGGAGCGCGCCGGCCTGCGAAAGCAGCGCGCGCTCAAGCGCGGAAAACGGCGCGCGCACGGCGCGCGAGCGCGCCACGACGACGATGTCCCAGCCCGGCGCAAAGCGCGCTTCGTTCAGCCGATAGGCCTCGCGCAGGCGGCGGCGGACGCGGTTGCGCGTCACGGCGTTGCCGAGCTTGGCCGACACGGTGTAGCCGATGCGGTTTTTGGACAGGCCGTTTCGGCGGCAGTACACGACGAGCTCCGGGCAGGCGCTGCTCTTTCCGCGGGCATAGAGCCGGCGGAACAGGTGGTTCTGCTTGAGGGAGACGGTATAGCGCATGGAAGATCCACCAGACTCCTCATTAAACGGATGGGGCGAACAGAAGCTTAGTCTTCCATTCACCCCCGGTTGGTCAATACGGTATCAAAACGGTGCACGGACTTCGCGCAGCATCAGTGCGTCAGTCTGGCTCTGCCCTTGGCGCGGCGGCGGGCAAGGACCTTGCGGCCATTGGCGGTCGCCATTCTCTTGCGGAAGCCATGCTCCTTGGATCTCTGGCGCTTCTTGGGCTGATAGGTACGCTTCATGTGGTACACCTCCTAAAAGATTATGCTCAACAGCCGCCATGCGGCGGCCGCAGCGTGCAAAAGGGTAAACCTGTCCAAACAGGCTAGGTTATTATATCGTATGAGAACCCGGCATGTCAACCGGATTTTTTGCGAAAAGCCGATTTTCCAGCGCAAAGAGGGCGATTTTCTCAAATGCGGTGCGCGCTGAGCGGGTCGGAGGCCTCCTGCGCGTCCAAAAGCGCGCCGATGATCTGGTTCGAGACGAGGTAGCCGCTCGGCGTCAGACGCCAGACGCTGCCGCTTCTGCGGGCGAAGCCCATTTTCTCGTATCCGGCCAGCGCTAGGTCGAGCGGGGCAAACGGCATCCGGAACAGGCGCGTATACTCGTCCGGGTCGATGCCGTAGCGCGTGCGAAGGCGCAGCATGAGGTATTCGCCCGCGCGCTCGCGCTGCGGAAGATCCTCGCACTCCGAGAGCACGACGCCGCCGCCCGTCACGCCGGAGATGTAGCCCTCCAGGTCGCGCGCGCACGTGAAGCGCTTGCCGCCGAAGTCCGACGCGGCGGCCGGGCCGAAGCCGAGATACTCGCCGCCGAGCCAGTATTTGAGGTTGTGGCGCGACTCGCGCCCCGGCTGGGCGAAGTTTGAGATCTCGTACTGGCCGTAGCCGTAGGACTCGAGATAGTCGACGGCGCACAGGTACATGTCGGCCTGCGTGTCGTCGTCGGGGAGATTGGCGCAGTCGCGGTAGGAGTCGAGCGGCGTGCCGGGCTCGACCTTCAGGCCGTAGCACGAGATGTGGTCCGGCTTGAGCTGGAGCGCGCGCTCGAGCGTGTGCATCCACTGCTCGCGCGTCTGGTTCGGCAGGCCGTACATGAGGTCGATGGACACGTTGTCAAACCCCGCCGCGCGCGCCGCGCGCACGGCCGTGACGGCCTGCTGGTAATTGTGCGGGCGGCCGAGGGCCTTTAAAAGCTCGTTCGAGTCCGACTGCACGCCGATGGAGATGCGGTTGAAGCCCGCCCGCTGGAGCTTGCGCAGCTCGTGCGGCGTGACGCTGTCCGGGTTGGCCTCGAGCGTGATCTCCGCGCCCTTGGCCACGTCGAAGCGGCGGAACACCTCCGTCAGGATGGGCTTCAAGCGCGCCGCGCCGAAGAACGACGGCGTGCCGCCGCCGAAGTAGATCGTGTCGACGCTGTATTTGCCCGCGCGCGCCGCGGCCTCGCGCAGGTGCGCGATGACGGCGTCCGTGTAGCGCTCCATCACGTCGCGGTCGCGTCCGCCGGCGATGGAGTAGAAGTCGCAGTATTCGCACTTGCTGCGGCAGAATGGAATGTGGATGTAAAGCCCCAGCGGCTTGCCCGTCTCCTTCTGCGCCATGGCCTCAGCGCCCCTTTCTGTCGGATTTTTGCCGGGTGACGACTCAGTCGTCGTCATCCAGCTTGAGAACTGCCATGAATGCTTCACTGGGAACCTGAACAGTTCCGAACGTGCGCATTCTCTTTTTGCCTTCCTTCTGCTTCTCGAGCAGCTTCTTCTTGCGCGTGATGTCGCCGCCGTAGCACTTGGCGAGGACGTCCTTGCGCATGGCCTTGATGGTCTCGCGTGCGATGACCTTGCCGCCGATGGCGGCCTGGATCGGGATCTCGAACATCTGGCGCGGGATATTCTCCTTGAGCTTTTCGGCGATGCGGCGGCCGCGGGCGTAGGCGCTGTCCTCGTGGACGATGAACGACAGCGCGTCGATGAGGTCGCCGTTGAGCAGGATGTCGAGCTTGACGAGCTTGCTTACGCGGTATTCCGAGAGCTCATAGTCGAGCGACGCGTAGCCGCGCGTGCGCGATTTGAGCGCGTCGAAAAAGTCGTAGATGATCTCGTTGAGCGGCATGTCGTAGTGCAGCTCGACGCGGTCGGTGTCAAGGTATGTCATGTCTTTGAATTCGCCGCGGCGGTTCTGGCACAGCTCCATGATGTTGCCGATGTATTCCTGCGGCGTGATGATGGACGCCTTGACGAACGGCTCCTCCTGCGTCGCGATCTCGGCCGCGGGCGGGTAGTTCTGCGGGTTGTCGATCATGACGACGTCGCCGTTCGTCTTTGTGATGCGGTAGACGACGCTCGGCGTCGTCGTGATGAGGTCGAGATTGAACTCGCGCTCGAGCCGCTCCTGGATGATCTCCATGTGAAGAAGGCCGAGGAAGCCGCAGCGGAAGCCGAAGCCGAGGGCGATGGAGCTCTCGGCCTCGAACGAGAGCGACGCGTCGTTGAGCTTGAGCTTTTCGAGCGCATCGCGCAGGTCGCCGTAGCGCGCGCCGTCGGCGGGGTAGATGCCGGAGTAGACCATCGGCTGCACGGCGCGGTAGCCGGGAAGCGCCTCGGCCGCCGGGTTTTCCACGCCCGTGACCGTGTCGCCGACCTGCGTGTCGGCCACGTTTTTGATGGACGCGGTCAGGTAGCCGACCTCGCCCGCGCCGAGCGCGTCGCACGGGCTCATGCCCTTCGGGTGCAGGTAGCCGACCTCGACGACCTTATACTCCGCGCCGGAGGCCATCATGCGCACGTCCATGCCGGCGCGCACCGTGCCGTCCATGACGCGCAGGAACACGATGACGCCGCGGTAGGCGTCGTACTGGCTGTCAAAAATGAGCGCGCGCAGCGGCGCGGCGCGGTCGCCCGTCGGCGCGGGGACGCCCGCGACGATCATTTCGAGCACGGAGTGGATGTTGATGCCGTTTTTCGCGGAGATCTCCGGCGCGTCCATGGCCGGGATGCCAATGACGTCCTCGATCTCCTTTTTCACGCGCTGCGGGTCGGCCGCGGGCAGGTCGATCTTGTTGACAACGGGCAGGACCTCCAGCCCCGCGTCGACGGCGAGGTACGTGTTGGCCAGCGTCTGCGCCTCGATGCCCTGCGCCGCGTCCACGACGAGCACGGCGCCCTCGCACGCGGCGAGCGAGCGGGAGACCTCGTAGTTGAAGTCGACGTGGCCCGGCGTGTCGATGAGGTTCAGAACGTAGGTCTCCCCGTCGTCGGCCGTGTATTCCAGGCGCACGGCGCGCGCCTTGATGGTGATGCCGCGCTCGCGCTCGAGCTCCATGTTGTCGAGCAGCTGGTCCTCCATCTCGCGGGCCGTGACGGCGTTGCACTGCTCCAAAATGCGGTCGGCCAGCGTGGATTTGCCGTGGTCGATGTGCGCGACGATGGAGAAGTTGCGCAGTTTCTCAAGATCGGTCAAGTTGCGTCACCTCAGCGTAACCCTCGATTGATAAGGGCAAAATTCGTACCCTATACTATATAAGATTTCCCGGCTTTTGTAAAGCGGCATTCGCGCGGATGCAAATTCCTTGCGGCCGGGGACGGTTTGTGCTAAGCTGTTTTGGGAAATCCACACGGAAAATGAGGTGCCACGATGGGAAAACTGACGATCCGGCGCGAGGGCGCGTGGGAGGCGTTCGCCGTGCCGGTCGAGTGCGCGGTGGACGGCGAGATGGTCTGCCGCCTGATGAACTTCGGGACGTATGAATGCGAACGGGGCGGCGCCGCGGCCGTCACATGCCGCCTGGCCAGCCGCGAGACGGGAACGGGCGTGCGCGTCGACCTGGACGCGTTTGCGCATGTCACGGTCACGGCGCTCCAGGTGCCGGGAAAGACCCAGGTCACGGTCGACCCGCCGGAAGCGGTTCTGCCGGAATAAAAAAGACGCTCTGCCAGAGGCAGAGCGTCTTTTTTTTACATCAGCGGGGCGAAAATGCGCAGTACCGCGCGCCAGAGGCGGGTGAGGCGGCCGGTCTTGCGGCAGAAGTCGAGCGTGATCTCCTCGCTGACGGCGAACGTCTCCTCGAAATCGCGCTCGATGTCGCGCAGGCAGTCGGCCTTGTACAGCCAAACGCCGTCTTCAAAGTGCAGGTACAGGCTGCGGAAGTCGAGGTTCACGGTGCCGACCGTGGCGTACTCGCCGTCGACCCAGAACGTCTTGGCGTGGATGAAGCCGGGGACGTACTCGAAAATGCGCACGCCGGCCTCGATGAGAATTTCGTAGTTCGAGCGCGTGAGCGCGTAGGCGTATTTCTTGTCCGGGATGCGCGGGGTGACGATGCGCACGTCGATGCCCGCGCGCGCGGCCGTGCACAGCGCGCCGATCATCGTGCTGTCCGGGATGAGATAGGGCGTCGTGATATAGATGCTCTTTTTCGCGGTGGCGATGAGGCTGAGGTAGACGTTCTCACCGACGCGCTCAAAGTCGAGCGGGCTGTCCGCATACGGCTGGACGAAGCCGCGGCCGCCCGTCTCAAACGGCGCGGGGCGGTAGCGCGAGACGTCCTCGACGTTGCCGTGGATGTAGTTCCACATGGACAAAAACATGACGGTCATGGACCAGACGGCGTCGCCGCGGAGCAAAATGGCGTTGTCCTTCCAGTGGCCGAAGCGCTCTTTTTCGTTGATGTATTCGTCGGCGAGGTTGATGCCGCCCGTGAAACCGACCTTGCCGTCGACGATGAGGAATTTGCGGTGGTCGCGGTTATTCAGGCGGCTGGAGAGGATGGGGATGTAGGGGTTAAAGACGGCGCACTGGATGCCGACGGCGCGCAGCTCCTGCCTGAAGTGCATGGGCAGCACGGTGATGCAGCCGAAGTCGTCATAGATGACGCGCACGTCGACGCCCGCGGCGGCTTTTTCCTTCAGGATCTCAAAGATGGCGTCCCACATTTTGCCCGAGCCGATGATGAAATACTCGATGAAAATATAGCGCTCGGCGCGGCGCAGCTCCTCGAGCATGCGCGGGAAGGCGACGTCGCCGAGGGGGAAATACTCCGTCTCCGTGTTCTCGTACACGGGGCCGTAGCTCGTCTCGGTCAGGTAGCGCGTCTGGCGCGCGGCGTTCGGCTCGCGCGCTTCGAGCCGCGCGGTGACGGCGGGGTCCTCATGCAGCGACGAGCGGAGCACGCGGTCGAACGAGGCCATTTTGCGCTTGATGCGAAGCGACAGCCGGTTGCCGCCGAAGAGCACGTACAAAAGCAGGCCGAACACGGGCAGCGCGAGGATGGGGATGATCCATGCCATCTTGTATGCAGGGTCCGTCTTGTCTGAAAAGATCACGAGGATGGCCACGACGCTGAGAATATTCAGCACGAGCGAAAACCAGCGCCAGTACTCCCGAAACCGGAGCATCCCCGCCAGCAGCACGCCGAGCTGCAGCACGATGAGCAGCGAGACGATGACGACGCGGGAGAAAACGAGCTTGGTCAGATTGCGCATGGCGGGGCTCCTTTCAGGTCTGTAAATTCCATTATAACACACCCGCGGAAAAAGAAAACCGCCGCGGGCGAAAAATCCGTCCGCGGCGGTCGAAATTCCGGGAAAAGCGTCAGTTTCAGCCCTCGAGTGCCGTGATCTTGTCGACGCGGCGCTGGTGGCGGCCACCCTCAAAGGCGGTGTTCAGCCACGTGTCGACGATTCTGAGGGCGAGGTTCTGCCCGATGATGCCGGCGCCCATGGCAAGCATGTTCGTGTCGTTGTGCCGGCGGGTCATCTCGGCCGAGAGCGGGTCGGAGCACAGCGCGCAGCGCACGCCGGGGATCTTGTTGGCGACGATGCTCACGCCGATGCCGGTCGTGCAGATGACGATGCCGCGGTCGCATTCGCCGCTCGCGACGGCGCGCGCGGCGGGCGCGGCGTAGTCCGGGTAGTCGCACGAGTCGGTCGAGTTCGTGCCGAAGTCGCGGTAGGCGAGGCCGAGCTCGTCGAGGTGCGCTTTGACAGCTTCTTTGAGGGCGTACCCTCCGTGGTCACAGGCGATGGCGATCATGTTCATTTCCTCCGAATTTATAATTTGATGAATTCCGGCTTCCGGCCGGTAAAAACGGTCACATAGCGAAAGCCTACGTGGCGCAGCAGCTCCATGCCCTCGGAGAGGTACGACGCCATGCGCTCGGGCACGTGCGCGTCCGAGCCGACGGTGATGATCTCGCCGCCAAGTTCCCGGTACTGGCGCAGGATATATTCCGGCGGCATGGGCTCGCCGCCGCAGTTGAGGTAGCCGGACGTGTTGAGCTCGATGCCGCGTCCGCGGTCGATGACGCTTTGCAGCAGCTCGCGCACGCGGTCGTCAAACGGGCGCAGGTCGACGTCGACGCCGTCGCGCACGCGCATATAGCGCAGCGGGTAGGTGATGTGGCCGATGACGTCGTAAAAGTCCGTTTTCGACAGCGCGAGCAGCTGGGCGAGGTATTCGTCCAGGAGCTTTAAGCAGCGCGCGCGGCTGTCATAGTGCTGGAAATAAAAATCCGGCTGGTCGGCCAGGGCGTGGACGGAGCCGATGACAAAGTCGATGTGGTCGTGCGAGAGGACCTTTGCGGCGTAGTCCGGGTGGACGACGGCCTCGCCGAGCTCCACGCCGAGGCGAAGCTGCATCGCGTCCCCGACGGCCTCGCGCGCGAGGGCGAATTCGCGCTCCTCGTCCTCCCACGAGAACGCATCGGGCGAGAAATTGCCGTTTTCGTCGAGCGTGTCGCAGTGGTCTGTGAAGCAGACCCGCTGCACACCGGCGGCGAGCGCCGCGCGGGCCATGTCGGCCATGGGGACGTCGCAGTCCATGGAGCAGATGCTGTGGCAGTGATAATTGACGAGCATGATTTCCTCCGAAATTACAGCAGATACGTCAGCACGGGGATGGCCATGCCGAGCACGAGGCAGGCGATGCAGTAGCCATACGCCTGCGCGGCCCTGCCGCGGGAGAGCAGGCCGGAAAATACGAACCCAAGCGTCAGCGCGCACGCGGCTGCGCCGACGGCCGAGCCGGAGAACACCCACAAAAGCGTCCCGGCGAGGTAGAACACGACGCAGAAGAGCGCGCGCCCGTCGCGCCGGGCGATGGCGCACGCGGCGGCGCAGAACATCGCAAGCAGTCCGCCCCACCAGAGCATCGGGCTGAGCAGCGACGCGCCGACGAGCGCGAGCGGGTCGATCCAGATGCGGAACGAAAACGTCCTCACCCACACAAAGCGCCAGAAGCGATACGTCACAAGCGCGGCGGGGAAGGCCATGCCGCGGTCGAGGATCGCCGTCGGCAGCAGGATGAGCACGAGCGGGAGGGCGAAGCTCAGAATAAACGCGAGGACTGTCAGCACGATCGCGCCGACGCTCTGCTGCGCCCGCGCGCGCAGGACGACGGCGAAAATGAATAAGACAAGATAGCCGATCGCGAACCACAGCGTGATATGCTCCGCCCACACGGCCAGGCCGAACAGCGTGCCCGCGCCGATAAGCGGCAGGACGGACGCGCGCAGCCGCTCGCGCTCGGCCGACAAAAAGCGCACGAAGCATACACTGGAGAGGAGCAGCAGCGGGACGGAGAAGCTCTGCGGCGCGCCGGACGGCACGAGCGTCACGGCAAAGAGCGCCGCGCCGCCCGCGGCGGCGTCCGCCCGGCCGACGAGGCAGCGGAGCAGCACATAGCAGGGGAGAACGGACAGCCCGCAGAACAGCGCGCAGCCGCCAAGGCCCGTCAGAAGCGAATCGGGACCCTGCAGGAACGACGAAAACGCGATATGCCCGCCGCGCGCGATGCGCACGATGCCAAACGCGATGAGCCCGGCCGAGAGCGCCGAGAAAACGAGCATGGGCAGATAGTCGCGCCGGTCAAACCGGGAGAAGAGCCCGGAAAACGAGAGCGGCGCGCGGTCGTACATCGCGATCCACTCCAGCGTGCCGCCGCGCGGGGCCATGGCGCGGCAGAAGGCGTCAAAATAGACGAGCAGCCCCGCGAAAATGAGCAGGCACACGGCCGCCGCCGGGAAATTCACATGGGAAAGCAGCGCGGCGCCCGCGCGGAAGTTCAGAAAATCGGGCAACGAGCGCACCTCCTCACGAAAAATTCAGAGCCGGCCGCCGGAGGCGGCCCGCCGTCATTATACCAGCGTTTTCCCGCGATGGCAACCACGCATCACGCGCGGCGGGCGCGGCGGGAGAGGCGCACCGTCTCGCGCGCGGCGCACAGCTTGTCGGCAAGGCAGACGATCCACGCCTCGCAGCAGGCCGGCGGCGTGGGGTTGAGCGGGAACATGTGGCGCGCGATGATGTTCTCCTCGCGCGGCGTGAGGGAAAAATCCTCGCTCGCGTTTTGCAGCGCGAAGCGCGCGTGGCGGAACCCGTGCAGCCGGTGGCTCGGGTCGGGGTCGTGCCAGTCGTAGAGAAAATAGTCATGCAGCAGCGCGCCGCGGATGAGCGAATCGTAGTCCACGCGAAGGTGCAGCGCGCAGGCGATGCGGCAGCTCAAATATGCCACGGCGATGGAGTGCTGCGTCACGCTCACGCTGCCGTGCTGCATGCACGTATCCATCTGCGAAAACCGCGAGGTCTGCCGCAGACGGCGCACCGTCCGCGCGACCATGAGGCAGCAGACGGCGAATGTCAGCTTTTTCAATGGGTCAGGATCTCCTTTGATTCGGTACAATGCGGAAAAAAGTGTCCACTTTGCATTATACCCGCCCCGGCGCGGCCGCTCAAGCGGAATGTTCACCAGATTCTGCCGCGGCGGGAGGCGCAAAGCTGGTCAAAATCAAAAAGGGACGCGCATTTCTGCGCGTCCCGGTCAGGCGGAAGCCTTATTTCTCTTTGAATTTATCGAAAAAGCTCTTGCGCTTGGGCAGGCCCTCGTCGCCGACGGATTCGGCGAATTTGCGCAGCAGCTCCTTCTGCTCGTGGTTGAGGTTCGTCGGCGTCTCGACCGTGACGGTCACGAACTGGTCGCCGCGCGACTTGGAGTTCAGGTAGTAGATGCCCTTGCCGCGCAGGCGGAACGTCGTGCCGGTCTGCGTGCCCTCGGGCACGGTGTAGCGGACCTTGCCGTCGAGCGTCGGGACCTCGATCTCCGCGCCGAGCGCGGCCTGCGAGAACGAAATGGGCATCTCGCAGAGCACGTTCGCGCCGTCGCGCTCAAAGACCTTGTGCGGCAGGATGTTTACGCTGATGATCAGGTCGCCCGCGGGGCCGCCGTTCGAGCCGGCGTGGCCCTCGCCCTTGATGCGGATGGACTGGCCGATGTCGATGCCGGCGGGGATGTGGACGGTGATCTTCTTGTTTTTGCGCACGCGGCCCTTGCCCTTGCACGTGGAGCAGGGCGTCTTGATGATCTTGCCCGTGCCGCCGCACTGCGGGCAGGCGGACTGCTGCTGCATCGTGCCGAACATCGTCTGCCGCGTCGTGCGGACGGTGCCCGTGCCGCCGCAGCCGGGGCAGGTCTCGGGGCTCGTGCCGTCGGCGCAGCCGGAGCCGCCGCACTTGCTGCACGACTCGACGCGCTGGACGGTGACCTCCTTCTCCGTGCCGAAGGCCGCCTCTTCAAATGTGACGGTGACCTCCGCGCCCGCGTTCTCGCCCTGCCGCGGCGCGTTGCGCCGGGACGACGACGAGCTGGACGCGCCGCCGCCGAAGAAGTCGGAGAAAATGTCGCCGAAGCCGCCGAAATCGAAGCCGCCGAAGCCGCCGCCTCCGCCGAAGCCGCCGGCCGCGTTCGGGTTGAAGTTCGGGTCGACGCCGGCGAAGCCGTACTGGTCATAGCGGGCGCGCTTTTCCGGGTCGGAGAGCACCTCGTTGGCCTCGTTGACCTCTTTGAACTTCGCCTCGGCCTCTTTGTCGCCGGGGTTCATGTCCGGGTGGTATTTCTGTGCCATCTTGCGGTAGGCCTTCTTGATCTCGGCCTCCGTGGCGTCCTTGTTGACGCCGAGCACCTCATAATAGTCTCTTTTGTTCTCGTCTGCCATTGGGCTCACCTCGAATCGGCGCAAAAGGGGGATGCAAGCATCCCCCTTTCGGCGTTATCTCAAATCTTATTTGTCGTCGTCGACGACCTCGTAGTCCGCGTCGACTACGTTGTCATCCGGGCCGCCCTGCGCGGCATTGCCCTGCGCGGCGCCGTCCTGCGGCTGCTGCTGATAGAGCTTCTCGGAGATCTTGTAGAACGCCTGCGTGAGCGCCTCGGTCGAGGCCTTGATGGCTTCGACGTCCGAGCCCTTGAGCTTCTCTTTCAGGTCGTTGATGGCGGACTCGACCGGGGCCTTTTCCTCAGCCGTGACCTTGTCGCCGAGGTCGGCGATGGTCTTCTCGGCCTGGTAGACGGCCTGGTCGCCGGCGTTGCGGGCGTCGGCCTCGTCCTTCTTGGCCTTGTCCTCGGCCGCGAACTGCTCGGCTTCCTTGACGGCCTTGTCGATGTCCTCTTTGCTCATGTTCGAGGAGGACGTGATGGTGATGTTCTGCTCCTTGCCCGTGCCGAGGTCCTTGGCCGAAACGTTGACGATGCCGTTGGCGTCGATGTCGAACGTGACCTCGATCTGCGGCACGCCGCGCGGCGCCGGGGCGATGCCCGTCAGCTGGAACTTGCCGAGCGTCTTGTTGTAAGCGGCCATCTCGCGCTCGCCCTGGAGCACGTGGACCTCAACGGACGTCTGGCCGTCGGCCGCGGTGGAGAACACCTGGCTCTTCTTGGTCGGGATGGTGGTGTTGCGGTCAATGAGGCGCGTGAACACGCCGCCCATGGTCTCAATGCCGAGCGAAAGCGGCGTGACGTCGAGCAGGAGCAGACCCTGCACGTCGCCGCCGAGGACGCCGCCCTGGATGGCCGCGCCGACTGCGACGCACTCGTCCGGGTTGATGCCCTTGAAGCCCTCATGGCCCGTGATCTTCTTAACGGCCTCCTGAACGGCCGGGATACGGCTCGAGCCGCCGACGAGCAGGACCTTGGACAGGTCGGACGAGGTGAGGCCCGCGTCGCTCATGGCCTGCTTGACCGGGCCGACGGTCGCGTCGACGAGGTGCGCGGTCAGCTCGTTGAACTTCGCACGCGTGAGCGTGACGTCCAGATGCTTCGGGCCGTTGGCGTCGGCCGTGATATACGGCAGGTTGATGTTCGTGCTCGTGACGCCGGACAGCTCGATCTTCGCCTTCTCGGCGGCCTCCTTCAGGCGCTGCATGGCGACCTTGTCGCCCGACAGGTCGATGCCCTCGGCCTTCTGGAACTCGGAGACGAGGTACTTGATGATGCACTCGTCGAAGTCGTCGCCGCCGAGGCGGTTGTTGCCGGCCGTGGCGAGGACCTCAATGACGCCGTCGCCGATCTCGAGGATGGAGACATCGAACGTGCCGCCGCCGAGGTCGTAGACCATGATCTTCTGCTCGTCCTCTTTGTCGAGGCCGTAGGCCAGCGCGGCCGCCGTCGGCTCGTTGATGATACGCTTGACGTCGAGGCCCGCGATCTTGCCGGCGTCCTTCGTCGCCTGGCGCTGCGCGTCGGTGAAGTAGGCCGGGACGGTGATAACAGCCTCGGTGACCGGGCCGCCGAGGTAGGCCTCAGCGTCGGCCTTGAGCTTCTGCAGGATCATCGCGGAGATCTCCTGCGGCGTGTAGGACTTGCCGTCGATGGTGACTTTGTAATCCGAGCCCATCTCACGCTTGATGGAAGAGATGGTGCGGTCGTGGTTCGTGACAGCCTGGCGCTTTGCGACCTGGCCGACCATACGCTCGCCGGTCTTGGAGAACGCGACGACGGACGGAGTGGTGCGGTTGCCTTCGGCGTTCGCGATGACGACCGGCTCGCCGCCTTCCATAACGGCGACGCAGCTATTTGTAGTACCAAGATCAATACCGATAATCTTGCCCATGATGAATTTCCTCCTAATATATACAGTGAAAAATTTTACGAATTTAATTTGCGACCTTGACCATCGCGAACCGGACGATCTTGTCGCCGATGGCGAAGCCGCGCTGGAAGACCTCGCAGATGACGTTCTCGCCGAGCGAGTCGTCCTCGCAGTGCATCACGGCGTTGTGCCGCGCGGGATCGAAGCTCTCGCCGACCTCGCCGAAGATCGTGACGCCGAGCTTTCCGAGGATCTCGACGAGACCCTGCATCGTCATCTCGACGCCCTTTTTGTACGCCGCGTCCTCGGTCTGCTGGCCGAGCGCGCGCTCGAGGTTGTCGTACACCGGCAGGAAGCTGCTCACGGCGTCGGACTTGGCCTCGGTGTACGTGCCCTCGCGCTCCTTGGCGGTGCGGCGGCGGTAATTGTCATACTCTGCGGCGAGCCGCAGGTAATTGTCATGTTCGGCGTCCAGCTTTGCCTTGACCTGATCGAGCTCGGAAACCTCCGGCGTGGAGCTCTCCACGACCTCGGTCTCTTTTTCCTCGGCCGCGGGCGTTTCCGCCTCGGTCTGCTGGACCCTTTCCTCGTTTGCCATGTCTTTTCTATTCCTCCTTCGCGCGGGGAAGCTCCGGCTTGTCGGGCTTTGCGAACATCCGGCCGAGATTCTCGGCGAAGTAGCTCAGCCGCGCCGCGACCTGCGCGTAGTCCATTCTCTGCGGCCCGACGACGCCGATCATGCCTTTCATGCCGTCGCCGATGTCAAAGCTCGTCATGACGACGCTCGTGTCCTTGAGCTCCGCGGCCACGTTTTCCGGGCCGACGACGATCTGCATCGGGCTGTCGTTCTTGATCGCAGGCAATCCTGCGATCGTGTCCTCGTCGAGCGTGGTGAGCATCTGCTGCGCCTTGTCGATGTCGCGGAATTCCGGCTGCCCGAGCAGCTTCGCCTGACCGGTCAGATAGACCTCGTTCCGGCTCTGCTCTTCGAGCACGCTCGTTGTGAAATCCAGAATAACGGGGATGAGGCTCGCGGCGTTTCCGGCCGCGCCGGTCACGCGCGAGAGAATGTCGGGCGTGAACTGCTCGCTCGTCAGCCCCGTGAGGCTTGCATTGAGAACGGCGGAGAACAGCTTCAGCTCGTGCTCGTCCAGCTCGACCGGCAGGCGGATGAGCTTGTTTTTGACGTCGTTCGAGCTCGTCATGACGACGAGGATGAAGCTGTGCGCATCCGCGGAGATGATCTCGAATTTCTTGACCGTCGCCGCGCCGGTGTGGCTGGCCGTGACGTAAGCGGGGAGGTTCGTCATCTGGCTGACCATCTTGCCGACCTGCGCCATGACCTGATCGAGCTGCTGCATTTTCAGCTCCATCGCCGCGTTGAGGCTCTTCGTCTCGTCGACGGACAGGCTGTAATCCTGCATCAGCTCGTCGACGTACAGCCGATACCCGGCCGGCGATGGGATGCGCCCGGCCGACGTGTGCGGCTGCTCGAGCAGCCCCGCGTCCGTCAGCGCGGCCATCTCGTTGCGGATCGTGGCGGAAGAAAAGCTCATGTCCGGCATCTCCGCAATGGTCTTCGACCCGACCGGCTCCGCCG
>CAVFYN010000217.1:0-3681 GCA_963626425.1 Bacteroidaceae bacterium
TTCTTGTACTGATCGGTCAGTGCTTTCATCAGATCCATTTTACTTGTCCTCCCTTCTTTTCAGACGTTCATACCGCACAGGAAATGCCGCAATCCCGAAAGACCGGCGGCGGCAGAGGACCGTCCTGTTCACAAGCCTGAATATCATACCACGTAAAAATGCGAAAATCAAGAGATTTTTTCAGGAATTTACCGTCCGTTTCGGAGCTTTCTCAGCGCGCGGACAAGGTACGTCGCGCACACGCCGCACGCCGCGCCTGTCACGACGGCGGCGGCCGTCAGGATAAGGCCATACGTTAAAATATACGCCGTCCCCGTCACATACACGGCCACGAGCATCTGCCCGGCCATGTGCGCGAGCGCGCCGAGCACGCTGACGACCCACGTCTGGTTCTCCGGAAAGCGCCCGACGGTCAGCGCCATGACGGCAAAGCTCGCCGCGCCGCCCGCGGCCGAGTACGCCAGCGCCGCGACGGTGCCCGTGACGAGCGCGCCTAAGATCAGCCGCACGATAAGCACGCAGAGCGCCTGCCGCCGCCCGAGCAGCCGCATGGCCGCGAGCGTCACGACGTTCGCAAGCCCCAGCTTCACGCCGGCGATCGGCAGCGGGATCTGCGCCTCAAGAACATAAATGCCGAGCGCGAGCGCGGAGAAAAGCGCGATGCGTGTCAGCTCTGTTGTGCCGCCCCGCATCAGCGCCAGCCTTTCTGCGTCTCGTAGGCGACGAGGAAGCTCAGGTTCTCCTTTTCCAGGGCGGACAGTGCGCCGGGCGCGTTCTCGTCAAAGTCCGGGTCGGGCGTGTACCAGCTCTGGGAATCAAAATACGACTGGATGGACGCCGTTTTGAACACGCGGCCGTGCCGCGCGAAGATCTCGTTGCGCGCAAGGCTGACCGTCTCGCGGTCCATGCCGGCAAGGTCCTCTTCCGTGATGGCGCGGCTGTCGCTCGGCAGCAGGTAGCCGGAGGCGCCTTCCTCCGTGACGGTGACATGGCAGAGCGAGCGGATCTCGTCGGCCGAGGCGATCATGTCGCACTCGCCCGCGGCGACGGCCGTCACCATGCCCGACGGGTCGATGGACGCGATCTTCTCGTCCGACGACGACCAGAATACATATATTTCCCTGCCGTACGGCGCCTGCACGGACACGGAAAGCCCCGCCTGCTCGCCCGGGGCGAGCGTCAGCTCCGTGCGGGACAAAATGAGCTTCACGTCGGGCTCCGCCTCCGGCTCGTCCGTTTTGTCATCCGTCGTCGGCGTCTCGGGTTCCGGCTCCGACGATGTGCCGTCCTCCGGCGTTTTCTCCGCGTCGCTTCCGGACAGGTGGATCGTCTCGGGCGAGTCCGTCTGCTCGCCCGTCTGCGTCGGCGCGGACGGCTCACTCGTCTTTCCCAGGTCGCCGAGCACGGCGTAGTATAGCAGCGCGATGCCGATGCACACGAGCGAGAGCACCGGCAGCACGACGGCCAGCGCGCGCCCGGCGTGCCTGTTCTTCTCCTCCGGCGCGGCCTTTCCGCCGCCATCCTCCGGGACCGTCTTTTTGCTGCGCGAACCGTTCATTTTCCGCGCCTCCCTTCCTGCGTTTCGTGTCCATATTGTAGCGTATGGAGCACCGCGCCGCAAGATGAGAGCGGACACAAATTTTTTCGGTGCGCGGTTGATTCGTACCCGCATCCATGTTATAGTTATAATTGTATGGAATTGGCTGCCCCGCAGCCGCAATTTTTCCGGAAAGGAGCTGTCCTGCGTATCCGAACTCCCAGAAACATCTCCCGCATCCGGGCGGAGATCCGCGCCGCGGCGCGCTCGGTCCTGCCCATTCTCATCATTGTGTTCGTGCTGTGCCTGACCATCTCGCCCGTCCCGGCGGGGCTCATGGTCTCGTTCCTGCTCGGCGCGCTGCTGCTCATCGTTGGCATGGGGCTGTTCACGCTCGGCGCCGAGACGAGCATGACGCCCATCGGCAACCGCATCGGCTCGTCGCTCACGCGCTCGCGCAAGCCCGCGCTCATCCTCATCGTCAGCTTCCTGCTCGGCGCGGCCATCACGGTCGCCGAGCCCGACCTTCAGGTCCTGGCCGAGACGGTGCCGCACATCGACAACACCGTCCTGCTGCTGACCGTCGGCGTCGGCGTCGGATTTTTCCTCGCCGTGTGCATGCTGCGCGTCATGCTCGGCATCCGGCTGCGGTGGCTGCTCATCGGGTTTTACGGGCTCGTATTCATCCTCGCCGCGCTGGCCGACCCGGACTTTCTGAGCGTCGCGTTCGACTCCGGCGGCGTCACGACCGGGCCGATGACCGTGCCGTTCATCCTCGCGCTCGGCGTCGGCGTGGCGCACATCAGAAGCGACCGCAACGCCGAGTCCGACAGCTTCGGCCTCGTCGCGCTCTGCTCCATCGGGCCAATTTTATCCGTGCTCATCCTTGGATTTTTCTATAAAAGCGGCAGCGCCGTCACCGACCTCACCTTCGGCGCGGCTCTGCCGGACACCGGCGCGATCGGGCTGGCGTATCTCGCCGCGCTGCCGGTGTACATGAAGGAAATGGCCGTGTCGCTCGCGCCGATCTTCGTCATTTTCCTGCTGTTCCAGGTCGCGAGCCTGCGCATCCCGCGCCGCGCGTTTTTGCGCATCCTGCTCGGCATCGCGTATACGTACATCGGCCTTGTTCTGTTCCTCACGGGTGTGAACGTCGGCTTTTCCTCGCTCGGCAGCGTGCTCGGCGCGTCGCTGGCCTCCGGGTGGACGAAATATCTGCTCATTCCGCTGTCCATGCTGCTCGGCTGGTTCATCATCTCGGCCGAGCCGGCCGTGACGGTGCTGGAAAAGCAGATCGAGGACGTGAGCTCCGGCGCCATTCCCGGCCGCGCCATCAAGCTCAGCCTGTCCATCGCCATCGCGCTGGCCATGGGGCTTTCGATGCTGCGCGTGCTGACGGGGCTGTCCATCCTGTGGTTCCTGGTCCCGGGCTACGCGCTCGCGCTCGGCCTTTCGTTCTTCGTGCCGGATCTTTACACGGCCATCGCGTTTGACTCCGGCGGCGTCGCATCCGGCCCCATGACGGCCACGTTCATGCTGCAGTTCATGATGGGCGCGTCGAGCGCGCTCGGCGGCGACCTGCTGCGCGACGCGTTCGGCGTCGTGGCCATGGTCGCGATGATGCCGCTCATCTCCATCCAGATCATGGGCGCCGTCTACGGCCGCCGCGCCGATACTGAAAGCCGCACGGACGCCGCCTTCGGCGACACGGACGTCATCGAATTGTGGGAGGCTGCCGTATGAATCTGACCATCAGCATTTTAAGCCGCGAGCAGCTCGAGCCCATGCTCGCCGTATGCCGGACGCTCGCCGTGCCGCTGAATCTCGTGCTCCACGGGCGCGGGACGGCGTCGCGCAGCGTGCTCGACGTGCTCGGCATCGCCTCGCGCGAAAAGCGCGTCGTGCTGAGCGTTACGACGGAAGAAAAACAGGCCGCGCTCATCGAGCAGATGCGCCGCCGGCTCTATCTCGACACCCCGGGCGGCGGCATCGTCGTCTCCGTCCCGATGAAAAGCGTAGGAGGAGGAAGGACCTTGAGCTATCTTCGCGGCGACGCGCCGCTCACCCCGCCGCCCGCGGCGGCATTTGACTACGAGCTCGTGCTCGCCATCGCAAACGCCGGCTACACCGACTCGGTCATGGAC
>CAVFYN010000218.1:0-2650 GCA_963626425.1 Bacteroidaceae bacterium
GGATCTGCCCGATTGCGGTAGTCTTTCGTCTATCTCCAGCGCCGGAAATAATCGCAACCCTACCGTAATTGGGCAGACCCTTCGACAAGCTCAGGGTGACACGTCTTTATGAGCGCTGGCACGCAATCGGAAAGATTCCACGCCGGCTTTGCCGGCTCTGAATGACATTCTTTTTAGGCGCTGGATCGTAATCGGTTCTCCGTAATCGGCAAGATCCTTCGACTCGCTTGCGCTCGCTCAGGATGACGAGTCTAATTTGCCGCGTGCCGCAAGCGGCTCCGCGGCGGGATGAGGTCATCCCGCCCTACGATGTGCAAACGGCGCCCTGCGTGCATAAAAAAATCCCCTCCGGTTTCCCGGAGGGGATGATTTCGATTTACGCCATGGCGTTCATCTTGAGCGTTGCGCTGCTCTTCTTGCGGGCGGCGGTATTCTTGTGCAGAATGCCTTTCGTCACACCCTGGTCGATGGCTTTGATCGCAACCTGGTAAGCAGCGGCGGCCTGCTCGCGGTCGCCGGAGGCCACTGCGGCTTCGAACTTCTTGATCTTCGTCTTCAGAGCGGATTTCTCCATACGGTTACGCTCGTTCTGGATCTTCGACAGCTCGACTCTCTTCTTGGCAGATTTAATGTTGGGCACGGTTACACCTCCTCAATCGCGATCGCGATGATTGATTCTGAAAAGCTCAAAACGTTCTCATGCAGGAATACATTATAGCGGCTCGGCCCGACAAAATCAATAGGTTTTTTGTTTTTTTGCGGAAAAATCCGGATAGCGTGCCCGCCGGAGGGCAATACTGGGTGCGAGGTGGGATTTTTATGGGCATTCGAACGGATCTGGCGGTCGAGGCGCACGCGCTCTGGCGGCGCTCGGCCGGGGAAACGAGCGAGCTTCCCGGCGTTCGCGCGCGGGAGGACGCTGAGCGCGGCGTACCGCTGACCTATGTGGATATTCTCGACGGCGAGGGCGAGCAGGCGCTCGGCAAGCCGCGCGGGCGGTACGTGACTGTCGACCTGACGGCGGTCCGGCGCCGCCTGCCGGACGCGTTTTCGACGGCGGCGGACGTCCTGGCCGGCCAGCTGCGCGAGCTTTTAGCGCCGGAGGCGGGGCAGGGCGTGCTCGTCGTCGGGCTCGGCAACGCGGACGTGACGCCGGACGCCGTCGGGCCAAGGGCGCTTTCGCATCTGCTCGTCACGCGGCATCTCATCGAGCGCATCCCGGACGTATTCGGCAGTCTGCGGCCCGTCTGCGCCGTCGCGCCGGGCGTTCTGGGCGCGACGGGCATCGAGAGCGCCGAGCTCGTCCGCGGCGTCGTCGAGCGCGTAAAGCCCGGGCGCGTCATCGTCATCGACGCGCTCGCGGCCATGGAGCCGGCGCGGCTTTGCTGCGCGGCGCAGCTGTCCGACACCGGCATCGTGCCGGGCTCGGGCGTCGGCAACGCGCGCGCGGCGTTCACGCGGGAGAGCCTCGGCGTGCCGACCGTGTCCGTCGGCATCCCGACCGTCATCGACGCGGCCGTGCTCGGGGCTAAGGACGAAAGCGGCCTCATCGTCACGCCGACGGACATCGACGAGCGCGTGCGCGACCTCGCGCGGCTGATCGGCACGGCCGTCAATCTTGCGCTGTTTGAGCAGCTTTCGGCCGAGGAGCTCGCGTTTTACGTCGGTTAACTTTATGTTAACTCTACGTTGGGTATTGTTAGGTTCGGAACTGAAATATTCATCCTGTGGATAACCCTGTTGAAAATGTGAATAACTCTAGCTGCGGCCGGGAAAAACGCAAAATTACCCACCGGAACGGGTGGTGGAAGCGGCGTGAATATTTGCAGATGCCATCCAAAAATAACGCACGCGGCAGAAAATTACGGAAAGCGGAGCGCCGTGCGCGCAAAGTCAAGGAAACGGGAAAAGTCGCCCGGACAATGTGGCATTGTGCCGAATCTTTGCTTTTTCCGGCGCGATTTGCCGGATTCGCTTGACTGACGGCGAGAAAGCCGGTAAAATAGCTTGAATGTGAAAAACGCAAAGGAACTTACGTTACGGAAAAGGAGAGCGCGTCATGGCAGTCAAGTATATCTTTATCACCGGCGGCGTCGTGTCCGGCCTCGGCAAGGGCATCACGGCCGCTTCGCTCGGCCGTCTGCTCAAGCAGCGCGGCCTGAAGGTCACGCTGCAGAAGTTCGATCCCTATCTCAATGTGGACCCCGGCACGATGAGCCCGTACCAGCACGGCGAGGTCTTTGTCACCGACGACGGCGCCGAGACCGACCTCGACCTCGGCCACTATGAGCGCTTCACCGACGAAAACCTGACCGTGAACTCCAGCGTCACGAGCGGCAAGGTCTACTGGTCCGTCCTCAACCGCGAGCGCAGCGGCGAATTTTTAGGCGGCACGATCCAGGTCATCCCGCACATCACCAACGAGATCAAAGAGCGCGTGTTCCGCGTCGGCAAGATCGACAATCCCGACGTCGTCATCACGGAGATCGGCGGCACGGTCGGCGACATCGAGTCGCAGCCGTTCCTTGAGGCCATCCGCCAGGTCGGCCAGGAGGTCGGCCGCCAGAACGTCATGTACATCCACGTCTCGCTCATCGTCTCCATCCCGGGCTCGCACGAGCTCAAGAGCAAGCCGACGCAGCACTCGGTC
>CAVFYN010000219.1:0-4233 GCA_963626425.1 Bacteroidaceae bacterium
GGGATATGGTTCAAGGAAAAAACAAGATTAAAAGTTACAAGCTAAAAGTGTCGGTCGGAATTCCGCAAGAAGACTGGATTGTTGTTCAGAATACACATGAAGCGATCATTGACCGTGAGACATTTCAGAAAGTTCAAGAAATCTTTGAACGGGATCATAGAACTCCGCCAGGAAAACGCCGCTGCTATGTACTGTCCGGATATGTGCGATGTGCTGATTGCAAACGAGCAATGAACCGGAAACTAATATCTCAACCATATGCAGACTACGGTTACTATGTATGCTCGACTTTCAAAAAGATGAATCGAGGTGCATGCACGAAACATACAATTCGCAGTGATAAGCTTGAAAAAGCTGTGTTTGAAACAATTAAGGCACATATTCAACTGGCTGTGTCGTTAGATGAAGTTGTTGCCGAATTAAAAGCACAAAAGGTATCAAGCCAGAGTTCGAGCCGTCTTGAAAAAAGCCGAATTACAAAAGAAAATGAACTGCGGTCTGTTGAATCGTGCAAAATGGATTTATACCCAGACTGGAAATCAGGAATTTTGACACAGGAAGAGTATATTGCAATGAAAGCCAAGTTTGATTTGCAGTCTCAGCAAATCAAAAATGAAATTGCAAAAATTCAAGATGAAATTGATGCTTATAAAACGGTAATGGAACAAGACAATGCGTTCTTAACTTACTTTCTGGCACATAAGAACATCAAAACTCTGACCAGAGAAACAGTCGTTGAATTGATTGATATGATTTATGTCCATGAGGGTGGAGAAATTACGATCAAATTTAAGTATCAAGATGAGTATTTGAGATTGCTTGACTTGATTAAGGAACAGGGTGTTAATGTCCCATCCTTAAACGAGGCAAGCTAATTAAGAACGTATATAGTCCTAAATTAACATCGGCGGGCGCCATGGCCGCGCCCATGTTGTTCGCGTCCGTGACGCCGCGGTCGGCGATGGCGCCCGTCGTCGCGGCCGAAATAAACGGGCCTCCGCGGCCACGGGACAGCTCTACGCCTCGTATGCCGGCGACGGTCTGCTGCGCCGACGGCGTGCGCTGGCCGCCGTAGACGAGCGGGAGGCGGTACTGCCGCTCGGCCGAGGCGAAGTGCGACGACGTCTGCGCCGCCGCGCGCCGGGCGTAGCCGCCGTCAACGGCCATGGCCGCGAGCGACAGGCTCTCGGCCATCGTCGAGCACGCGCCGTACAGCCCGTAAAACGGGATGCCCGTCGAGCGCAGCGAGAAGCCGGAGCCGATGCACTGATTGAGCAGGTCGCCGGCGAAGATGACGTCGAGATCCTCGTTCGTCCCTCCGCACTTGGTCAGCGCGCGCCGGAGCGCGAGCTCCTGCATCCGGCTCTCGGCCTGCTCCCAGGAGCTCTGGCCGAATTTCGTGTCCTCATGCACCTCGTCAAAATATGCGCGCAGCGGCCCCTCGCCCTCTTTTTTGCCGACGACGGACGCATACGACAAAACGGCCGGCCGGGAAGGGAAGACCATGCTGCTTTTTCCGCGATGCCGCGATTCCATACGATCCCACCTTTGTTTTAGTGGGGTTAGTATGCGGCAATTGCGGCGAAATTATGAAAAAAGGCGGGCGCGCACGGTTTCCCGCACGCGCCCGCCCTGGGGTGGCAATCAAATGGCGTTGTATTCCTTGAGGAATTTCTCGATGTCCGTCCCGGAGATCTTCTTGAGGACCTCCTTGAGCGCGATCTGCGCCGGGAGCGGGAGCTTCATGTCCGTGATCTTGCGGCCGTCGCGCAGCATGACGGTGGCGTTGATGAGGTCGCGCAGGTCATACGTGCTGCCCCAGACCTCCGGCACGCCGCGGTCGATGTCGAGCAGCGTGTACACGGCCTCCATGCCGGTGCGCATGGAGTACTCGGTGGTGAAGATGGTGTCGCGCGGGGTCTCGGCGAACTGGCCGAGGAAGGCGAAGTTCACGGCGTCCTGCGGCACGACGTCCGGGCGGTCGCCCTTGGCGCGCGGCATGAAGAACGCGGTGATATACGGCATCATGACCGGCACGGTGTTGGCGCTGTTGGAAGCAAGGTCCTCAATCTGCGCCTCCGGCACGCCGAGGTGGTACAGCCACTCCATGCAGATCTCCTTGCCGGTGCACTCGCGCATCGGCTTTTTGACGTAGTTGCCCGGCTTATCGGAGAACAGGCCGTAGACCCAGACGCAAAGCTGGCCTTTGTCCTGCTCGCGGAACTGCTGCTGGCGGTTGAGCGTCCAGCTCATGAGCCAGTTGGAGTCCTTGACGGTGACGATGCCGCCCGTGACGGTGTGGCCGGAGAACGGATCGCGCTTGCAGATCTTCTGGATATAGGGCGGGATCTTGCCGTCGAGCGTCGTGACGGTCGCGCTCATCCAGTTGCTCTGCTCCGGATCGTAGCAGAACTTCTCCGGATGGCCGAAGCTCGGATCCTGCTCGGCGATGCGGCGCCAGAGGTCCCAGCCGTTGCCCGGACGGATCTCGGGGTCGAACGCGGCGGGCGTGTCCTGGCTGCCCATGGTGCTCGACTCGACGCAGCCGCCGTTCGTAATAAACAGCAGGTCGTTCTCGGTCAGGTCGATGGTGTCGACGTGGCCCTCGTGGTCGACGGTGATGGACTTGGCCTGCTTGCGGCCCGGCTGGATATCGAAGCGGACGTCCGTGACCTTTGTGGAGTAGTGGAACTGCACGCCGTGGTCCTTCAGGTAGCTCGTCATCGGCAGGATGATGGACTCATACTGGTTGTAGCGCGTGAAGCGCAGCGCCTTGAAGTCCGGCAGGCCGCCGATGTGGTGGATATAGCGCTTGATATAGAGCTTCATCTCCAGCGCGCTGTGCCAGTTCTCAAAGGCGAACATCGTGCGCCAGTACAGCCAGAAGTTCGAGGAGAAGACTTCGTCGTCGAAGAAGTCGGTGATGCGCTTGTCGTAGAGCTGCTCATCCGGCGTGAAGAACAGCTGCATGATCTCGAGCGCGCCCTTGTCGGAGATGGCGAACTTGCCGTCCGTGTGGGCGTCCTCGCCGCAGCGCTCCGTCGCGCGGCAGAGAGAGGAGTTCGGGTCCTCTTTGTTGAGCCAGTAGTATTCGTCGAGCACGCTCGCGCCCTTCGTCTCAAGCGACGGGATGGAGTGGAGCAGGTCCCACATGACCTCAAAGTGGTTGTCCATCTCGCGGCCGCCGCGCATGACGTAGCCGAGGTTCGGGTAGTTCATGCCGTCGCACGCGCCGCCGGCCGTCGGGTCTTTCTCGAAAATGTGGATATGCTCGCCCTTCATCTGGCCGTCACGGACGAGATAGCACGCGGCCGTCAGTGCCGCGAGGCCCGAGCCGATGATATAGGCCGACTTGTGGTCGACGCCCTCGGGCTTTTTCGGATGCGCGAACGCTTCGTAGTTGCCGCTGGAATAATACATGATGCATACCTCCGTAAGATTCAGCTTTCGCTGTTTTGTTTCATTGACTGCATGATACCCCGCTTTTTCCGCGCGCACAATTTGCAAAATCGCGGGCTTGTCAGAAGTTTTTACACCGGGCGCGATTTGTTCAAAAAACGGCGCTTCGGGACTTTCTTTTTTACAAAACCCTATGCTATAATGTGCAAAAGAAGATTTCTCAACCGGAAAAGGAGACGCGCCATGAGCCAGATCACGAAAAAAGCGCTGTCGGCCAGCCTGAAAAATCTGCTGCATCAGAAGCCGCTCAGCAAGATCACCATCAGCGACATCGCAGAGGACTGCGGCGTGAGCCGCATGACGTTTTACTATTATTTTACGGACATTTACGACCTCGCCGAATGGACGTGCATGGAGGACGCGAGCCGCGCCATCGCGGGCAACAAGACCTACGGGACGTGGCAGCAGGGCTTTTACAACATCTTCAAAGCCGTGCTCGACGACCGTTCGTTCGTCAGCAACATCTATCACTCCATCAGCCGCGAGCACATCGAGCAGTATCTCTACAGCGTGACATACGGCCTGCTCGCCGACGTCGTCGAGGAGACGGCCGGGCGGATCGGCGTCAGCGTGCGCGACGAGGACAAGCAGTTCATCGCCGATTTTTATAAGTACGCGTTCGTCGGATTGCTGCTCGCCTGGATCCGAGACGGCATGAAGGAAGAGCCGGAGAAGATCATCGCGCGATTGAGCATCCTGGTCCACGGCGACATGGAGCGCGCCCTGAAAAAATACTGCGCCTACCCCGACGGCCTGCCCGCCGCCGAGCCCCGC
>CAVFYN010000219.1:4243-13757 GCA_963626425.1 Bacteroidaceae bacterium
ACCGGAAACCGCGCCGGAAGAAATGCCGGCGGGCGAGACGGAAGCATAAAAAAACACCCCGGAAGCTGCTGCTTCCGGGGCGTTTTTTTGTTTTACCAAAGTTTATATTGCTTGGCCTGCTCACGTAATTGGTCGCGGAACTGCGGCGCGGCGATGTTGATGAGCGCCTGCACGCGGTCGCGGACGCAGAGGTTGCGGACGTGGGCGATGCCGTACTCGGTGACGATGTAGTCGGCGATGTTGCGCTGGATGGACACGACGGAGCCGAAGTCGAGGCCGACGACGATGCGCGAGACCGTGCCCTTTTTCGCCGTGGCCTTCACGGCGATGATGCCCTTGCCGCCCTTGGAGTGGAACGCGCCGTAGGCGAAGTCATACGCGCCGCCCGTGCCGGAAAACTGCGTGAAGCCGACGCGCTCGGAGCAGATCTGGCCCGTCAGGTCGACCTGCATGGCCGAGTTGATGGAGACCATGTGGTCGTTCTGCGCGATGACGAACGGGTCGTTGACGTAGCTGGACTTTAAGACGCGGATGGCGGGATTGTAGTTGACATAATCATAAAATTCTTCGTCGCCCCACATGAACGTGCAGATGCTCTGGCCGCGGTTGAGATTCTTGCGGGAGTTATTGACGTTCCCGTTTTTCATGAGCTTGCCCATGGGCGAGCTGAACATCTCCGTGTGCGCGCCGAGGTCGTTTTTGTCCGAGAGCGCCTCGGCCACGGCGCCGGGCAGGCTGCCGATGCCGAACTGGATGCAGTCGCCGTCGTCAACGAGCGAGGCGATGTTCTTCGCGAGCGCGCGGTCGCTCTCCGTGATGGGGTATTCCGGCGCGTAGACGATGGGCTCGTTCGTTTCCTCGATGATGTAGTCCGCCTTTTCGATCGGGATGTGAACCTGGCCGTACGTGTGCGGGACGTTGCGGTTGACCTGGAACACGACGGTGTCGGCCGCCTCCATGAGCTCGAGCTCATACTGCAGGCAGCACGAGCAGAGCACGAAGCCGTTTTTGTCCATGGGCGCGACGGTCATGAAGAAAATGTTCGGCCGCTTGACGTCGGACATGCAGCGGGCGAGATAGTGCAGGTTGTTCGGCGCGTAGCTCACGCGGTGCATGTCGTGGATGCGGCGGTGCGGCGCGGCGTAGAACGCGGTGAGGATGTCGATCTTGCCGTTGAGCTCGGGCATGGAGAGGAAGGGGTAGTCCTCCTGCGGATTGTTGAGCCAGACGGTGACGCCCTCGACGCGGTCGGCGATCTTGTGGATGTTCCGCAGGACCGTGCACGTCTCGTCGCCATAGTGGCGGGAGGCGACACAGTCGCCGGACTGGATGAGATCGAGCGCCTGCTCGAGCGTGATGAGCTTGGAGTCGTAGTATTCCTGATGCGTCATTGCAATGACCTCCGGTCTGAAATCTATGTTAATTGTATAACATAGATCACACGAGTTCGCAACCGAAGTTTATGTAAAAAAGCAGAAATTCGGAAATATTGTAGAAATGCACAAAGGGAAAATTGTGCGGTTTCAATAAATGAAAGCGACGCGCGCGGCGCACTGCGCAGCGGGCGGCGGATTTTGCCGGAAGCGCCCGGAAATACACGGGATGTGTTGCAATGTGAAGTGTGTTGTGTTAAATTTATATAATGTATGTAAAAATGCGCCCGCAAGGACGGGCGAAGGATTGAATGAGCCAATGAAGAACGAATCAAAGCGCCGCGCGCCGTCCGGCGCGCCCGGGGCTCCGCCGGCCAGGCGGACGGGCGGGGGAAAGAACGCGCTGCTTCTTTTGTGCAATGTGATCCTCGTGCTGGCCATGATCGCGACGGCGGTGCTCTACTCCGACGCGAACCAGCGGCAGAAGGACGCGATGCGTCTGGACGTGTTCTGCACGACGGTCGAGTCGCTCAAAAAGGTCTCGGAGAACTATCTGTCTACGGAAAAGGGCTATGTCGACGACTGGGCGGCCTATATCTCCAGCCAGCATATGACGGCCGACGAGGCGCTCGGCTACATCCGCACGACGAACACGCACGCCGACCGCATGGCCCACCTCGTCGACCTCGACGACCTGTCCGCCCGCTCGACCGTCGAGCGCAACGGCGTCCCCTGGGTGCACTGCTACGAGGAGATGGCGCAGATCGGCACCGAGGCGGCGCAGCGCGCGATCGACAAAATGCAGAAAATGCTCACAGCCGGGCCGGACGAGGTCTACGTCCTCGGCAAATACCGCGTCGGCGAGGTGCAGCGCACGGTCATCAGCGTCGGCGCGCGCGTCACGATCCTGCAGGACGACGGCACGGACAAGGACATGCTCCTGCTGCGTCTCATCCCGGTGGATTACATGCAGCGCTCGTGGGTGTTCCCGACGGAGTTCCCCACGGCGGAGATCAGCCTCATCGCGCGCGACGGCGGCTATATCGTCCAGTCGCCCTCGCTGCGCTCGAGCAGCTTTCTCGAATTCATCCGCGGCTATAACTTCCAGGATGACTACAACCGCGTCAACGACCTGGCCGCGCAGCTGGCCGGGACGGAGTCCGGCCTGCTGCAGTATCGCAATTCCGCGGGAAAGGACTGCTATTTCTACTATTCGCGCCTGTCGGTCGACTCGGACGTCTGCCTGCTGGGCTATATCCCGGCCGCGGACATCAACACCGAGGGGACGGACTGGAGCGTCGCGCTCATCATCTGCGGGACGCTTCTTCTGCTCGTGATCATCGACGGGCTGCACATTCTCTCCATCAACCGCCGCCTGCGCGGCGCGGTGCGTGAGGCCGAAAAGGCGAACATGGCCAAGACGCAGTTCCTCTCGTCCATGTCGCACGACATCCGCACGCCCATGAACGCCGTGCTCGGCATGACGGAGATCGCGCGGCACCATCTCGATGAGCCGGATGTCGTCGGCGACTGCCTGAACAAGGTCGCGCGCAGCGGCAGCCATCTGCTCACGCTCATCAACGACATCCTCGACATCTCCAAAGTCGAAAGCGGCCGCATGACGCTCACGCCCGCGGCGTTCTCCGTCCGCGGCGCCGTCGACGAGCTGGCGGCCATGATCGGGCAGGAGGCGTCCGACCGCGGCCTGACGTTCACGCTCGACTGCCCGGAGCTCCCGTACGACGTCGTCGTGGGCGACGCGCTGCGCATCCGGCAGGTGCTCATCAATCTGCTCACAAACGCCGTGAAATACACCGAATCGGGCGGCCACGTCCGCTTTTCCGTCCGCGAGCAGGACGCGGCGGACGACCCGGAGAGCACGCAGCTCTGCTTTGTCGTCGCCGACGACGGCATCGGCATGAGCGAGGAGTTCCAGAAAACGATGTACACCTCGTTCATCCGCGCGACGGACAGCCGCATCAACACCATCCAGGGCTCGGGCCTCGGCCTTGCCATCGTCCGGCAGATGGTCGACCTCATGGGCGGCACGATCGCCTGCGAGAGCGCGCCGGGCGCGGGCACGCGCTTTACCGTCACGCTCACGCTGCCGACGGCGCCCGCGCTGCCGCAGGTCGGCTCGTCCGCCGACGCGCCGGAGGGCGGCGCGGAATTTACCGGCATGCGCGTGCTCGTCGCCGAGGACAACGAGCTCAACTGGGAGATCATCCACATCCTGCTCGCCGAGCACGGCGTATCGTCCGACCGCGTGGAAAACGGGAAAAAGTGCGTCGAGCTGCTCGAGCGCGCGGACGCGCCGGCGTATGACCTCGTGCTCATGGACGTGCAGATGCCCGTCATGGACGGCCGCGAAGCAACGCGCGCGCTGCGCCGCAGCGGCAGGCCCGCCGCTCGCACCATCCCCGTCGTCGCCATGACGGCCGACGCGTTTGCCGAGGACATCGCGGCGTGTCTGGACGCCGGCATGGACGCGCACGTCGCAAAGCCCGTCGACATGGACCAGCTGCTGCGCGTGCTGCAAGCCGTAAAAAACGGAGAGATCCGTAGAAATGAGGAAAGAGAATGAAAAAGCTCCTTGCGATGATCCTGGCCGCGGCCATGGCGCTCAGCCTGTGCGCGTGCGGCGGGAAAACGGACACCCCGGCCGCGGACGCGCCCAAGACCGACGCACCTGCTGCCTCCGACACGTCCACCGGCTCCGCGCCCGACGCCGGGGCCGAGACGCCCGAGGACGACGGCGTGTTTTCGCCGCGCCTGGACACCGAGCTGACCGCGACGGTCGAGATCGCGGGCTTCATGGGCAACTTTGAGGCGCTCGATCAGGCCATCAACGCGTTCAACGAGATCTACCCGAACGTCACGTTCCTCTACGACCACAACACGGCCTATCTGCTGCCGGACTATCTCGAGAGCAACGCGGGCGTCGACATCTTCATGACGGACGACATGAACCTCAAGCAGCCGGACTACACGGACTACTACGTCGCCGACCGCTGCCTCGACCTGTCGGCCGAGGGGATCAGCGCTTCGGCCGTCCTGCCCGACGCGCTGAGCGACTGCACGGTGGACGGCGCGCTGCTGCGCCTGCCGCTGGCCATGAACCCGTGCGGCGTCGTCGTGAACAAGACGCTCCTGGCCAAGGAGGGCCTGACGGTCCCGCAGGATTATGACGATTTCCTCTACACGCTCGAGACGCTCAAGGCCCGCGGCTACACGCCCATCCAGGGCTCGGAGCAGCACGTCTACGGCGAGCTGGCCGTCAGCATGGCCATGAACCTGCTCGCCGGGGACCCGGACACGCTGGACGCCATGCGCTCCGGCGCGGACACGGAGGGCGCGGCCGTCCTCCCGGCGCTGGAAAAGCTCGCGGAGATCGTGGAGAGTGGCTACACGGACTATGAACTCAACTGCACCTACCCGGCCGACAACTACGACGGCTCCATCATGGCCTTCTTCGAGGGCGACATGCCGTTTTACGTCTGCCTGTCCGAGTGCGTCAGCGGTATGAAAAAGCGCGAGTCGAAGCCCGAGACGTTCAGCGCCGCGCCGTTTGAGTATGAGTTCATGTACGTCCCGTTCGGCGAGGACGGCGTGTATGCCTATTCCGAGCCGTGGTACGGCTTCTCCGTCAACAAGGACTCGGAGGAGAAGGACATCTCGGTCGAGTTCCTGCGCTTTCTCGCCACGCGCGAGCAGCTCGACGCCATGGCCGCCACGAAGGGCATGCCGTCCGTCACGTCCGGCGGCGGCGACGCGCGCTACGCGGCCATCTATGAGCCGGCGTTCGTCGAAGCGTCGTTCGTGAACGACGGCAGCGTGCCCGATGCCGTGCGCGACGCGTTCGTGGCCGTCTGCAACGCCTTCGGCGCGGGCGAGTACGAAACCGCGTCCGAAGCCGCCGCCGCGTTCGCCGCGCAGTGCGCCGAGATCGGTTAACTCAACAGTACAAAACCCCGGCTGCCATATGGCGGCCGGGGTTTTCTTTGTGCATAGCGGGCGCAGCCGGAGGGCTGCGTCTTATTTTTTGCCCAGGCGCTCAATGAGCGCGAGCACGAGCTCCGCGTCGTCCTCACTGAGGGCGCGGAGGCCGTCGAGCGCCTTGCGCTCGAGCGCGGGCTGCGCGGCTTCTTCGTCGAAGAACTGCTGCGGCGTGATGTCAAAATAGTCGCAGATCGCGAAAAACTCCCGGAACGGCGGGAGCGCCTTCCCGGAGGAGATGTTGTAGACGTAGCCCCGGCTGTGGCCGAGGTCGTAGCTCATTTTGTATTCCGAGACGCCCTTTTTCAGCCGCAGCTGCGTGATGCGCTCGCGCACGAATTCCTCTGTCATGGCTGCACCTCCTGCCTCTCACTATCATATCCATTCGACGATTTGACGTAGTCGTAAAATATTTGTCAAAAAATGTTGCATAATCTAGAAATACATGTTATCGTTATGGAAATAATCATAAATTATTGGATGTAATTCCTAATACAACAATGATTAGCGAACGCTTCTTGTAATTAAATGACAATTACAGGAAGCGATGCACTCGTTCGACGGATTTTTCGATTGGGCAATGCTACCATTTTACCAGCCAAGAGAGAAAGGGGCGGTACCTATGAAAAAAGCGGCAAGAGCGGTCTGGAACGTGGTGTCGTGGGCGCTCGTGGCGGCCATTGCGGCGCTGGCGGTGCTGCTCGCGGGCGCGAGGCTCGTCGGGCTGCAGGTGTACAGCGTGCTCTCCGGCTCGATGGAGCCGGCGTATCACACGGGCGCGATCGTCTACGTGAAGAAAATCGACCCGGCGGACATCGCGCCCGGGACGGTCATCACGTTCCTGCTGGACGAAAACACCGCCGCGACGCACCGCGTCGTGGAGGTCGTGCCGGATGAGGAGGACCCGGACGTGCTGCGCTTCCGGACGAAGGGCGACGCGAATGACGCGGTCGACGGCGCGCTCGTGCATGCACGCAACGTCATCGGCACGCCGGTCTGGACGATCCCGTACCTCGGCTACGCGGCCGAATTTCTGCAAAGGCCCGCCGGGCGGGCGCTGACGGTCGCCGTCGGCGCGCTGGCGGCGCTGAGCGTGCTGCTGCCCGAGCTCATCGGGGCGGAAAAACGAGAAGGGAAACGCCGAAAGGCTCCCGATATTGAGAAAAATCAAGGAGGAACCGCGCAATGAAAACGAAAACCGGGCGCAGGGCGATCATCGTCATGCTCTGCGCGCTGCTGCTCGTCGGCGCGTCGGTGCTGGGCACATGGGCCTACCTGACGGCGACGACGGCGGCGAAGGAAAACACGTTCACCTATGGTGACATCGGCCTGACGCTGGACGAATCGACGGGCAGCAGCTACAAGATCGTCCCGGGCGTGGACATCAGCAAGGACCCGACCGTCAAGGTCGCGGCGGGCAGCGAGGCCTGCTGGCTGTTCGTGAAAGTCGAGCAGACGGGCACGTTTTTAGACGGTGTCAGCTACGAGATCGCCGACGGCTGGACTGCGCTTGAGGGCCAGAGCGGCGTTTACTACCGCCAGGTCGCTGCCGTGACGGCGGAGACGTCGTTTGCTGTCCTCAAGGGCAACAAGATCACCGTGAGCGCCGACATCACGAGCGGGCAGATCCACGATCTCACGGGCAATGACAAGACGCCGAAGCTCACGTTCACGGCCTACGCCGTCCAGCAGGCGACGGTCGCGTCGGCCGCGGCCGCGTGGGATATCGCAAACGCGTAAGGGCGCCTGGAAAGAAAGGAACGGTACATACATGAAACGGAAAATTCTCATCAGCTGCCTGTGCCTCGCGCTGGCCGTCGTGGCCGCCGCGGGCGCGTCGCTCGCGTACTTCACGGACACGAAATCGGCTGAGAACACGTTCACGGTCGGCGACGTGAAGATCGACCTGCTCGAGTCCAACCTCCACCGAGAGAACGCGGGCGTCGCGAACGGCGCGACGAGCACGTCCGAGCTCTGGTCGGACGTTGAAAAGCTCGGCTCGGGCAACGAGAGTCCTTATAAAGCCGGCGACACGTTCTACACGGACGACCAGATCAAGGCCGACGCCGAAAACTACACCTGCGAGAACGTCCGCCTGAGTCCCGGCCAGAGCTATCACAAGATGCCCTACGTTGTGAACACCGGCAAGAACGACGCCTATATCCGCATCCGCGTCCTGTTCCCGGCGGCGCTCGACACGGCCGTGCTCAACTCGCGCATGTTCACGACGACGGCTATGAAGAGCGGCGAGTTCACCATGGCCTATGACGACTCCGGCACGGTGGAGCGCGGCGGCGTTTTCTACAACGTCTACACGTTCACGCGCACCGAGAAGCTCGCGCCCGGCGCGATGACGTACTGGAACGTCTGGGGCACCGTCCACATGGACGCGGACGTCACGGGTGAGGAGCTTGCCCAGCTCCTGCCGGACGGGACGTTCTCCGTCCTCGTCGAGGCCGACGCCATCCAGGCCGACGGCTTTGAAAACGCCGCGGCCGCGTGGGCCGCGTTCGACGCCTGATTCTTCCGGTCTGCACCCGCGGGTGCAGGCCGCCGGGAAGGGGCCGCGCGGCGGGTCTTTCCCTGTGACCGATGGGAGGTAGGAGCATGAGAAGAGCATTTCTTTTGGCGGCTGCGCTGGCGCTTCTGATCGTGGGCGCGGCCGGGACGACCGCGTACTTCAGCGCCGAAGCGCGCGCGGAGAACTTCATCACGAGCGGCAGGATCTCCATCGCGCTGCATGAGTGGGCCGACGAGGAGAAAACGCAGCCGTTTGAGGACGCATCCGGCGTCATGCCGGGCGCCAGGGTGACGAAGATCGCCGTCGTGGAGAACACGGGCTCCGCGCCCGCGTGGGTGCGCGTGCGGCTGGATAAGCGCGTGACGGGCGCGGACGGCGCGGCGCTCGGCGCGGAGGCCGTCGGCCTTACGCTCGGGCAGACGGGCTGGGTCGACGGGCAGGACGGGTACTATTACTACGGCCGCGCCCTCGCGCCCGGCGAGACGACGGAGCCCGTGCTCACGGCCGTGACGTTTGCGGCCTCGATGGACAATTCGTATCAGGGCGCGAAGGCCGCCGTCGACGCGCAGGCGTACGCCGTGCAGTTGGCCAACAACGGCGCGTCCGCGCGCGAGGCGGCCGGCTGGCCGGAGCGCTGAGGAGGTGCCGCAGATGAAAAAACGAGTGATCGCATGGCTTTTGTGCGCCGCCGCGCTCGTGTCGCTCCTGCCGAACGGCTGGGCGGCCGCGGACGCGGAGGCAATGGTGCTCTGCGGCAGCGAGGCGGCGGAGACCATCGCGCTCGCGCCCGATGAGCGGCAGACGGTCACGGCGGACACGGACGCGGCCGGACAGTGGCAGATCGCCTGCGGCGAAACGTGGGTGAACATCGCGGGGCAGACGGAGCGGACGCTGACGGTCAGCTACGCGCTCATCGCCAGCGCGCTGGACGGCGGCGCGGCCGCGCTGCGCTACGCCGCGGGCGAAACCGTCCTCGCCGGGCCGGTCACGGTCATGCTGACGGAGGAGGAAGCGGAGGCGAACGCGCCGGAGATCGCTCCGGACGCGGCCGAGGCTCCGGACGATGCGCTTACGGCCGCGCCGCAGGCGGGGCTGTGCCTCATTTCGGTCGAATACCTGTTTTCAGACGGCACCCGCGCCGCGCCGAGCTGGACGGCGCAGGTCGCCTACGGCAGTGCGCTGCGCCAGAGCGTCCAGAGCCCGGCCGTCACGGGCTACGCGCCGGATCAGGAGACGGTCGAGATCGACCTGGAGGATCTGGACGGCGACCGCAGCTACGTCGTGACGTACTACCCGGCCGAGACGACGTTCACGGTCCTGCACTACGACCAGCGCGTGGACTCGGACGAGTATGACCTGACAACAACCGAGCTTCGCACCGGCCGGACGGGCGAGCCGGTCGGCGACGGCCTCGCGCGGCAGACGCCGGGGCTTTACGCCCTGCGCTATGACGCCGGGACCCGCATCGCCGCCGACGGCAGCACGGTCATTGAGCTCTACTATGACCGGTATTACTACCTCATGCGCTTTGAGCTCGGCGGCGGCTACGGTACGGAGCCAATCTACGCGCGCTTCGGCGCGCCCATCGCGGCCGCGGACCCCACGCGCGCGGGCTATACGTTCC
>CAVFYN010000220.1:0-6536 GCA_963626425.1 Bacteroidaceae bacterium
AGGGAAAATTGTGAACGCAGGGGCGGAAATACGCTTCGTGCGGGCTATGGTTTCTTGTCTGGCCCTGCCTCAGGCCGCTCTTTTTTTATTCCGCGAAGTACTCGTTGAAATCGTACACGTACCGGAACGTGACGGCGTCGCCGTCCTGGAGTTCGTAGCGGCCGCAGCCGACGTCGGGGCTCTGGCCGTTGACCTCGAAGAGCCAGCCGGATTGATCGCCCGCGTCGCCGGTGTAGAGATTGCCGATGCCGATGAGATAGGCGCTCTCGCCCGTGCCGTCGGTCTCGTACTGGAGCTTCGCGCTCTGCGCGGCGGTCTGGAACGCATCCCACGCCGTGTCGCCGTCTTCAAAATCGACGTCCAGCGGGCGGAGCATGACGCCGTCGTCCGGGAGGATGTCGAGCAGCTTTTCGTCCAGCGCGTCCGAATGCGCGAGGGCGTCGCCGCACACGACCTCGACCGTGCAGCGGTACGGCTTGTCGGACGGCTTCGCGGCGCAGCCGATTAAAAGCGCGAGCGCGAGGGCCGCGAGCAGCCCGGCCAGGAATTTCTGCTTGATTTTCATGAAAAAAGATCACCTCAGGGGAAGTATGCGCGCATTTTTGCGCCGTTAAACGAAAAAGGCGGCGGCCCGCCGGTTGGCGAGCCGCCGCGGGAGAGTCAAAAATCAGTTGAAGATGATGAGCGTCGGCGCGAACACGCCCGTGTCGGAATACGCGCCGTAGGCCAGGAAGCTCTGGCCGGCCTTGACGGAGCTGAGCATGACGGTCGTGCCGTTCGTGTTCTGAAGGCGCGCCGAGCCGACCGTGATGGACAGCGGCGAATTGCCGCCGAGCAGCGCGAGGATCGTGCCGGTCTTCGTGTCGACGTTCAGGACCGTGCCGGAAATGGACACCGTCGCGCCCGGCTGGCCGGATGCTCCGCCCTGCGCGGTGCGGACGACCTTCGTGATGACAGTGTCGGCCGTCGTGACGGTCAGCGTGTCGCCGAGGCCGATGGACGCGATCGTCAGCTTGCCGCCCTGCGCGCTCGTGACGGCCGCGGCCGGGGAGACGGTCAGCGTGACGGTCGAATTGTCCGCAAGCGTCAGCGTCCACTGCGTCGCGCTCGTGGACTGGCCGACGTAGGTCAGCTTGCCGGTGTACTCGTTCATGGTCGACTGGCGCGCGATCTTCGTGATTGTGAGGCCGTCGATCGTCAGCGTGACCTTATCGCCCGCGGCAAGGGCCGTGAAGCTCTCGGAAAGGCCCGCATTCTCCACGGCCGGGAGGGCCGTGTACGAGATGGGGAACGACCAGACAGCGCCCGCGCTGTCCGTGACGAGCAGCGCCGCGCCCTCGGTGGCGTAATTGACGGCCGTGACGGTGCCGGAGAGCGTCTTGGCGCTCTCGGTCACGAAAACGCGCGTGGCGATGCCGCTCTTGCGCTCGACCGTGACGAACTGGCCCTCCTTGAGGGTGTCATAGGCCGTCTTGGCGTCCGCGCCGGAGTAGACGGTCGTCTTGGAGACGGTGCACTGCTCCGTCTTGCCGTCGGACTTGAGGACGGCGATGTAATCGCCCGTCAGCGCGGCGGAGGACAGGTAGGAGATCTTGCCCTGGACGTACTCCGTGCCGGAGGCGTAGGTGACGGAAGCGGTCAGAAGGTCATTACCCTGCGCCGTGACGGAGACGAAGCTGCCGATGTGCGCGGCCGCGAGATTGGCGGTGGAATTATTGACCGTAACGGCGCTGTTCGCGCCGCGCGCGAAGCGGCGGGCGAGGCCGTCCGTGCCTGTGACGGTGACGGACGCGTCGTCAAACGCGGTCAGGATGCCCTCAAAGCGGGCGGTGTTGTGATAGCCCGGAATGACGAGGCTGATCTTGTTCTCCTCTAAGTACGTCAGCGACAGCGAGATCATTTTCGCGACGACCTGGCGCGTCGACGTGCGCTCGGGGTGGAACGCGCCGTCGGAGTAGCCGGAGATGATCTTCAGGTCGACGAGCAGGTCGATGTCAAAGAGTGCGTCGGAGGAAATTTTCTCGCTGTCGGTGAACTTGAGCGACGCGTACTCGCGCGAGTGCGCCTCGTCCTCGAGCTGCATGGTGCGCACGAGGTAGACGGACATGTCCTCGCGCGTGATCTTCTCGTTGAGCGAGGAATAGGCGCGCAGCTCGCTCTCCTTCACGATGCCCGCGGCCAGGCAGACGGACAGGGCGTTGACGTACACCGTCGCCGTGCCGCTCGGCACGATGGCGCGGACCTTGTCGCCGTAGTCCTGATAGATGTACTGCTTGTCGGCGTCCGTCAGCTCGTAAAAGCGGGCGAACAGCGTCAGCGCCTGCGCGACGGTCGTCGTCGCGCCCGGGCGGATGGTGCCGTCGGAGTAGCCGGTGAAGATGCCGCGGTTGTACAGGTCCTGCATATAGTCATAGAACTGGCTCGTTTTCGGCAGGTCGGAAAACTCCGCCGCCGAGGCCGGGACGGCCAGCGCGAACACCGTCGCGAGCACGAGCAGCAGGCACGTCAGTCGCTTCATAAGAATACCTCCCTGAACGAAAGAAATTGTGGTAGAATGATGCCGGGCAGCCCCTGCCCGGAAGTTGACATAAGCATACCACGGGTGCAAAATAAAATCAAGCGCCCGCGCCGCCAAATAAATTCGCATTTCCGGGAACCGGGCGCGGCCCGCCGTCGTCCAATGGGTATCGAGAAGAAATTGGAAATCACGCATCCAATATAAAATAAGGAGGAACCGCCATGAAAACGGGAAAAAGAACGCTCGCGCTGCTTCTGGCGCTGGTTTTCGCGCTCGGCGCGCTGACCGCGTGCGGCGGAAACACGACGGCCGGCGACAAGGTCGTCGAATCCACGCCGGACAACACAGCCTCGCCGCAGACCGGCGAGACGACGCCGGACGCCGGCGCGCAGTCCGAAAAAACGCCGGACCCGGCGCCCGCGGCCGAGGGCCTTTCCGGCGTACACGCGGCCGAGTCGTATGACGAGCTTTTTGAGTCCGTAAATCTGGGCTACGGCGGCTGGAAGAGCGAGGAGATCGCCGTCGACGGCGCGCTTTCCAGCCCGGGCGACATGGCCGTTGACGACGTCATGGACGACGTAGTCGTATCGCCCGCCGAGAGCGAAACGTCCGCCGCAACGGACAGCGCCGACGCCGTCTACACCGACACGAACACGCAGGTCGACGGCGTCGACGAGGGCGACATCGTCAAAACGGACGGCGAATATCTCTACATCCTGCGCGACGGCGTCACGCTGACCATCGCCCGCGCGGACGGCGAAAACACAGCCGTCGTGAGCGAGACGCGCGTGTGCGAGGACGAGACGGACGGCGACCTGTCCATGAGCTGCTACGGCTCGGAGCTGTATCTTTCGGATGGCCGCGTGGCCGTGCTCTATGAGAGCTACCGCTGGGGCTACGACGCCGCCGTCGAGAGCTACACGGACACGACGACGATGGGCGTGCGCATCTACGACGTCTCCGACCCGGCCGCGCCCGCGCTCGTGGCCGACCTCGCGCAGGACGGCTACCTGTCCGGCTCGCGCGTGGCGGACGGGGTGCTGTACCTCGTGACGAATTACTACGTCTACGACGCGGACAAAGACGATCCCTACGGCTTCGTCCCGTGCGTCTACGAGTCCGGCGCGGCGCGCCTGATGGCGTGCGACTGCATTTACATCCCCGAGATCCGCAGCTCGACGGGCTACGCCGTCGTGCAGGCCATCGACCTGGCCTCCGGCGCGTCCGTCGGCGAGCTGAGCGTCCTCGGCGGGTGCGACACGCTCTATATGAGCCGCGACAATCTCTACCTCATTTCGCAGGACTGGACGGACACGGCGGGCGAGCCGTACACCGAGGACGGCTACACCGTCACGGAGCACACGAGCGCCTCGTCCACGCAGATCCTGCGCGTCGCGGCCTCCGGCGGCCTGACGCTCGCCGCGTCGGGCACGCTTCCGGGCTATCCGCTCAATCAGTACAGCTTTGACGAGACGGACGGCTATTTCCGCGCCGTCGTCAGCACGAACGAGAGCGTCTACCGCCTCTATTCCGACGAAAAGCACGGCTGGACGAACTATGAATCCGTCTCGGACGACATGAATTGCGCGCTGTACGTGCTGGATCTTGACCTGAACGAGGTCTCTTCCCTCACCGGCCTTGCCGACGACGAGCGCGTCTACTCCGTCCGCTTTGACGGCGACATGGTCTACTTCGTCACGTTCCGCGAAACAGACCCGCTCTTCGCCGTCGACCTGAGCGACCCGGCCGCGCCGATCGTCAAGAGCGCGCTAAAGCTGCCGGGCTACTCGAGCTATCTGCACGTCTGGTCGGACGGCCTGCTCTTCGGCCTTGGGCAGGACGTCGGGGAGGAATCGAACCGCACCGAGGGCATCAAGCTCGCGATGTACGACAGCTCCGATCCCGAAAACCTGCGCGAGATCGTGACGACCGTCACGGACTTTGACTACTCCCCCGCCGAGTCGAACGCGAAGGCGCTCTGCATCGACCCGGAGAAAAACGTCATCGGCTTCGCCGCCGAGGCGTACACGGACGAGTCGTGGACGGATTACTACGTCATCTGCTCGTATGAAGGCGGCGTGTTCACCGAGCTCGGCCGCTACGAGCTTTCCGACTGGATCTACAACATCCGCGGCGCGCGCATCGGCGAAAATCTCTACATCTGCGGCGGCAGCGAGATCATCGTCGTGTCGCTTTCAACCGGCGCGGAGGTGCAGCATCTGCTGCTCGCGGCCGAGTAAGTCAGATTTTTCACAAGACCTGTCTTGTTTGAGACAGGTCTTGTTTTTATTTTTGCATAAAGTGCGCGGAAATGTTTGTGCAAATGGACAGAGCAAATCCGGAAAATTTGCCTATAATAAATTCAGAAACCGGACAAAGCCGGGATCCCCCACAGAAAGGATGTTTTGTTATGGGCATTTACGCAGTGACCGGCGGCTCGAGCGGCATCGGCGCGAAAACGGTCGAATACCTCCGCGCGCAGGGCCATATGGTCTATAACATTGATATGAAAGACGGCGACATCAACGCCAACCTCGCCACGCGCGACGGCCGCCAGGCCGTCATCGACGAGCTGCATGAGCTGTGCGGCAACGGCCTGGACGGCCTTGTGTGCTGCGCGGGCGTCTCTGCCACGTGCGGCAACCTGAAGCTCATCATCTCCGTGAACTATTTCGGCACGCAGGTGCTCTGCGAGGGCTGCTTTGACCTTCTGCAAAAGCGCAAGGGCTACTGCGTCGTCGTCTCGTCGAACACCATTTCGCAGGGCGTCCTGCGCCGCGACGTCGTCGACGCGCTCAACAACGGCGACGGCGACGGCCTCGACGAGGACCGCGTGCTGCGCCTCGTCGAAAATTACGACGTCGCCTCGAACTGCCACCCGATGTACGTCGCGACGAAGTACGCCCTCGCCCGCTGGGTCCGCCGCGTCTCGTCCGACTGGGCCGCGCGCGGCGTCCACCTCAACGCCATCGCGCCCGGCAACGTCGCCACGGCCATGACCGCCAAGCTCGAGGGCCATATGTGGGACGCCTGCCTCGCCCTCCCCATCCCGATCCACTACCACGAGGACTGCCTCATGGACCCGGCGGACATCGCCTCGGCCATCTGCTTCCTCGTCTCGCATCAGGCGCACGGGTTAAACGGCGTCGTGCTGTTCTGCGACGGCGGAACGGACGCGCTGCTCAATTCCGAGAAAGTCTATTAAGGAGGTCGCGCACTATGATCCAGCAGTACATTGACGCCATGCTCGCGCAGGACTATCAGGCGCTGGCCGAGTGCTTCTCGCCCAAGTGCCGCCTGTTTGACTACTGCCCCATCGGCAACAACATGGAAAATTTCCACGTCTGCGGCCGCACGGCCGTGGAGATGTTCTTCCGCAATAAATTCTTCTTCAACGTCATCCACATCTCCGACCCGGTCATCACCGACGAGAACACCGCCGACTATTTCGTCTCCTACGGCGGCCAGTACCTCCACGTCCAGGCAAAGATCGAACGCATCGTGGACGGGAAGATCTCAATTCTGACGGTCCGCCCGCTGTGAGATTGAGAAAAGCAACCCCGCCGCCCCTTTCGGGGCGGCGGGGTTTTTGTGATGGGAAGGTGAAAAACAGAAGCACGCACCCAGGCCTCCCCTGAAAGGGGAGGTGGCACGCCGGAACGGCGTGCCGGAGAGGTTTTTGCGGTATCGAATTTGCGGAAGCGCTATGCAAAAACGGCAGCATTTGAACCTCTCAGTCGGCTCCGCCGACAGCTCCCCTTGCAGGGGAGCCAGCCGGAAAGTGCATACCGTAATCGGCGCGGTGCAGACGCGAAGGGCGCAGTCCTGTAGGGGCGGATATCATCCGCCCGCAAGGCTGATTGCGGCGCGCGGTAAAATAGAATGTCATTCAGAGGACACGAAGTGTCCGTGGAATCTTGCCGATTACGGTAAGCCGATTAAGTGCCAGCGAAAACGAAAACACGTGTCACCCTGAGCGAAGCGTCAGCGGAGTCGAAGGGTCTGGCCGGTTGCGGTA
>CAVFYN010000221.1:0-1089 GCA_963626425.1 Bacteroidaceae bacterium
CCCTTGTACAGGGGAGCCTTGGCGCATTCCGCAATCGGCGCATTGTCCTGCTGTTCCCATTCCGCAAAAAAACCGCGGCAGGGCTTCCCTGCCGCGGTTTTCACTCAGTTTTACGCCTTCACCGGGCCGTTTTCCGCGATGTACTCGAACTTCCCTTCCGCGGTCTTTCTGACGCGGAGGTCGCAGTGGACGTTCTGGGACGGATCGGGGTGGTCCTTCCAGAGTTCATACATCTGCGGCAGGAATTTCGGCCACATGGACGCCTCGTACTCGGAGTGGAACGCGCTCTGCTCCGGCGTGGCGGCGGCTTCGGGGTTGGCGAATACGAACGACGGCGGGGCCGACACGCGCGTGTTGACGACGCTGCACACGACGTGGTTCGCGCCGCCGGGGACGTCCTCCCACATGTGGATCGTTGCGTCGACGAACTCGCCGAGGTCGTTGCGGACGCACTCCAAGATCGCGTGCTCCAGGCAGCCCTCGAGCGGGAACTCATCGAGGTCCATACGGTTGATCTGCACGCCGTCGCCGCCGAAGACCGGGCCGTTCGGGACCATGACCTCCGAGATCATGTGCGCGGACTTCGTGAAGCCGTACTCCACGGGCGGCTTGACCCAGTTGAAGCGCTTGTGCGAGCCGGGCGCCCAGAGATAGTAGCACTTCTCCATGTTCGCCCAGAACCAGTCGAGCATCTCCGCGCTCACGCCCGGCAGGAAATGCTGCGCGCACGTGGCGAGGATGTAGCCCTTTTCGGCGTACTCCGCGCGGACGACGGGCGTCGGATACTCCGGCGAGGGCTTGTCAAGCGGCGTGAACGGCAGCGTCGGGACGTGGATGTTCTCCGAAAACGGCATGTACGTCTGGCCGGCGTTCGGGACATAGTGGAATTCAGCCATGATTCATTCCTCCGATTTATAACTGTTTATTTGCAGTTTGATTATTGAATTTCTATCTAAATAATAGCACGATTTTCGCCGTTTGTCACGCGAAAAAACGTCCCGCACCGCGCATTTGCGATGCGGGACGCTGTGCCTTGGCAGCGCGCGCCCATTTCATGAGCAGACAAACACGCGGGGACGGGAACAGGAG
>CAVFYN010000221.1:1099-3399 GCA_963626425.1 Bacteroidaceae bacterium
GAACAGGAGAGGACGCGCGCCGGGAACACCAAAATCAGGTATCGCGGCGGATCTTGCCGAACGGGTTTTCGGCGTTGTGCGCGCTGTGGTCGGCGACGGCCTTCTTCTCGACCTTGACCGTGACCTTGCACGTCGCGTCCCAGCGGCCGGGCGAATAGGTGTTGTCGTTGTCCATGGTGCGGTACGGCTTCGGGGCCGGGACGGTGTCCTGCACGGTCTGGACGACGGTGTAGTCCGCGTGGAGCATGCCGGGCTCCATCAGCTGCGCCGGGCGGCCGCCGAGCTCGCCGACGGTGCAGTCGTTCTCGATGAAGTCGAGGAAGCGGTTGCGCGCCCAGTTGCCGACGTCATAGTCGCCCGCGATGTCCGGGCAGACCTGCTCGTGGAACCATTTCCACTCGCCGTTCACGAACGCGAAGTCCGAGCCGTAGCGCTCCCACAGCCAGACGCCGCCGCGGTGCTCGCCGTCAAAGCCGATGGGGCCGGTCAGCGTGCCGGGCGTCAGGTAGAACGAGCGGGCGCTCAGGCCGTCGTCCGCGACCTCGATGACGTCCGAGGCGAGCACGTGCACGCCGGACGTGCCGGTCGAGCGGATGTCGTGGCCCTGATACTCCGGGAAGCGCTTCGTCATTTCCATCATCTGATGCATGGCCATGTCGTCCGTGTGGCCGACGGAGTTGAGGTAGACCTCCTCAAAGCCGCACATGCGGCCGAACTGGTGCGCCCAGGTCGTGTTGACCGAGTCGTACCACAAAAAGTCCCACTCCTCGCGGGAGTAGCTGATGCCGTGCATATACGCGTGGCGGGCCTTGAACTCCTCGACGGTCTGGCTGGCCTCGGCGTTGTGCAGGCGCTGTTCAAATGTCAGGTTCTTTTTCATGTGACGCTCCTCCCTTCCTCAGCGGCGCTCGCGGTCGTAATAGGGCTTGCCGAGGTCGCCCAGCGGGCCGTAGCTTTCCTTGTCGTTGTACGCCGCGTACGGGCGCGGCATATCCTGGTACAGATACTCCCAGCCGAAGAACGGGTCGTAGACCGTGTGCTTGACGGTCGGGTCGCCGAAGTCGGCCTCGAGCGGGTCCTCGCCCGGCGCGAGGCGGACAGGCGTGTCGGCGTAGTTGTGGCCGGCCTCGATCGTGTGGTCATGCTCAAGCACGAGGTGCCAGATCTTCCAGTTCTCGCCCTCTTTGACAAGGTCGCAGAACACGAGGCCGAGGTCGAAATACGTGCTGGCCGTGCCGTCCGGGTGGCCGGTGGACTGATAGGCCGGGCGGTAGCCGAGGTAGCGGGCCGTCTTGCCGTCGTCGGCGATGTAGACAAGGTGCGTCGTGGCCGTGTGCATCTCCGAGCAGCCGAGGCCGAGATTCTCGCGGCACAGCTCAATGGACGGATCCGCCTCGCAGTATGGCTTTAAGCGCGCGTAGCGCTGCTCATCGCGGAAGACGACGAGCTGGCGGATGACCTCGTCCATGCCGACGAAGTAGCCGGTGTTGTAGGCGAGCGACGCCGTCTTTTTGTAATTTTCATCCTGCACCCAGAGGTCGTTCACGGCCTCGCGGCGCATTTCGTTGGACAGATAGAAGGCGTGGCGATTCATGGTCTGGACGACTTTTTCCTTGTCCCAGAGGCGCTCCACGCGCTCATCGTTCGTGTAGGGAACATTCACTTTCATCTCGCAGCCCTCCTCAAATGCCATAGCTGAACGTCTCAGCAAACGTGGTGTACGGCTCCGGCAGGCGCGGCGACGGGGTGAACGGGCGCTCGGCGCTGTACTCCGGGTGGACCGCGCAGGGCACGTCCGGCTCGGCGTAGCGGAAGTTCTTCATCTCCGCAAACTCCGGCAGCTCCTCATATTCCTTCTTCGCGCCGGTCCACGGCGAGCCGCACGGGCGGTCGACCTCGCGCAGGTAGAGCATGTGCCAGATCTTCCACTCGTCGCCCTCGCGGACGAAGTCGACGGCGAACCAGCCCCACTCCCAGAAGCCCTGCGGGCCGCCGGCGGTGAGCAGCGAGTAAGACCCGCGCGTGCACCAGATGCCCTTGGCCGTCTCGCCGTCCTCGGCGAGCTCGATGACGGGCGTGTCGACCGGGCGGTAGGTCATCATGCCGACGTCGTAGACGTCCTCAAGCGTCTTGCCCTCGAAATTGTCCGGGAAGCGCTCGTAGATGAGGCGGCTTTCGAGCGCGATGCGCTCGCCCTGGTTTTCGTAATAGCGGCGGACGTTGTCCGCGCCCTTGAAATAGCCCGTGTTGATGCCCAGGCAGACATCCGGCCGGGCCGACCAGTAGTTTTCAAACATGTC
>CAVFYN010000221.1:3409-4897 GCA_963626425.1 Bacteroidaceae bacterium
GACATACGGCCCATCAGATTCTTGATCTCACGCTGATCCTCCCACCGGCCGAGCTTTTCCTCGGCGGTAAAGATCTTTGCCATGATCTCAACTCCTTTTCTTCTTCGCTCCGCAGCCGGAGCCGCGTTTTCTGACTACCAGTATATTCGCAGGTCAAAGATTTGTACAATACCAAACAAGCATGATTCTTATTCACGCCCGGAATCGCCCCGCATGAACGCTATGCAGATATTCAATTTTACAATCCGCGCGGCGGGCGCTATAATCAAAGTACGAATCAAGCAGGAAAGGGGCTCCCTGTCATGAACCAGTACCCGCATCTGACCGCGCCGATCACGCTGGCCGGCCTGACGCTGAAAAACCGGATGTTCTCCGCGCCGACGTCGCTGGCCGAGCTCGGCCCGGACGAGCACTATTCGACCGCGAATCTGGAGTATTACAAGCTGCGCGCCGCCGGCGGCTGCGCGCTCGTCACCGTCGGCGACGTCATCGTCGACCTCGACACCGGCCGCAGCCACCCGCAGCAGGTCGGCATCAACGACCCGTCCGCCGCGCCGTACCTCGTCGCCATGGCCGACGCCATCCATTCCGGCGGCGCCGCGGCGTCCGTGGAGATCGACCACGGCGGCGCTCTGTGCTCGCCGGAGTTCATCGGCGGCAAAAACGCCATCGGCCCGTCCGGCTACGTCGACGAATGGGGCGACACGGTCGAGGAAATGACCGAGGAGCAGATGTACGAGATCGCCGACAAGTTCGCCGAGGGCGCGGCAAACGCGCGTGCCTACGGCTTCGACATGGTCATGGTCCACGGCGGCCACGGCTGGCTGCTGCACCAGTTCATCTCTCCCCTGACGAACCACCGCACGGACAAATGGGGCGGCAGTCTGGAAAACCGGATGCGCTTCCCGCTGCTCGTCATTGAGAAGATCCGCGCGCGCGTCGGCCGGAACTTCCCCATCGAGATCCGCATCTCCGGCTCGGAGCGCTGCGAGGGCGGCTACGGCATCGAAGAGGGCATCGAGATCGCGAAAATGCTCGACGGCAAGGTCGACCTCATCCACGTCTCGGCCGGCACGCAGCAGGAGGAGTTCTCCGCCGTGCTCATGCACCCGGGCGCGTTCCAGCGCGATATGGAAAACAGCAATCTCGCATCCGAGATCAAAAAACACGTCAAAACGCCCGTCCTGACCGTCGGCGCGTTCAACATGCCGGACGATATGGAGGCGTTTCTGGCCTCCGGCGGCGCGGACTGCATCGCCATGGGCCGCGCGCTCATCGCCGATCCGTTCCTGCCGAAAAAGGTCATCCGCGGGCAGGCGGACGACATCACGCCGTGCCTTCGCTGCGGCGAGTGCCAGTCCGGCATGATGGCAAACCGCGTCATGCGCTGCTCCGTCAACCCGATCATCGGCCGCGAGTGCGACTATTTCCACCCGCAGCCGCAGCGGCTGCGCCGCAAAGTCCTCATCGTCGGCGGCGGCCCGGGCG
>CAVFYN010000222.1:0-7823 GCA_963626425.1 Bacteroidaceae bacterium
CCCAGCCCTCGCGGGTGGGTATGGTCTCCTGTCATTCAGATTTCTTTTTCGGCAATGTATTTGTAAGCGTGGGTTTGGGGTGTTGTAGATGTATCCTTAATTGAGGGAAAGCCCGCATTCCCATTTGCTCACGGCCTGCCGCGAGACGCCGAGCTGCGCGGCCAGCGCCTCCTGCGAAAGGCCGCGCGCCTTGCGCAGCGTCTGCAAATTTTCTCCGATCGTCATGACAACGCCTCCTTTTTCTGCCCCCATCATAGCAGAAACGGCCGTTGCAGGCTACCAGAAAAGCGGGGCAAACGCGCAACGCACGGTTGCGGAGGCCGATTTCCCGGGGAATTTTCACGCAGGCGGCGCAGTTTTTCAGAAAAACAGCCGGACGGTCAGCGCGGAGAGGAGAAACCCGGCGCAGTCGGCGATGAGCGCGGCCGGGACGGCGTAGCGCGTCCGGTTCACGCCGGCGGCGCCGAAATAGACGCTGATCGTGTAGAACGTCGTCTCCGTCGAGCCGAGCATGACGGCGGCCGTACGGCCGACGAGCGAGTCCGGCCCGTGCGAGGCGATGAGCTCCGCGCCGACGGCGAGCGCCGCGCTGCCGGAAATGGGCCGGACGAGGATGAGCGGGGCGAGCTCCGGCGGCAGCCCGACGCGGCGCAGCAGCGGCGCGAAGATGCGCGTGAGAAGATCGAGCGCGCCGGACGCGCGCAGCATGGACACGGCCGCGAGCAGCAGCACGAGCGCCGGGACGATGGCCGCGAGCGTCCTGAGCCCGTCGGCCGCGCCGGAGACGAGGTCGCCGTACACATCCCGCCGCCGCGAAAGCGCAAAGCACGACGCGAAGACCAGCAGCGCCGGGACGAGCAGCGCCGCGCTCACCGCTTTCCCCTCGCAAAACAGGCCGCCGCGAGCAGCCCCGCGGCGACGGAGCCGAGGCTCGTCACCCACACGGCCGGCAGAATGTCAAATGGCGCGCCGCATCCGCACCCGGCGCGCACGGCCGCGACCGTGGCCGGGATGAGCTGGACGGACGCGGTGTTGAGCACGACGAAACGGCACATTTCGTCCGTCGCCCGCGCGCTGCCGCTCCTTTCGCGCATCCGGCGGACGGCCTCGATGCCGAGCGGCGTGGCCGCGTTGCCGAGGCCGAGCAAATTCGCGATAAAATTGGCCGAAACGCTGCCGAATGCGGCTTCGTCCCGGCTCGTCTCCGGGAAAATGCGCCCGAGCAGCGGCCGGAGCAGCCGCGCGAGCTTCGCCGTGAGCCCCGCGTTTTCGCACACGCGCGCAAAGCCGCTCCAAAGCAGCATCGGCCCCGCGAGCGCGATGGCCAGCTGCACGCCGTCGCCCGCGCCCGTGAGCGCCGCGGCCGCGACGGCGTCCGCCCGCCCGAGCGCCGCGCCGAACAGCAGCGCCGCACCCGTGAGCAGGCACCAGATGATCGACATGGCCATGGCACGTCCCTCCTTTGTCAGTCAAGGGTATGGGACACGCCTGAAAAATATGCAGAAACCGGATTTGAAACAAGAATTTGAAAAGACAGTTGAAAAACAAGAGATTAGTGGGAATATGTGTCACTTTTTGGTTGACAAGTGGGAAAGTTTGCGCTATACTCTGTGTAGATTCTGTGAAGTTTTTCCCAATATAAGGAGGAATTGACCTTGAAGTCAACTGGTATCGTCAGAAAAGTGGATGAGCTGGGCCGCATCGTGCTCCCGATCGAGCTGCGCCGCACGCTGGACATCGCCGAGAAGGACTCGCTGGAGATCTACGTCGATGGCTCCCAGATCATTCTCAAAAAGTACGAGCCGTCGTGCATCTTCTGCGGCGACGCGCGCAATGTTGTCAACTACAAGGGCAAGAACATCTGCACGTCCTGCCTGGCGGAGATGAAGAATCTCTCCCTGTAAGGAAGCGTTGTAGAAAAAGGGACCCGTCAGCGGCTGCTGACGGGTCTTTTTTTGCGCCGCGGCGAAAAACCGGCAGCCGATCGGCTGCCGGTTTTTTTCACTTTTTCAGCGCCGCGTCATAGAGCTGATTTTTCGCAAAGCCCGTCTGCGCGGCGACGGCGCGGGCGGCGTCCTTGCGGGAGGCGCCCGCGGCCATCTGCTCTTCCATGAGGGCGACGGCGTCGGCTAACGTCAGCTCCGGCGCCGCGTCCGGCTGGCGGCCCTCGATGACGAGGACGAACTCGCCGCGCGGCGGATTTTCCGTGTAGTGCGCCAGCGCCTGGCCGAGCGTCGTGCGAAGCACCTGCTCGTGGAGCTTTGTGAGCTCGCGGCAGAGCGAGATGCGCCGGTCGGGGCCGAACGCGGCGACGAGGTCGCCGAGCGTCGCGACGAGCTTGTGCGGGGCCTCGTAGAAGATCATGGTGCGCGTTTCGTGTTCGAGCGACGCCAGATGCTCGCGCCGGTTTTTGCGGTTCATGGTGAGGAAGCCCTCGAACGTGAACCGCCCCGTCGGCAGGCCGGAGATGCTCAGCGCCGTAATGAGCGCGCACGGGCCCGGAATGGCGCAGACCGTCACGCCCGCCTCGGCGCACGCGCGGACGAGATCCTCGCCGGGGTCGGAGATGGCGGGGCTGCCCGCGTCGGAGACGAGCGCGCACGTCTGATCGCCGAGCAGCCGCTCTAAAATGCGCGGGCCGGACTCGGCGCGGTTGTGCTCATAGTAGCTCACGAGCGGCTTTTTCAGGCCGAGGTGGTTGAGCAGCTTGAGCGTGACGCGCGTGTCCTCGGCCGCGATGAAGTCCGCGTTCTCCAGCGTCTGGCGCGCACGGTCTGAGATGTCGCCGAGGTTGCCGATGGGCGTCGGCACGAGATAGAGCGTTCCGGGCATGGTTCCTCCTTACCGATCGCACACGGCGCGCCAGACGGCGCTCTCGCGGCCGTCCGGGTCGGTGACGATCCAATCCGATAGAATTTCAAGCTCGTCTCCGCCGCCGTGGCGGGCGGAGATGAGCGCGAGGCTCGCCGGCGCGTCCGCACGGTGGCGGACGAGGCGCAGCCGCCTGGGCGAAAACCCGGCGGCGCGGAGCGCCGCAAAATAGACCGCCAGCAGCCGCGCCGGGCACACGAGCGAAAATTCCCCGCCCGCGCGCACGAGCCGCGCCGCCGCGGCGCACAGCTCCTCCGGCGGCAGAAACGCCGCGCACCGCGCGCGGTCGCGCAGCGCGTCCGGGCTGCGCCCGCCGGAGGCGGGGTGGTACGGCGGATTGCTCACGGCCGCGTCGAACAAGCCGGCGGGCAGGTCGCGGCGATCCCGCAGATCGCGGCACTCGGCCGAGAACCGGCCGGAGAGGCCGCTTGCTTCGGCGTTCGCCCGCGCTTCCGCCACGGCCTCGGGCGCAATATCGTACCCCGTCACGCAGCAGCCCAGCCCGCGGGCGCACAGCAGCCCGATGAGCCCCGCGCCGCAGCCGAGGTCGGCAATGTTCCCGCGCGCGGGCGCAAAAGCCGCCAGCGCGAGCGAGTCGGCCGCCGCGCGGTAAAACGGGTAGCGCGTGGTGTAGTTCACGCCGTGGATGATCTCGGTCATGCGGTCTTGATCACTCCATAGAAATGAGACAGGCCTGCGCCCGGGTGGACGCAGGCCTGCCGTGTTATGCCAATTACTCCTGAGAAATCGCTTCCATCGGGCAGGTATCTGCGCACGTACCGCAGTGCAGACACGCGTCCTGATTGATCTCGTAGTGGGAATCGCCCATCGAGATCGCCTCAGCCGGGCAAACACTCGCGCACGAACCGCAGCTGATGCAGCCCTCACCAATTACGTATGCCATGTTGGAAACACCTCCATATCTAGGTTGACAGTATTATAACATACAAGCGCGAAAAAGCAAATGGATTTTTCTAACCACAGCGCCTTTCGGACAGAAGCGGACGCGATGCGCGCTTGTGTGAATAATTGCCGCGCCGGCGGGCTAGAATCCCTTCGTGAAAAACGCGAAGGAGGGGATGGCCGTGCGGGGCAATCTGTCGCCGGAGGTGCTGATGATCCTGCGCGCGGCCGCGCGCTGGGCCGACAGCCTCGGCCACAGCTACGTCGGCAGCGAGCATCTGCTTCTGGCCATCGCCGGGCGGCGGAGCTCGGCGCCGGCGCGGCTCCTGCTGCGCGCGGGGCTCGACCAGGCGGACGTCCTGGCGGGCGTCGAGCGAAGCGTCGGCCGCGGCGAGCCGGGGCTGAAGTGTCCGCAGGGGCTCACGCCGCGGGCGCGGCGCGTTCTGACGCAGGCGGCCAGAAGCGCGCCGCGCGGCGCGCCGGTCGGCGAGCAGGCACTGCTGCTCGCGCTCGTGCGCGAGGGCGGCAGCACGGCCGCGCGGATCGTCGAGGCCGCGGGCGAGCCGGACGCGGAGCGGATCTTATCCGACGCGTATGACGACCTGACGCGCCGCGCCGCGTGCGGCGCGGGGCAGGAGAAAAGCAAAAAGGAGACGGTGACAACGAAGCTGCTCGAACAATTCGGAACGGACCTTTTAGAGCGCGCGGACCAGATGGACCCGGTCGTCGGCCGCGGGCGGGAGATCGACATGGTCATTCAGGTGCTCTCGCGCCGGCAGAAAAATAACCCCGTGCTCATCGGCGAGCCCGGCGTCGGCAAGACGGCCATCGCCGAGGGCCTGGCGCAGCGCATGGCCGCGGGCAGCGTACCCGAGGCGCTGCGCGGCAAGCGGCTCATCGCGCTCGACATGGCCTCGCTCGTCGCGGGGACGAAATACCGCGGCGAATTCGAGCAGCGCGTCGGCGAGCTGCTTGCCGAGATCACGCGGCTCGGCAACATTATATTATTTATCGACGAGCTGCACACCATCGTCGGCGCGGGCTCGGCCGAGGGCGCCATCGACGCGGCCAATCTGCTCAAGCCCGCGCTCGGCCGCGGCCAGCTGCAGATCCTCGGCGCGACGACGAGCGAGGAATACCGCCGCCACATCGAAAAGGACGCCGCGCTCGAGCGGCGCTTCCGCACCGTGTATGTCGCGGAGCCGACGAAGGGGCAGACGGAGCAGATCCTGCGCGCGCTGCGCCCGGCGCTGGAAACGCACCACGGGCTCGTCATCTCCGACGAGGCCATCGGCGCGGCCGTGGAGCTCTCGTGCCGGTATTTGAGCGGGAAATTCCTGCCGGACAAGGCCATCGACCTGCTCGACGAGGGCGCGTCGCGCGCGGCGATGGCCGAGCGGCTGCGCGGCGCGGGCGGGCTGGAGCAGTCGCGCCGGGATCTCTCCCGGCGGCTCGACACGGCCGTGCGCGAGCACCGCTACGAGGCCGCGGCGGAGCTGCGCGACAAGCTGTCGGCCGTCGTGTCGCGCCAGAGCGCCTCACGCCGCACGCGCCGCGTCGGCCCGGACGACATCGCGGGCGCCGTGGCCGACCGGACGGGCATCCCGGCGGAAAAGCTGACGAAAAGCGAGGCCGAGCGGCTGCTCGGCTTAGAGGACGAGCTGCGCCGCAGCGTCATCGGCCAGGACGAGGCCATTTCCGCGGTCGCCCGCGCCGTGCGCCGCGGAAGGAGCGGCCTTGCCGATCCGGACCGCCCCGTCGGCGCATTCCTGCTCGCGGGGCCGACGGGCGTGGGCAAGACGGAGCTGTGCCGCGCGCTGGCCGAGAGCCTGTACGGCAGCCGCGAGGCCATGGTCAAGCTCGATATGTCGGAGTATATGGAGCAGCACGCCGTCTCGCGCCTCATCGGCGCGCCGCCGGGCTACGTCGGCCACGGCGAGGGCGGCGAGCTGACGGAGAAGGTGCGCCGGCGGCCGTACTGCCTCATTTTGCTCGACGAGCTGGAAAAGGCGCACCGCGACGTGGCGGGGCTGCTGCTGCAGGTCATGGAGGACGGCGTGCTGACCGACTCCATGGGGCGCAGGGCGGACTTCCGCAACGCGATGATCGTCATGACGACGAACCTCGGCGCGGAGGAATCGACGCGCGGCGGGCTCGGCTTTGCGCCGGCGGGCGCGGCGGGGCGGACGATGGAGGCGCTGCGCGCGCATTTCCGCCCGGAATTTCTCGGCCGGCTCGACGCCGTGGCCGTGTTCCGGCCGCTGGGCGAGGACAGCCTGCGGCGCATCGCAGGAAAGCTTTTGCAGCAGAGCCTTCTGCGGGCGCGCCGCGCGGGCGTGGACGCGTCGGTGACGGACGGGGCGCTCGCGCTGCTCGTGGAAAAAACGCGCGGACAGGGCGGCGGCGCGCGGGCGCTGCGGCGGGAGATCCGGGAGCTGGTCGAGGAGCCGCTGGCCGACGCGCTGCTGCGCGGGCGGCTGCCGGAAAAGGTGGAGCTGCGCGCGTCCGGCGGCCGGATCGTTTTCGCCTGATGTGGAGCGCAGGGGAGCAATTTGCGCCCCTGCGCTCTTTGCGTGGGAGCGGTTTGCGATCAAAACACGAACAAAAGTTCGGAAAATACAGGATTCGGTGTATTTTTCTCAGGAAATCGACCTGAAAAAGTAAAATCAGCGGTTGATTTTCAAGTCCGCAGCGGCTATACTGTGCTTATAGTGGAGCAAAGTGGATAGAAAATGATGAAAGTGGAGCGAGGTGAGCGGAGATGACAGGCAAATATGCGCATGTGCTCGACCCGAAGGGCCGGCTGTTCGTCCCCGCGAAGCTGCGCGACGAGCTCGGCGACGTTTTTTACGTCACGCTCGGGCTTGACCACTGCCTCTCGGTCTACACGCAGTCCGGCTGGGACGCCATTTTGGAGAAGTACAACGCCCTGCCCATTTCGCAGGCGCGCCGGATGCGCTTCCTGCTGGCCAACGCCGCCAAGTGCGAGCCGGACAAGCAGGGCCGCTTCCTCATCCCGGCCGAGCTGCGCGACTACGCGGGGCTCACGCAGGAGACGATGTTCATCGGCCTGGGCAACCACGCCGAAATCTGGGACGCCGAGGCCTACCGCCAGCTTGAGCGCGAGACGCTCACGCCGGAGAATCTGGCCGCGGTCATGGAGGAGCTGGGCTTCTGATGGAATTTCACCACCGCTCCGTGCTGCTGGACGAATGCATCGAGCAGCTGGCCATCCGGCCGGACGGGATCTACCTGGACGGCACGCTCGGCGGCGCGGGCCACTCGCGCGAGATCGCAAAGCGCCTGACGACGGGCCGCCTCATCGGCGTTGACCGCGACGAGACGGCGCTGGCCGCCGCGGGCGAGCGGCTGGCCGAATTCGGCGATCGCGTGACGCTCGTCCACAGCAACTTCAAGGAGATCGACGCCATTTTGGACGGCCTCGGCATCTCTGGCGTCGACGGGATGTTATTTGACCTCGGCGTGTCCTCACCGCAGCTCGACGACGCCGAACGCGGGTTTTCGTACCTGCACGACGCGCCGCTCGACATGCGCATGGACCAGACGGACCGCCTGACGGCGCGCGAGGTCGTCAACGAGTATCCGCAGGACGAGCTCCGGCGCATTTTATATGAATACGGCGAAGAGCGCTACGCGCCGTCCATCGCCGCGGCCATCGTGCGCCGGCGCGCGGAGAAACCGATCGGGACGACGCTCGAGCTCGTGGACGTCATCCGCTCGGCCATGCCGGCCAAGGCGCTGCGCGAGAAGCAGCATCCGGCAAAGCGCAGCTTCCAGGCCATCCGCATCGCGGTCAACGGCGAGCTGGCGGCCGTGGAGGAAATGATGGGCCGCGCCATCGACCGATTAAACCCCGGCGGGCGGCTTTGCGTCATCACGTTCCACTCGCTTGAGGACCGCATCGTGAAAAACGCCATCGCCCAGGCGGCGAAGGGCTGCACGTGCCCGCCGGAATTTCCCGTGTGCGTGTGCGGCAAGAAGCCGCTCGTGAAAAACCTGACGCGCAAGCCCATCGAGGCGGGCGAGCA
>CAVFYN010000222.1:7856-26462 GCA_963626425.1 Bacteroidaceae bacterium
CTTGAAGAGAACCCGCGCGCCCGCAGCGCGAAGCTGCGTGTGGCGGAGAAGCTATAAAATTTGGAAGGGAAGCGTGTGCCATGGCGGAAAACAGACGCCGGCAGACAACTGAATTCGTAACGAACGGTTCCGCGGCCGTCGACCGCGCCTTCGCGCTGCGCCAGAGCGCGCTTCCCGAGCGCGAGGTCCATCCCGAGCTTCCCGAGCAGCAGCGCCAGGCCGCGCCGCGCACGGTGCGCGTGCGGGCAAAGCTCGTGCTCTCGCCGTTTGCCGTCGTGGGCTTTGCGATGGTCGCGGTCATGCTGTTTATGATGATCTCGGCCTATGTCCGCCTGTACGAGACGACGACGGACGTCGCCAAGCTGAACTCCGAGCTTTCCTCGCTTCAGGAGCAGCAGGCCATTTTGACGACGCAGTATGAGTCGAAGATCGACCTGAGCCACATCGAGGAGATGGCCACGGGCGAGCTCGGCATGGTCAAGCCCGCCGGCGACCAGACGGTCTACGTCGACCTGGCCGGCCCGGACGAGGCGAGGGTCATCACGCCCGACCGCGGCGAGGCGGCCCGGACGGTATGGCAGGCGTTCAGCGAAAGCGTTTCCGACCTGCTTTCCGACCTGAAGGCATACTTCCGCTGAGGACCCCATAGAGTTTACGGGCGGCTGGACAGCCCGGTCAAAAAGGCATGGCGCCGCAGCGTTACGGCGCCATGCTTTGCCGCAGTTACAGGACATCGGAGGCAGCTATGCAGAAACGACCCGGAAAAGCAAATAAGGACAAAAAGACGCTGACACAGAGCCAGGCAGCCGGCCAGATGATCCGCAAGAGGACGGTTTGGATCATGGCTTTGTGCGGCGTCGTGCTGTTTATTCCGCTGTTTGTGACGCTCTACAAGATCATGATCACGCAGCACGACTTCTACGAGGGCCTGGCCATGGAGAACCAGACGCGCAGCACGTCCGTCTCTGCCGCGCGCGGCACGGTCTATGACCGCAACATGAACGTCCTGGCCATGTCGGCGAGCGTGGAGAACGTATTTTTAGACCCGAACCAGATCATGACGGAGGAGCAGGATGTCGACCTCATCGCCCGCGGCCTGTCGGAGCTGCTCGGCGTGAGCACGGATTTCGTCCGCGAGCAGGCGGCCGATACGACGAAGCGCTATAAGATCATCAAACGCAAGATCGACACGACGCTCGGCGACGAGGTGCGCGCGTTCATCAACGACAACGACATCAAGGGCATTTACTTAGAGCCCGACACGAAGCGCTATTACCCGTCCGGCTCGCTGGCCGGGCAGGTGCTCGGGTTTGTGAGCTCCGACAACGTCGGCACGGAGGGCATCGAGAAAAAGTACGACTCCGAGCTTGAGGGCACGGCCGGCGAGATCATCACCACGCGCGGCAACAACGGCGCGCAGATGCTCTACCAGTACGAAAAATACTACGACGCGTCCGACGGCGACAGCGTCGTGCTGACGATCGACTCGACGGTGCAGTATTATCTGGAAAAGAATTTGCAGGCGGCTGTCGACCAGTATGACGTATTAAACGGCGCGTTCGGCATCGTCATGGACGTCAACACCGGCGCGGTGCTCGGCATGGCGACGCTCGGCAGCTACGACCCGAACAACTACCTCGAGGTCTACGACACACAAAAGGCCGCGGCGCTTGAGGAGATGTATCAGGAGGCGACGTCCCACGCCGAGGGCAGCGCCCTTTACAACGCGGGGATCGAGGCGTATAATACGGCCGTTGCCCAGGCGCGCCTGACGCAGTGGCGCAACCGCTGCGTGTCCGACGGCTATGAGCCGGGCTCGACGTTCAAGCTCATCACGCTCGCCTCGGCGCTCGAGGCCGGGACGACGACGCTGGAGGATAACTTCTACTGCGGCGGCGAGACGACCATCCGCGGCCGCAAGGAGCCGCTCCACTGCTGGAAGGCCGTCGGCCACGGCGCGGAGACGACGGCGCAGGCGCTCCAGAACTCGTGCAACATCGCCTTTGCGAGCATCGGCATCTCGCTCGGCGGCGAAAATCTCTATAATTACGTCAAGGCGTTCGGCCTGATGGAGCGCACCGGCATCGACCTGCCGGGCGAGGCGAGCGGCTACTTCTTCGGCAAGGACATCCTGACCGACGAGGACAGCTACGCGTCGCTCACGTCGGCCTCGTTCGGCCAGACGTTCAAGATCACGCCCATCCAGCTCGTGCGCGCCGTCGCGGCGGTCGTAAACGGCGGCTACGTGCTCGAGCCCTACGTCGTCAGCGAGGTGCTCGACGCCGACGGCTCCACCGTGAGCAAGACGACGCCGACCGTCCTCCGCCAGGTCATCAGCGAGGAGACGTCGGCCATCATGCGCGAGCTCATGGAGTCCGTCGTCACCGACGGCACGGCCGGCAACGCCAAGGTCGCGGGCTACCGCATCGGCGGCAAGACCGGCACGTCGGAAAAGATCGACGAATACGACGAAAACGGCAACCAGGTCGACGACAAGATCGTCTCGTTCATCGGCGTCGCGCCGATCAACGACCCGCAGTACGTCTGCCTTGTCGCGCTCGATACGCCCAACCCCGCCACGGGCTACTATATCTCCGGCGGCATCATGGCCGCGCCGACGTGCCGCGACGTGCTCGCGGACATCCTGCCGTACCTCGGCGTCGAGCCGGATTACGGCGATGAGGACATCGCGCAGGTCGACGTCGCCGTCCCGTCCGTCACGGGCAAGACGGAGAGCGAAGCGTCCGCGCTTCTCGCCGAGCGCAGCCTGACCTACCGCGTCGTCGGCTCGGGCGACACCGTCACGAGCCAGATCCCGGCCTCCGGCGCGAAGATCCCCGGCGGGTCGACCGTCGTGCTCTACATGGGCGAGAGCGCGCCGACGGATCTCATCACGGTCCCGGACTTCACCGGCATGACCGTCTCGCAGGCCAACTCGGCCATCGCAAACAGCGGCCAGCTCTATCTCAAGGCCAAGGGCTCGACGGCCTCCGGCAGCGGCGTGGCCACCGACCAGAGCCCGGCGGCCGGCAGCCGTGTCGCGCGCGGCACGGTCGTCACCGTGGAATTCACCGATATGTCCGCACAGGATTGATCCCGGGAGCGTCCCGGATACAGAGGAGACGATTTTCTTGAAATTACAGGAGCTTTTACAGGGCGTCGACGTCACATCTTCCGGCGGCGCGCTGCCGGAGGACGTCACGGGCGTCTGCTATGACTCGCGCGCGGTGCGCCCGGGCGACGTGTTCGTCGCCGTGTCGGGCTTTGCCGCGGACGGCCACCGGTTCATCCCCGCCGCCGTCGCGGCCGGCGCGTCGTGCGTCGTGTGCGAAAGAGCGCCGGAGGGCGATGTGCCGTATGTGTGCGTGAAGTCGTCGCGCCTGGCGCTTGCGCAGCTCGGCGCGAACTGGTTCGGCCATCCGGCCGATCAAATGACCATGATCGGCGTCACCGGCACGAACGGCAAGACGACGGTCACGTACCTTCTCAAAAGCGTGCTCGAGCAGACGCTGCACGCCAAGGTCGGCCTCATCGGCACGATCCAGAACATGATCGGCGACGAAGCCCTCCCGACCGAGCGCACGACGCCGGAGAGCTTTGAGCTCCAGAGCCTGCTGCGCCAGATGGCCGACGCCGGGTGCACACACGTCGTGATGGAGGTCTCGTCGCACTCGCTCGTACTTGACCGCGTGGCGACCATCCATTTTGACACCGGCATTTTCACGAACCTGACGCAGGATCACCTCGATTTTCACAAGACGATGGACGCGTACTGCGACGCGAAGGCGATGCTGTTTTCCCGCTGCGACAAGGGCGTCATCAATCTCGACGACGCCTACGCCGGGCGGATGCTGAAGGCCGCGGCGTGCCGGACGCTCACCTGCTCGGAGCAGGACCCGGCGGCCGATCTTCTCGCGCGCGACATCGTGCTGCATTCCGACCGCACATCGTTCACAGCCGAGTACGGCGACGCGCGCGTGCCGGTCAGCCTCGGCATCCCGGGGCGGTTCACGGTCTATAACGCCATGAGCGTCATCGGCGCGGCGCTCGGCCTCGGCATCGCGCTGCCCGACATCGCCGCGGCGCTCTCGCGCGCGCAGGGCGTCAAGGGCCGCGTCGAGGTCGTCCCGACGCCGGGGACGGACTACACCGTCCTCATCGACTACGCCCACACGCCGGACGGTCTGGAAAACGTGCTGCGCTCCGTGCGCGGCTTCTGCAAGGGGCGCACCGTCGCGGTGTTCGGCTGCGGCGGCGACCGCGACCCCATCAAGCGCCCCATCATGGGCCGCATCGCATCGGAGCTTGCCGACTTCGTCGTCGTCACGAGCGACAACCCGCGCACGGAGGATCCGGACGCGATCATCGCGCAGATCTTAGAGGGCATGAAGGACACGAAAACGCCCTATTACGTCGAGCCCGACCGGCCGAAGGCTATCCGCTGGGCCATGGACCATGCGTGCAAGGACGACATCATCGTCCTTGCCGGCAAGGGACACGAGACGTACCAGATCCGCGGAACCGTCAAATACCACCTGGATGAGCGCGAGGAAGTCGCGGCGCATCTGGAAGAAATCAAATCGGAGGAATCCCGATGAGACCAGTTACGTTAAAACAGATCGCCGCCTGGTGCGGCGGCGCCGTCACGCGCGGCGATGAAGAGCTCACCGTCGAAGGCGTGAGCCGCAGCTCGCGCGACATCCGCCCGGGCGACCTGTACGTCGCGCTCCAGGGCCAGCGCTTTGACGGCCACAGCTTCATCGCCGAGGCCATGCGCAAGGGCGCGCGCGCCGCGCTTTCCATGTTCCCGAGCGGCGACGGCACGCCCATGGTGCTCGTCGAGGACACGCTGACCGCGCTCGGCGACATCGCCGCGGGCTACCGCTCGACGCTCCCGGCGCGCGTGTTCGGCATCACGGGCTCCGTCGGCAAGACGACGACGAAGGAGATGCTCGCGCAGATCCTCTCGCGCTCCATGCGGACCTGCAAGACGCAGGAGAATTACAACAACAACATCGGCCTGCCGCTGACGATCCTCAGCGCGCCGGACGACTGCGAGGCGCTCGTGCTCGAGATGGGCATGAACCACTTCGGCGAGATGTCGCGCCTGACGCGCATCGCAAAGCCCGACGTCGTCATCGTCGGCAACATCGGCACGATGCACATCGAAAACCTCGGCAGCCGCGAGGGCATCTTGAAGGCGAAGCTCGAGATCCTGGACGGCCTCGCCACCGACGGCGTGGCCGTGTTCAACGGCGACGAGCCGCTGCTGTGGGACCTTCGCGAACGCGAGACGTGCAAGCTACTCTACTTCGGCGTGGAGAACGCCGGCGTCGACGTGCGCGCAAGCGACATCGAAAACGGTGAGGCGGGCGTGAGCTTCACGGTCACGGGCCTCGGCCACAGCTTCCGCGTGCAGCTGCCCATCGACGGCCAGCACAACGTCCACAACGCGCTCGCGGCCATCACGGCCGCGCTCGAGGCGGGCGCGGAGCCGGAGCAGATCGTCTCGGCGCTGGCCGTGTTCTCCAACACGGGCATGCGCCAGAACACGTATAAAAAGTTCGGCTACACCATCATCGACGACTGCTACAACGCCGGCCCCGAGTCCGTCGAGGCGGCGCTTCGCGTGCTGTCCGACCGCCGGTGCGAGGGCAGGAAGATCGCCGTCCTCGGCGACATGCTCGAGCTCGGCAACCGCGCCAGCGCCGAGCACTACCGCGTCGGCCGCATCGCCGCCGGCATCGTCGACGAGCTGCTCTGCTTCGGCCCGAACGGCCCGAGCACCGTCACCGGCGCGCAGACGGGCGGCATGACGCCGCGCAGCGCGCTCGCGTTTGACTCGAAGGAGGAGCTCATCAACACGCTCGTCTATCAGGCGCGCCCGGGCGACATGATCCTCTTCAAGGGCAGCCGCGGGATGAAAATGGAGCAGGTGCTCTCCGCGTTTTTGGAGAAAGCGGAAGCCGCTGCGCGGGAGGCGGAGGACTTATGAGCATTGCCATCCGCATGGCCGTGGCCTGCCTGACGGCGTTCGTCCTCGGGCTGCTCCTCGGCAAGATCGTCATCCCGCTGCTCCACGCGCTCAAGGCCGGGCAGTCCATCCGCGAGATCGGCCCGAAGTGGCACGCCGGCAAGGCCGGCACGCCGACGATGGGCGGCGTCATCTTCATCCTCGCCGCGCTCACGTGCATCCCGGTCGGCTGGAAGGAGATCTCCGGCGGCGACCTGTCCGTGCTCTATCTGTTCGGCTTTTCGCTCGTGTTCGGGCTCATCGGCTTCCTTGACGACTTTTTCAAGGTCAAATTCAAGCGCAACCTCGGCCTGACGGCACTTCAGAAGTTCCTGCTCCAGCTCGTCGCGGCCGTTATCTACCTGTTCCTGCTGCGCCACAGCGGCATGCTGACGAACGACCTGTACATCCCGTTTTTCAACGTGACGTTCAAGATCGCCTGGCCGCTCTATTTTGCGTTTGCGGCGTTCGTCATGGTCGGCTGCGTCAACGCCGTCAACCTGACCGACGGCATCGACGGCCTGGCCACGGGCGTCACGATGCCGGTCATGCTGTTCTTCGCGCTGCTGGCCATGCGCTGGGGCCAGACGGGCACGGCGCTGTACGCCATCGCGCTGCTCGGCGGCCTCGGGGCGTTTTTGTGCTATAATTTCCATCCGGCGCGCGTATTTATGGGCGATACCGGCTCGCTGTTCCTCGGCGCGGCCGTGTGCGGCGCGGCGTTCGCGCTCGACGCGCCGCTGACGCTGCTGCTCGTCGGCATCATCTACATCGTCGAGACCGTGTCCGTCATTTTGCAGGTCACGTACTTCAAGCTGACGCACGGCAAGCGCATTTTCCGCATGACGCCCATCCATCACCACTTTGAGATGGGCGGCTGGAGCGAAGCGAAGATCTTCTTCGTGTTTACGGCCATCACGGTCGCCGGCTGCGTGCTCGCGTGGCTCGGCGTGATGCATCGGTTCTGATTTTTCCGGAAGGGAGGACGCACATGGATACTGCGCGCTTGCAGCCACAGCAGAGGGTCGTCACGGATGAGCGCGGCATGCTCGACCTTCCGTTCCTCATTCTGACGATTCTGCTCGTTCTCATCGGGCTTGTCATGATGTTCTCGGCCAGCTACGCCCGCGCGTATGCCAAGACGGGCAACTCGGCCTATTATTTCACGCGGCAGGCCATTTTCGCCGTGCTCGGCATCGCGGCCATGCTCGTCATCAGCCGCATGAACTACCAGCTCTGGCGCATGGTGTCGTTCCCGATGCTCGCCGTGTCGGTCGTGCTGCTCATCGCCGTGCTGCTCTTCGGCCAGGACGGCGGCGGCGCGCGGCGCTGGTTCACCATCGCGGGCATCAACTTCCAGCCGTCGGAGATCGCGAAGCTCGCCGTCATCTTGTCGTTCGCGACGCTCATTTCGGGCTACCGCGAAAAGATGGAGACGTTCCGCTACGGCGTTTTGCCCTTTGCGTGCATTCTGGCGGCCATCGTCGCGCTGCTCGTTCTCGAGCCGCATCTTTCGTGCATCATCATCGTCTGCGGCGTCGGCGGCGCCATGATGTTCATGGGCGGCACGCGCCTTCGCTGGTTCGCGGTGGCCATCGCGGTCGCGGGCGTGTTCGTGCTCGTGTACCTGAACTTCATGGGCTACGCGAGCGACCGCATCACGGCCTGGCGCGACCCGTTCGCCGACGCGACGGACACGAGCTATCAGGTCGTGCAGTCGCTCTACGCCATCGGCTCCGGCGGGCTGTGGGGCCTCGGCCTCGGCCGCGGGCGGCAGAAGTACCTCTACCTGCCCGAGGAGCACAACGACTACATTTTCGCCGTCACGTGCGAGGAGCTCGGCTTTGTCGGCGCGGGCCTCATCGTGCTGCTGTTCGTGCTGCTCATCCTGCGCGGCTACTGGATCGCGCTGCACGCGCGCGACCGGTTCGGCGCGCTCATCGTGGCGGGCATCACGACGCTGCTCGCGCTTCAGGTGTTCTTCAACATCGGCGTCGTGACGAACTTTCTGCCCTCGACCGGCATCTCGCTGCCGTTTTTCTCCTACGGCGGCACGGCGCTGCTGATGCAGCTGGCCGAAATGGGCATCGTACTCAACGTGTCGCGCTACAACCGCAGCACGATCGTCTGAGGAGGACGTTCTATGAATGTGATCTTTACCTGCGGCGGCACGGGCGGGCACATCAACCCGGCCATCGCCGTGGCCGACCTCGTGCGCGCGCGCCGGCCGGAGAGCCGCATCCTGTTTGTCGGCGCGTCTGACGGCATGGAGCGCGACCTCGTCCCGCGCGCGGGCTTTGAACTTGAGACCTTGAAGATCTCGAATTTCCAGCGCAGCTTCGCCCCGAAGTCCGTCGCGCACAATTTCGCCGCGGCCGGGCACATCGCCGGCGCGCTGCGCCGCGCGGGGAATATCATTGACGATTTTAAGCCCGACGTCATCGTCGGAACGGGCGGCTACGCCAGCTTCCCGGCGCTGAAAATGGGCATCCGCCGCGGCATCCCGACGGCCGTGCACGAATCGAACGCCGTACCCGGCCTTGCCACGCGCATGGTGGAGGGCGGCGTCGATCGCGTCATGGTCTGCTTTGAAGAGTGCCGCGCGCAGTACACCCACCCCGACCGCGTCGTCGTCACCGGCACGCCGGTGCGCGAGGAATTCGTGTTCCGCACGCGCGAAAAAGCGCGCGCCGAGCTCGGCCTTGCGGACGACCGGCCGCTCATTGTCTCGTACTGGGGCAGCCTCGGCGCGCGGGAGATGAACAAGAAGATCGAGCGCTTTATGGAGCGCGTCGCCTCCGACGGCCGCTTCCATCACATCCACGCGACCGGCTCGTTCGGCTGGCGCTGGATGCCGGACTTCGTGAAGGAGCACGGGCTGGACCTTTCCCAGCATCCCGAGATCGAGATGCGCGAATACATCTACGACATGCCGCTCGTCATGGCGGCGGCCGACCTTGTCATCTGCCGCGCGGGCGCGTCGACGATCTCGGAGGTCGCGGCGGCCGCGACGCCGTGCATCATGGTCCCGTCGCCGAACGCGGCGGAGAACCATCAGGAGAAGAACGCGCGCATTCTGGAAGCGCGCGGCGCGGCCGATGTCATCCGCGAAGCGGACTGCGACGGCGACGTGCTCTTCGACGCGGCGTGCAGGCTCCTGACCGACCCCGCGCGGTGCGAGGCCATGACGCGCGCGCTGCGGGACATGGCCGTGCTCGACGCGTCCGAGCGCATTTACAAGACCATTATGGAAATTGCAAAATGAACCCGCCCGCGGAGCCCTGCATAGGATGAGTTGATTTTCATCTGTGCGGAGGGCGAAGTATGGCGGAGCTCATCATTCGCGGCGGGCGGCCGCTTGACGGAAAAGTTGAAATTCAGGGCGCGAAAAACAGCGCGCTGCCCATCCTGGCCGCGTGCGTGCTGACAAAAGGCCCGTGCGTGCTGGAAAACGTCCCGCGCCTGACGGACGTGGACGCGTCCGCGGCGATCCTGCGCCATCTCGGCGCAAGCGTTTCGCGCGAGGGCGGCACGGTGACCGTCACGGCGGGCGGCCTGACGGTGGCGGACATCCCGGACGAACTCATGCGCGCCATGCGCTCGTCCATCCTGTTCGCCGGGCCGCTTCTGGCGCGGACGGGGCGGGCGGAATGCAGCCTGCCCGGCGGGTGCGAGCTCGGCCCGCGGCCGATCGACCTGCATCTTGCGGCGTTCGCCGCGCTCGGTGCGCACGTCGAGCTTCGCGGCGGGCATCTGATCTGCCGCGGGAAGCTCCGCGGCGGCGAGATCCATCTGCGTTACCCCAGCGTCGGCGCGACGGAAAACGCGCTCATGGCCGCCGTGCTCGCGCGCGGCGAGAGCACGATCCTCGGCGCGGCGCGCGAGCCGGAGATCATGGAACTGTGCGATTTTCTCCGCGCGCTCGGCGCGAAAATCTCCGGCGACGGAACGGACACCATCCGCATTTTCGGCGCGGAGCCGCTGCACGGCGCGCGCCACCGCGTCCGGGCCGACCGCATCGTGACGGCGACGTATCTTGCTGCCGCGGCCGCGGCGGGCGGGGAGGCCTATCTCTCCGGCGCGCGCCCGGCGGAGCTTGGACCCGTCATCCGGACGCTGCGCCAGGCGGGCGCGGACATTTTATCGGAGCCGGGCGGTCTGCGCATCCGCGCGGGAAAACTGCACGCGCCGGAGCCCATCGTGACCGCGCCGTACCCCGGCTTTCCGACGGACGCGCAGGCGCCCGTCATGGCGGCGCTGCTGCGGGCGGAGGGGCAAACGGAGATCTCCGAGACGGTGTTCTCCGCGCGCTTTTCCCACGTTCCGGAGCTCCGGCGGCTCGGCGCGAACATCGCGATAAACGGGCAGACGGCGACTGTCACGGGCGCATCCGCGCTGCACGGGACGCACCTTCGCGCGGAGGACCTTCGCGGCGGCGCGGCCGCCGTCGTCGGCGCGCTCGGCGCGGCCGGCGAGAGCCGCGTCACGGGCCTCTGTCACATCGACCGCGGCTATGAGGACATCGCGCGCGACCTGACCGCGCTCGGCGCGGCCGTTTTCAGACGGGAAACACCGGCCGGGACGGCCGACTCTACATAAGACGGGCAAATTTGGAGGCTTGCATGGCTGTTAAAAAGCAGAGAAAACGGAAAAAACGCGGCGGGAACATCCTGCCCGGCATTTTGACGATGGCGGCCGTTGTGGCGGCGGTCGTGCTGTGCGTGGCGATCTTCTTCAAGGTCGGCACGATCACGGTCACGGGCAACGCGCGCTACACGGCCGACGAGATCGCGTCCGCGTCCGGCATCGCCGTCGGCGACAATATGCTCATGGTCAACCGCTCGGCCGCGTCGGCGCAGGTGCTGGCGAAGCTGCCGTACGTGACAAGCGCGCAGGTGGCGCGGACGCTGCCGAACAAGGTCGAGATCACGGTGGAGGAGTGCGCCGCCGCGGCCGTCGTTTTGGACGAGAGCGGCCTCGGCTGGCTCATCGCGCCGGACGGGCGCATTCTCGAGCAGGCGGGCGAGGACGCGGGCGTCCCGGCCCTGACCGGCATCACGGCCGCCTCGCCCCAGCCGGGCGAGATGCTCCGGCCCGGCGAGGAGGACGCGGCGACGTGCGACATCGTCGCGGACGTGCTGACCGCGCTGTCAGACAGCACGGTCGCGGACAAGATCGTGTCCATTGATTTTGAGAAGATCTACTCCATTCGGATGATGTACGGCGAGCAGTACGAGATCGACCTCGGCGGCACGGACGAGCTCGGCTATAAGTTCGAATACCTCGAGCAGATCCTCGCCGAGCTCGCATCGCGCGAGCCGGAGGCGTCCGGTCAGATCGACCTGACGCTCCAAACGGAGAAGGTCGCGCGCTTTCTGCCCTGGTAAATTCACGCGGCGGATGGAAAAATCCGCAATTGCTATTGACCCCGCCGCGCTTTCGCGATAAAATAAACTAGAATTACAGTAAATCAGTACGGACTCCGGCTCCGGCCGCGTCTGTCGAATGATACAGGAGGATGCATTATGTCCGAGAACGCGGATAAAGTTGTAAATATCAAGGTCATCGGCGTCGGCGGCGCCGGCAATAACGTTGTCAACCGCATGATCGCGGCCGGTGTCGGCGGCGTGGAATTCGTGGTCGTGAATACCGATAAGCAGGACCTCAACAAGTCCAACTGCCCGAACAAGATCCAGATCGGCGAAAAGCTGACCGGCGGCATGGGCGCCGGCTCGAAGCCGGAGATCGGCAAGAAGTCGGCCGAGGAGTCCCGCGCGGCCATCGCGAAGGTCATCGAGGGCGCGGACATGGTCTTTATCACCGCCGGCATGGGCGGCGGCACGGGCACCGGCGCGGCGCCCATCATCGCCGACCTCGCCCACGAGGCGGGCGTGCTGACCGTCGGCGTCGTCACGAAGCCCTTCAAGTTCGAGGGCGCCAACCGCATGAAGCAGGCCGAGGGCGGCATCGCCTCGCTCTCTGAGAAGGTCGATTCGCTCATCATCATCCCGAACGACCGCCTGAAATACGTCACGGACCAGAAGATCACGTTCGCCAACGCGTTCTCCATCGCCGACGACGTGCTCAAGCAGGCCGTGCAGTCCATCTCCGAGCTTGTCAGCTATTCGGACAAGGTCATCATCAACCTCGACTTTGCCGACGTTTCCGCCGTCATGCGCAACGCGGGCCGCGCCCACATGGGCGTCGGCACGGCCTCCGGCCGCGACAAGGCCGAGCAGGCCGCGCAGGAAGCCGTCGCCAGCCCGCTGCTCGAGACGAGCATCAACGGCGCGACGGGCGTCCTCATCAACATCACCGGCTCGCCGGAGCTCGGCCTCGACGACGTCGAGTGCGCGGCCAACATCGTCATGGAGGCCGCCAACCCCGAGGCGAACATCATCTTCGGCGCTGCGTTCAACGAGGAGTACGAGGACCTCATGCGCGTGACCGTCATCGCCACCGGCTTCGACGGCTCTGCCGATGGCACCAAGACCGGCGCGTTCACCGCCGCCGCTGACAAGGCCGCCGCCGTCACCGCCCCGACGGACGACAACCCGGACTGGGACAAGGATATCCTCGATATTTTCAACCGGAAGTAAGAATATGTGAAAACCGCCGCACGGCTGATGGCCGCGCGGCGGTTTTTTTGTGGGGTTGAGGAAAGCGGCGAAATAGAAGAACGCGCCAAGGCTCCCCTGTACAAGGGGAGCTGTCGCCGGAGGCGACTGAGGGGTTGGAGTGCGAGGGCAAGGTAGTGCGCACCGAAAATTCGCGACATCGTCCCGCCAACCCCTCCGTCACGGCCGTTGGCCGTGCCACCTCCCCTTGCACAGGGGAGGCTTGGCGCGGCGGGAATTCGGCGGCGCTATGCAGGCGGCGGGATGACCCCATCCCGCCCTAACCTAAACGCCGTAGGGCGGGATGACCTCATCCCGCCGCAAGACTGCGCCCCTCGCGTCTGCTCTGCGCCCATTACGGCACGCGCCTTCCGAAAGGCTCCCCTGCAAGGGGAGCTGTCGGCGGAGCCGACTGAGAGGTTGAAAAGGTTTCCGTTTTGCAGGGCGTTCTCGTAAATTCGATACCGCGCAAAAACCTCTCCGTCACGGCGTTCCGCCGTGCCACCTCCCCTTTCAGGGGAGGCTTGGGCGCGGCGGGAATTCGGCGGCGCTGTGCAGGCGGCGGGATGGGGTCATCCCGCCCTACGGTCGGAATACGAGGCGCGGTGCGGATACGGCGGGCGGATGATATCCGTCCCTACAGAGCCCTGCACCCCCATACAAAACGCACAAAAAGCCGCCGCAAGCAACACTGCTTGCGGCGGCTTTCTAATATAACTTCTCAGCGGTGGATGATCTCCTCGCGCTTCGGGCCGGTGGAGACGGTCTTGATCGGGACGCCGATCTGGTTTTCCAGGAAGAGGACATAGTCCTGCGCGGCCTTGGGGAGTTTGTCCCACTCGGTGGTGCCGCGGATGTCGCACTTCCAGCCGGGGAGCGTCGTGTAGACGGGCTTGGCGCGATTGAGCAACGGGGTGACGGGGAAGTCGGTGACGACCTTGCCGTCGATCTCGTAGCCGGTGCAGACCTTGATCTCGTCGAGGTAGCCGAGAACGTCGAGGCAGGTGAGGGCGACTTCCGTCGCGCCCTGGACGGCGCAGCCGTAGCGGGAGGCGACGCAGTCGTACCAGCCCACGTCGCGCGGGCGGCCGGTCGTGGCGCCGTACTCGCCGGAGTCGCCGCCGCGGTGGCGGAGCTCCTCGGCCTCGTCGCCGGACAGGCGGCACGGGAACGCGCCGGCGCCGACGGCGCTGGAATATGCCTTCGTCACGCACGTGACGCTCTGGAACTCATACGGCGGGATGCCCGCGCCGACGCAGCCGAAGCCCGCGAGCGTATGAGACGACGTCGTGAACGGGTAAATGCCGAAGTCTGGGTCGCGCATGGAGCCGAGCTGGCCCTCGAGCAGGACCTTCTTGCCGGCCTTCAGCGCGTCATGCAGGAACGCGCGCGTGTCGGCGACGTAGGGCGCGAGCTGGTCGCGCCATGTGTGGAGCAGCTCCATCAGCTCGTCCGGGACGAGCAGCGGCTTGTGGTACAGGTGCTCAAAGAGCACGTTTTTGAGCGTGCAGACCTTCTCAACGCGCGCGCGGAGCGTCGGCTCGTCGTACAGCTCGCACAGCTGGATGCCGATCTTGGCGTATTTGTCGGAATAGAACGGCGCGATGCCCGAACGGGTGGAGCCGTAGGCCGCGCCGGCCAGACGCTCTTCCTCATACGTGTCCTGAAGGACATGGTACGGCATGAGCAGCTGCACGCGGTCGGAAATGAGAATGTGCGGGGCGGGAACGCCGCCGTCCGTCACGTGCTTCAGCTCGGCGAAAAACGCGTTGGGATCGAACGCGACGCCGTTGCCGATGATGTTGATGATGTGGGGATAGCACACGCCCGACGGCAGCAGATGCAGCGCAAATTTGCCGTAGTCGTTGATGATGGTATGCCCGGCGTTCGCGCCGCCCTGGAAGCGGACGACAACATCGGAATCCGCGGCGAGCATATCGGTGATCTTGCCCTTGCCTTCGTCGCCCCAGTTGGCGCCGACGATTGCTGTTACCATAGAATCTCCTCCTGATGCGGGGTTTTGCAAGCGGGTAGCTTTGCCCTATCCCGCATCGCATCTATGCATACAGGCTTATTATAGCGGACAAAGGCAAAAACTTCAACGTTCGATGCAAGAAAAATTTCGCGAAAGGCTTTACTTCCATTGTTTAGTTTGTTAAAATCAAAGGCGAATATGAAACCTTGACGGAGGATCAGTCATGAACAACAAGAACAAGCGCTCCAATCCGGGCAACGACCTCTACCGCGCGATCTTAATGCTGCGCGACGCGGAGGAATGCTACCGCTTTTTCCAGGATCTGTGCACCGTGTCGGAGCTCAAGGCGATGGAGCAGCGCTTTGAGGTCGCACATCTGCTCAGCCAGGGCATGATCTACAACGACATTTTAGAAAAGACCGGCGCGTCGAGCGCCACCATCAGCCGCGTCAACCGCAGCCTGAACTACGGCAACGACAGCTACCGCGAGGTCTTTGAGCGCCTCGACGCCGAGGACGCGGGCGAATGAGCGCCTACGAGTCGCTCGCGACGTCCTATGACCGGCTGACGAACGACGTCGACTATGACGCGATGTGCGATTTTTACGAGTCCGTCGTCGCGCGCGAGGGTGTTTCGGCACACGATGTGCTCGATCTTGCGTGCGGCACGGGCTCGCTGAGCGTCCGGCTGGCCCGGCGCGGCTACCGCGTCCTCGGCGCGGACGCGTCGGAGGATATGCTCGCACGCGCGTATGACAAGGCGCAGGAGCTCCCGGAAAACCGCCCGTTTTTCATCCGGCAGCCCATGCAGAAGCTCAAGCTGCCAAGTCCTGTCGACTGGGTCGTCTGCTCGCTCGACAGCCTGAACTACATCATCGATCCGAAGGATTGCGAGACCGCCATCCGCCGCGTCTACAAGGCGCTGCGCCCCGGCGGCGTCTTTACGTTCGACGTCAACAGCCCCTATAAGCTCCACTCGCTCGACGACCAGGTGTTTTTGGACGAGGACGAGGACGTGTACTGCGTCTGGCGCGCCGCGTTTGACAATGATGCCAACACGCTCGACTACGGCATGGACCTTTTCCAGCGCGAGGGTGACGTCTGGCGCCGCTCTTACGAGGAGCACCGCGAGTACTGCTACACGATCGGCCAGCTGACGGACTTTCTGCACAGCGCGGGCTTTCGGCACATCAAGGTCTACGGCGACGGCCGCCTGAGCGCGCCGGAGCCGGAGGAGCTGCGGCTCTATTTTTCCGCTCGGAAGGAGTAAATTCAATTATGAGTGACCAGATCGTCCGCGCCATGAGCGCGGATGGCTTTGTAAAGGCGTCTGTCATTACGTCGAAAAATATCTGTGAGCGCGCGCGGCAGATCCACAAGACGCTGCCGACGGCGACGGCCGCGCTCGGCCGCGTGCTGACGGCGTGCTCGATGATGGGCAACCTGCAGAAGGCCGACGACGGCTCGCTGACGCTCCAGATCAAGGGCGGCGGCCCGCTCGGCACGCTGCTCGCCACGAGCGACAGCGTCGGCAACGTCCGCGGCTATGTCCAGCATCCGCAGGTCGCGCTCATGGAGAAATACCGCGGCAAGCTCGACGTCGGCGCGGCCGTCGGCACGGACGGCATGCTGACCGTCATCCGCGACCTGAACCTCAAAGAGCCGTACGTCGGCAGCATCGAGCTCGTCTCCGGCGAGATCGCCGAGGACGTCACGGCGTACTTCGCGCAGTCGGAGCAGACGCCGACGGCGTGCGCGCTCGGCGTGCTCGTCGACACGGACCAGTCTGTCCGCACGGCCGGCGGCTATCTCATCCAGCTGCTGCCCGGCGCGCCGGACGACGTCATCGACCGCGTCGAGCGCGGCGTGCAGAATGCGGGCGCGGTCACGGGCCTGCTGGACGAGGGGCTGGACTCCGAAGCGCTGCTCGGCCGCGTGCTGCCGGATTTTGAGCTCGAGATCCTCGAGACGACGCCGGTGGAGTACCGCTGCTACTGCACGCGCGAGCGCGTGGAGTCGACGCTTTTAAGCCTCGGCCGGGACGAGCTGAAGGACATGGCCGACTCCGGCGAGAGCGCGCATGTGGAGTGCCAGTTCTGCGACACGGACTACACGTTTTCACCCGACGAGATCCGCGAATTGCTGTCTTCTCTCGAAAAATAAAAAAGTTGCAGATTCCTGCTTGACAAATACCGACCTTGCCGCTATAATAACATCCGTCGCTGCGATACAGCGCAAGATGTTCGGGAGCATAGCTCAGCTGGGAGAGCACATGCCTTACAAGCATGGGGTCATCGGTTCGAGCCCGGTTGCTCCCACCAATATGGCCCGGTGGTGCAGTCGGTTAGCACGCCAGCCTGTCACGCTGGAGGTCGACGGTTCGAGTCCGTTCCGGGTCGCCATTAAAAAGTCATCGAGCCAAGCCATTTGGCTTGGCTCGATGCAACAAATGCCTTGGTAGCTCAGTTGGTAGAGCAGTGGACTGAAAATCCACGTGTCGCTGGTTCAATTCCGGCCCAAGGCACCAAATATGCGGGTGTAGCTCATCTGGTAGAGCGCCACCTTGCCAAGGTGGAGGTAGCGAGTTCGAGCCTCGTCACCCGCTCCAAACGATCAGGAGCGCAGCAATGCGCTCCTGACCTGCATAAGGTGCCATAGCCAAGTGGTAAGGCAGAGGTCTGCAAAACCTCCACCCCCAGTTCAAATCTGGGTGGCACCTCCAAAAATCCCGTATGCGACAGCATGCGGGATTTTACTTATTACCTATTCACTATTCACTCTTCACTCTTCACTTAATGGGCGCTTACTTCGGGATTTTTGGAAGTAATAAGTAATAGTGAATAGTGAATAAGTAAGGGACGAAGGAGGCGCGGCAGGTGGACAGTCCGCTGTTGGAGAAGTCGAAGGCGTTTGCGTTGACGATTATAAAAGTCTGCAATGAGGTCAGGCGGGCGAAGAAGGAGTCGATTTTGACCAACCAGCTTGTTCGTTCCGGGACCAGCATCGGGGCAAATATCCGGGAGGCGTTTTTCGCCCATGGCCGCGCGGACTTTATCGCAAAGCTCCAGATCGCGCTGAAAGAATGCGCGGAGAGCGAATACTGGCTGGAGCTGCTGATCGAAAGCGGCTATTATGCGGACCGGGCGATCCTCGAACAGTGCAGAGAGCTGAAACGGCTGCTGGTCGCGTCGGTGAACACGGCAAAGCGGAACCAGAACTAGCGCGCTTGCGGCAAAATCGCATCATAATCAAAAACCGGGCAGAGGACATTGTCCTCTGCCCGGTTTTTTTATTTCTCCCCATAAAGCGCCTCATACTCCGACCGTCCCTTTTTGGAGAAGTAGGGGGCGAGGATGGCGAGGTGGTCGTGGGTGAAGGTGTCGATGGCGGCTTCGGCGGTTCGGTCGTGGAGGATGGTGTACTGGGCCCAGGCGTAGTGGCTGAGCATGATGAAATTGCCGAGCGTGCGGGCGAGGGCGGGGGTGAAGTCCGGCGTGAAATAGCCGAGCTCGATGAGGCGGCCCAGCTCGTGAAGGAAATTCTCCCGGACGATGTCGGAGTTCGTCAGCTCGCTTTGCTTCAGGGCCGGCTCGCTCATGAAGTGGCCGACGTTCTGGAAATAGAAGAAGTGGTCGATGACCGAGCGCAGCAGCTGCCGGATGAAGCGGTCGAGGTCGGCAAGCGAGCAGACGTTCTGGTCCTGCATCTCTGGATGGCGCGTCTGGGTCATGAGCGCGAGGACGATGTCCGTCTTTTTCGGATAGTGATACGTGAGGTTCCCCACGCTGATGCCGAGCGCCCCGGCGATGTCGCGCATGGACACGGCGTCATAGCCGCGCTGGTTGAAAAGCTGCCGTGCGGCCTCCAGGATCTCGTCTTTGATATTTGCATGCAATGAAAATCACCTTGACATTCTACAATTCCTGTGCTAATTTATTTTAGCACAAACGTACTAATTTTGCAAGAGGAGGCGTTCACTTTGGAACGATCCATGACCACCGG
>CAVFYN010000223.1:0-9424 GCA_963626425.1 Bacteroidaceae bacterium
CCGAATGGCTCCCCTGCAAGGGGAGCTGTCGGCGGAGCCGACTGAGAGGTTCAAAGGTCACCGTATCGCAGAGCGCCCCCGAAAATTCGATACCGCAGAAACCTCTCCGTCACGCCTTGCGGCGTGCCACCTCCCCTTTCAGGGGAGGCTTTGGGGGGCGCGCACCGCAATCGGCGCGGTCAAAACGCGCCCCCCGTCCTCACCCCGCGCCCTGTTCTGTGAGGGTCAGGTCGACATAGTAATACGCGCCGCCGTGATAGACCGTGGCGGTGACGGTCGCGCCGACCTGGAGTTGGTTTAAGGCGGCGGAATATTCCTCGGGGCTTGTGATGCGCGTCGAGCCGAGGGCGAGGAGGATGTCGCCCTCGCGGATGCCCTTGGCGTAGGCGTCGGAATTTTCGTCGATGGCCGTGACGAACACGCCGTCGGGCAGGCGGTAGTAGATCTTGGCGTACTGCGGGACGCTCTCGCACGTCAGGCCGAGCGTCGGGCGGCCGGAGACGTAGCCGCGGGAGATGAGCTCGCTGACGATGGGCGCGACGGTCGCGGTCGGGATGGCGAAGCCGATGCCCTCGACGGTCTCGTAGGCGTAGGCGCTGAATTTGGCCGTGTTGATGCCGATGACCTGGCCGTAGACGTTGAGCAGCGGGCCGCCGGACGAGCCGGAGTTGAGCGCGGCGTTCGTCTGGATGACCGTCATTTCGCGGCCGTCGACGATGATGTCGCGGTTGATGGCCGAGACGATGCCGTTTGTCATCGTGCCGCGCAGCTTCATGCCGAGCGGGTTGCCGATGGCGACGACGGCGTCGCCGACCTCGAGCGCGTCCGAGTCGCCGAACTCCGCGGCCGTGAGGCCCGTGGCCTCGATCTTCAAGACGGCCAGGTCCGTCAGCTCGTCGCTGCCGACGAGGGCGGCTTCATACTCGCTGTCGTCCGAGAGGACGATCGTGTAGCTGGCCATGCCCTCGATGACGTGGTAATTCGTGATGAGATAGCCGTCGTCGGACAAAATGACGCCTGTGCCCGTGCTCGTGCCGGACGCGCCCATGGCCTGCACGCAGACGACGGCGTCGATGTTCTTGCGGTAGATCTCCTGCAGGGAGAGCGCGCCGTCGGACGCCTCGTCCGGTTCGGACGCGCCGCCGGGCGCGGGCGAAACGGTCAGCGCGCCCGCGCTCTCGCCGTCCGGGCCGCCGGAAGCATCGGCCACGCCGACGACGTTCGGCCGGATGGCGTCGGCCGCGGGCAGCGCGGGATCCGCGCCCGGCCGTCCGCGCAGGACGAGCACGGAAAAGACGGCGCTGATGATGATAATGCCGCTTGCCAGCGCGATGGGCAGCGCGCGGAAGCCCGCCCGCCGCGGGAGCGCGGGCTGGCCGCCGGGAGCGCCGTCCGGCTCGAACTCGGCTTCATAATCCTCGTTGTGATCCATGTGCGCTCCTCCTCTCATTTGGCCAGCGCGAGCGTGAAGGTGAATGTCGTAAGGCCGTTTTCGCTCGTGACGCGGATGGTCTCGCTGTGGCTGTCGATGATCGTGCGGACGATGTAGAGCCCGAGACCGACGCCGTCTTTGTCCATGGAGCGGCTCTTGTCCGTCTTGTGGAAGCGGTCAAAAATGAGCGGAAGCTCGGCCGGCTCGATCGTCGGGCCGGTGTTCGCGACGGAAATGTACGCCTTCTGCCCCTGCGTGCGGACGGAGAGCGAGAGCGTGCCGGACTCGTTTGCGAATTTCACGGCGTTGTCGATGAGGTTCGTCACGACCTGCGTGATGGCGTCCGGGTCGGCGAGGACCTGCACGCCCGTGTCGGGCATGTCGACCTGCACGTCGAGCTTTTTGGCGTTGATCTTCTGCTCGAAGGTGAGTAGCGCCTGGCCGGCCGTCTCGCAGACGTCAAAGACGCGGAACTCCGCCGCCGTCTGCTGCGCCTGGAGGCGCGAGACGTCGAGCATGCTGCGCACGAGGCGCGAAAGGCGCTTGACCTCGTCCGACACGGCCTTCATATACTGCGGGTGCTTTTCCGGCGGGATCGTCCCGTCGAGCATGCCGTCCATAAAGCCGCCGATGGTCGTCATGGGCGTCTTGAGCTCGTGCGAGACGTTCGCGACGAACTCGCGCCGGCGGCGCTCGGACTGCTCGAGCGACTCGGCCATCGTGTTGAACGAGGCGGCGAGGTCCTGCACCTCCCGCGTCGGGCGGCCGCGGACCTCCGCGCGGGCGGAGAAGTCGCCGTGGCCGAAGCGGTGCGCCGCCGCGGCGATCTCGCGCAGCGGCCGCGCCTGGCTGCGGGCGATGGCGCTCGTGACGAGCATGGCCAGCAGCAGCACGCCGACGGCCACCCAGAAGAAGATGAGCGTCGTGCGAAGCAGCAGCGTATTGATGTCCGCGGCCGACGACGAGACGAGCACGACGCCGATGTCCTCGCCCGTCGCGGCCGAGACGATCGGCACGCCCATGTAGTAGCGCATCGTGTCATAGAGCCCCTCGATCTTGCCGGACGAATAGACCTCGCCCTGCTCCCAGACGGCGGAGATGTAGTCCGGGTCGATGAGCTTTCCGATGTGGTCGCAGCTGATGTCCGACGACGAGCACAGCAGAATTTCGCCCGACCCGTCGCAGATGAGCACGTCCGTGCCCGAGACCTCGGCCGCGAAGGATAAGCTGATGCGGAAATCCCAGTTCGCCTGGATTTCGCCCGCCGTGTTGTACGCCGCGGCGAGCTCGGCCACGGCCGTGGCGTTCGAGGCGAGCGCGTCGCGCTTTTCGTCGACGAGATAACTGCCGAGCAGCGCGCGGAACGCCAGCCCCAGCACGCTCATGACGAGCAGCAGCAGCGCGGCCGTCGCCGTGAACTGCCGCGAAAACGTCGTTTTCATTCCGTGACCTCGAACTTATACCCGACGCCCCAGACCGTCTTGAGCGACCATTTGTCGCTCACGCCCTCGAGCTTTTCGCGCAGGCGCTTGATGTGCACGTCGACCGTGCGCGAGTCGCCGAAATAGTCAAAGCCCCAGACCTCGTCGAGCAGCTGGTTGCGCGTGTAGACGCGGTTCGGCGTCGAGGCGAGGTGGTATAAAAGCTCCATCTCCTTCGGCGGCGCGTCGACCTTTTTGCCGTCCACGATCAGCTCGAACGCGTCGAGGTCGATGACGAGCTTGTCAAACGTCAGCCGGCGCGACTTCGGCTCGTCGGCCGTCTCCTCGCCCGCGCGGCGCAGCACGGCCTCGACGCGCGCGAGGACCTCCTTCATCTCAAACGGCTTTGTGATGTAGTCGTCCGCCCCGAGCTTCAGGCCGGACACCTTGTCCATCGTCTCGCCCTTCGCCGTGAGCATGATGACGGGCGTATTCGAGTCGGCCCGGATGGCCCGCAGCACGCCGTAGCCGTCCATGACCGGCAGCATGAGGTCCAGCAGCACCAGATCCGGATGCAGCTTGCGGTAAAGCTCCACGCCCGCCCCGCCGTCCGGCGCAATGGCCGCGTGGTAGCCCTCCTTTTCCAGATAAATGCGCAGAAGGTCCGCGATGTTGTTGTCGTCTTCGACGATGAGGATCGTTTTGGACATACCAGTCTCTCCTTTGTGATTGGGGTGAATGCGCGGCGCGCTATGCAGGGGCGGATCGCGGCGTGCGGTAAGTTAGAATGTCATTCAGAGGGCGTGAAGCGCCCGTGGAATCTTGCCGATTACGGTGCACCGATTGCGATCCAGCGGAACCGAAAACACGTGTCATCCTGAGCGGAGCGAAGCGGAGTCGAAGGATCTGCCCAATTGCGGTAGTCTTTCGTCTATCTCCAGCGCCGGAATAAGGCGTGGCCATACCGTAATCGGCAGACCCTTCGACTTCGCTCAGGGTGACACGTCTAATTGGGCGCTGGCACGCAATCAGCTTACCGTAATCGGAAAGATTCCACGCCGCTGCGCGGCTCTGAATGACAGTTCTTTTTTAGCGGCCGGATGCGGGACGCGCCATAGCTCCCCTGTGCAAGGGGAGCTGTCAGCGTCAGCTGACTGAGGGGTTGGAGCTTAAAACACGGTAGTGCGCGTCGAAAATTCGCAGCCGCGTCCCGCCAACCCCTCCGTCATGGCCTGCGGCCATGACACCTCCCCTTGCACAGGGGAGGTATTGGGGCGCGCCCGCCCGCACCCGCTTCCTTTCCCCCATTATACCGCATCCCCGCGCGCTTGGGTGAACAATTTGTAAAACATATTCTGGCCGCGGCGCGCATAGACATAGGGCGGGAGGGATTCCAATGCGGACAAGCGTATTTTCCGCCGTTTCGGCGTTTTTCGGCGGCGCGCCCATGGCAGCGGGGCTGCTGGGCGTGGGGGTGCTGTGCTCGGTGCGGCTGCGGTTTTTTCAGGTGCGGCGGGCAAGGACGTGGTTTTCCGCGACGGCCGGGCGCCTTCGGGACGCGCGCGGCGGCGCGGGCGGCATTTCGCAGCGGCAGGCGGCGTTCGCCGCGCTCGCGGCGACGGTCGGGACGGGGAACATCGCGGGCGTGGCCGCGGCCATCGCGCTCGGCGGGCCGGGCGCGGTGTTCTGGATGTGGTGCTCGGCCGTGTTCGGCATGGCCACGGCGTACTGCGAAAATTTCCTCGGCATTTTGTACCGCACGCGCGCGCCGGACGGCGCGTGGCGCGGCGGGCCGATGGCGTACATGGAGCGCGGCGCGGGCTGCCGCGCGCTGGCCGTGTGCTTTGCGCTCGGGGCCGCGGCGGCGTCGCTCGGCATCGGGTCGAGCGTGCAGTCGAATTCCATCGCCGCGGGGCTGCACACGGCGTTTTCCGTGCCGCCGGGGCTCACGGGCGCGGTGTGCGCGGGCGCGGCGCTGCTCGTCGCGCTCGGCGGGGTCGGGCGCGTCGGCGCGGCGGCCGAGCGGCTCGTGCCGGCCATGGTGGGGCTTTACGTGCTCACCGGCTGCGTGTGCCTGGCCGCGCACATCCGCGCGCTGCCCGGCGCGCTGGGGCTTGTTTTCCGGGAGGCGTTTTCGCTGCGCGCGGGCGCGTCCGGCGCGGGGTGCGGGCTGCTGCTCGCGCTGAAAACGGGCGTGGCGCGCGGCGTATTTTCCAACGAGGCGGGCCTCGGCACGACGGTCCTCGTCGGCGCGCAGGCCGCGGTGGACACGCCCGCGGAGGCCGGGATGTGGGCGGTATTTGACGTGTTCGTCGACACGCTCGTCGTATGCACGATGACCGCGCTCGTCATTTTGACGTCCGGCGTGTACGACATGGCCGCCTACCGCGCCGCGTATGGCGCCGTCGGCGCGCCCGGCGGCCCGCTCACGGGCGTCGCCCTGACGGCCGCGGCGTTTTCGGCCACATTCGGCCCCTGGGGCGGCCGGATCGTCGCCGTCTGCCTCGCCGCGTTCGCGTTTTCGACGATCCTCACCTGGACATGGTACGGCCGCGCGGCCGCGGAATACGCCTTCGGCCCGCGGGCGGGCGCGGTGTTCCTCCCCGCGTTCACCCTCGCGGTATGGGCCGGAAGCGTCCTCCCCGTCGCCCACGCGTGGACGTTCGCGGACATCGGAAATGGGCTGATGGCCGTCCCGAACCTCATCGCGGTGGGGCTGCTGGTGCGGGAGGTGAGGGCGCCGGAAGGGATAAGGGCAGCGGTGAAATAGGAGCACGCGCCAAAGCCTCCCCTGAAAGGGGAGGTGGCACGGCGAAGCCGTGACGGAGAGGTTTTTGCGGTATCGAATTTTCGACGCGCTCTACAAAAACGGCAGCTTTTGAACCTCTCAGTCGCCTCCGGCGACAGCTCCCCTTTCAGGGGAGCCATTCGGATAGCGCGTTCCGCAATCGGCGCGGTGCAGACGCGTGGGCGCAGTCCTGTAGGGGGGCGGATATCATCCGCCCGCCGGATTTTCGCCGCGCTCTGCCCAAGAAACGTAGGGCGGGATGACCCCATCCCGCCGAAGGTATGCGTCAAAACAGGACGCCGCGCCAAAGCCTCCCCTTTTAAGGGGAGGTGGCACGCCGTTAGGCGTGACGGAGAGGTGGAGCCGAAAATTTTGCGTGCACCATCGTGCGGGCGCGCAGAAAAGACGATACCCCACCTCTCAGTCGGCTCCGCCGACAGCTCCCCTTAAAAGGGGAGCCAATCGGATAGCGGGTCCGCAATGGGTGCAATGCAGACGCGGCGGCGCAGTCGTAGGGGCCCGCCCCTACGCCCCTTCGCAGCAAAAAACCTCCTGCCGTTCGGCAGGAGGTTTTTCTGATCCTCTCAAAGATCCCGCATCTCACACGCACAGGCCGTCGAGGGCTGGGGCGGGGCGGAAGCGCATGAGTTTGCCGCCCTGGGCGTAGACGGGTTTTTCGAGCTGCTTGTTGTAATCGCCGGCCATGATGGGGTACATGCCGAAGAAGTCGCGCAGCATGTGCTCGTACTCGAGCATGTCGGCGTAGCGCTCAGCCTGCTCGGTCTCGAGCTCGGCGCCGAGGCGGCAGACGAGGTCCTCGCTGTGCTCGCTCAGGACGGCGAGGGCGTCGAGCCGGGGCATGAGCTTTTTCGTCGCGAGGAACGCGCGGCAGGCCTCCGGCACGTCCGGCGCGCCGCCGAGGACGCCGGCTTCGGAGAGCAGCTGCACCTCCGACACCCACTTTTTCACGATGGGCAGGACCTTATCGAGCTGCCGCTCGATGCGAAAGCGGCGCTTGTCGAGGCCCGTGTACACAAAAAAGCCGACGATGACGGCGACGCTCACGAGCATGAGCAGAATGACGAGCACATATTCCCAAAATGACATTGGCATGACGAGATTTCCTCCAAATCAGTATTCGCGGATAACGGCCTTCACGCGGCCCAAAATGACGGCCTCGCGCCCGTCGATGGGCGAAAAGGCCGGGTTTTCCGGCATGAGCCAGACGTCGTCGCCGCGGCGGCGAAGGCGCTTGACCGTCGCCTCATCGCCGAGCAGGGCGACGACGATCTGCCCGTTGTCCGCGTCGGGCTGCGGCCGGACGACGACCTTGTCGCCGTCCAAAATGCCCGCGCCGATCATGGACTCGCCGCGGACGCGGAGCGCGAAGCAGCCCTCCTCGCCTTCCCACGGGATGTAGCCCTCGATGTTCTCGACGGCCAGGATGGGCAGGCCGGCCGTGACCATGCCGACGACCGGCACGCGGCCGGGGCGCGCGCCCGGGACGGTGATGCTGCGCTTTTTCTGCTCGTCCATGCAGATGAGCCCCTCGTCGCGCAGCGCCTCGAGGTGGCGGTAGACCGACGCGGTCGAGCTTAAGCCCACGGCGGCGCAGATCTCGCGCACCGTCGGCGAGTAGCCGTTGTGCGTGGTGAATTCCGTTAAAAACTGCAGAATTTCCGCGCGCTTATTCGATGAACGCGGCATGGCACGCCCTCCCATTCGTATGATGCACTATCATACCACGGTTTTCCGAAAATTTCAAACATTTGTTTTTGGCTCAGAGCGCGTGCGCGCGCGTGCCGCCGCCCATCGGCGGGATGTCCGGCACGGGGCCGGTAAGCTCCGGCGCGCCGAACCGGTTTTTCAGCCACGTGCAGCAAAGCGGGAACCACTGGGCAACAGCCGCGTCCTCCGCGCCGCCGAACGCCGTCGCGCCGGTGGCGAGGCTGCACGCGTGCTCACCGTGCGCGAACGTGTGCAGCTCGAACGGGACCTCGGCCTCGGCGAGCCTCCGGCAGAAGTCGAGCCCCTGCTCGACGGGGATGGCGCCGTCGTCGAACATCGTCCACAAAAACGCGGGCGGCGTGTGCGCGCCGACGAAGTCGGCCGTCTCGGTCTCGGCCAGAATTTCGTCCACGGGGCGGCCGCCCGCGAGGAGCGACAAAATCTCCTGGCTCCCGCGGTCGATCCTCATGCTGAGCGCCGGGTAGCCCAGAATCAGCGCGTCCGGCCGGATGCCGTCGCCGGGACCGCCGAACGCGGCCTGCACATTCTCGCCCGGCCACATCGTGCCGAGCGCGGCCGCGACGTGTCCGCCGGCCGAAAAGCCCGCGAGGGCGACCTTGTGCGGGTCGATGTTCCATTCATCCGCGTGCGCGCGGACGTACAAAACGGCCTCGGCCGCGTCGATGAGCGGATTCGGCCAGGCAGCGCGCGCGCCCGTGCGGTAGTGCAGGGCAAACGCCTGATACCCCTGCCCCGCGAACGCGAGCGCGACGGCCTCGCCCTCCGTGCGCGAGAGCACGGCGTACCCGCCGCCGGGGCAGCAGATGACGGCCCCGCGCCGCACATTGCAGCCGGGAAACGGCGTCCAGTCCTGCACGCACGCGTAAAGCCGCGCGCCCGATGGCAGGACGATTTTTTCACTGTGGATCATCGCTGAGCACTCCTTCCAACGAAAAATCGGGGATGTATTCCTCCGAAGCGGAGGCGAAATCCTGAAAATAGCCGGTCTTGATGCCGCAAAGCTCCGCCCACGAGCAGACGGCCGCGTATTCGTCGGCCGTGACGCGGCGGTCAAGCGGCGGCTCGAGGCCGGGCATGGGCGTGTACTGGCTCATGAGCGAGAGCGGGACGGAGCCGTCCGGAAAGAGCTCTGCGACCCACTCGACGCACGAGAGCGAATTGTCGATATACCCCGGCAAAACGAGGTGGCGGATCACCGTCCCGCGCGTCATGACGCCGTCTTCGTCGAACTGCGCCGGGCCCGTCTGGCGCGCCATCTCCAAAATGGCCGCCGCGGCCACGTCCGGATAGTCCGCCGCGCCGGAAAGCGACGCCGCGAGCGCGCGGTCGCGGTATTTAAGATCGGGAAGGTAGATGTCCACGACGCCGTCGAGTTTTTTGAGCGTCTCCATGGACTCATACCCGCCTGTGTTCCACACGACGGGCACGGGCGGCTTCGGATCGAGCGCCTGCAAAATTTCGGGCAGAAACTGCGTCCCGGTCACGAGGTTTAAGTTGTGACACTGCTCGACCTCGATGAGGTGCCGGAAAATCTCGCGCAGGCGCTGAGCCGTCACGGGCGCGCCGTAGCCGCCCGCGGAAATTTTGCTGTTCTGACAGAACCGGCAGCGCAGCGTACACCCCGAAAAAAACACCGCGCCCGAGCCCATGTCGCCCGAAATGCACGGCTCCTCCCAAAAATGCGGCGCCGCCCGCGCGATGCGAAGCCCCGCCGGCATCCCGCAAAAGCCCGCCCGCCCCGCGTCCCGCGCCGCGCCGCAGCCGCGCGGACAGAGTGCGCAGGAGCTGTATTCGCCCATAGCCGCGCCTCCTTTGTGGGGTGATTATAGCATACGAGGGGTGGGGCGTCCAGTGGGGAGCTGAGCAGCAGGATGACGCACGCGCCAAAGCCTCCCCTGCAAGGGGAGGTGGCACGGCCGTGAGGCCGTGACGGAGAGGTTTTGCGGTGTCGAATTTGCGGGGGCGCTTTGCGAACCGAAGGCTTTTGAACCTCTCAGTCGGCTCCGCCGACAGCTCCCCTTGCAGGGGAGCCAT
>CAVFYN010000224.1:0-10148 GCA_963626425.1 Bacteroidaceae bacterium
GCGCTTCGGCGCGGGGACGATCGTGAGCGTGCAGCCGCCGCTCGTCGAGATCGCGTTTTCGGACGCGGGGACGAAGAAATTCGTGCTGGCCGACGCCATCCGCCGCGGGCTGCTGCGGCTGGATATGGAAAAGAAACGGTAAAGCTGCCGTTAAATCACCACGCAGCCGGTTGACAGGATATCCTTCTTACGTATAATGAAAGAAAACGGGACAATGCCCGGACTTTTGTGGAAATGAGGGATGCGGCATGGAGCCACTGATCCGGATCGAGCATCTGGACAAGCGCTTCGGCGACGTCCACGCGGTCGACGATTTGAGCTTTGAGGTGCGCGAGGGCGAATTATTCGCGTTTCTCGGCGTGAACGGCGCGGGTAAGTCGACGACGATCAACATCCTCTGCGGCCAGCTGGCCAAGGACGGCGGCAGCGTGAAGATCTGCGGCATGGATCTCGACCGCGACCCGGCGAGCGTCCGGCGGAGCCTCGGCGTCGTGTTCCAGAGCTCGGCGCTCGACCGGCAGCTGTCCGTGCGCGATAATTTAGAGAGCCGCGGGGCGCTCTACGGCATCCGCGGCGCGGCGCTGCGCGCGCGGATCGCGGATTTGGCGGAGCTTCTGGAATTTGACGACCTGCTGCGCCGCCCGCTCGGGACGCTCTCCGGCGGCCAGCGGCGGCGGATCGACATCGCCCGCGCGCTCATTCACGAGCCGCGGCTTCTCATCCTCGACGAGCCGACGACGGGGCTCGACCCGCAGACGCGCAGCAACATCTGGCGCGTGCTCGGCGCGCTTCGCCGCGAGAAAAAGCTGACGGTGTTCCTCACGACGCACTACATGGAGGAGACGACCGACGCGGACTACGTCGTCATTTTGGATCACGGCCGCATCGCCGCCGAGGGCACGCCGCTCGCGCTCAAAAACGCGTACACGGGCGATTTTATCACGCTCTACGGAGCGCGCGAGGCGGACGTGGCGAAGCTCGGGATGCCGTATGAGACGCTGCCGGGCGCGCTGCGTGTCCGCGTGAAGGACACGGCGGCGGCGACGGCGCTCATCGTGGAAAATCCGGCGCTGTTTGCCGACTACGAGATCACAAAGGGCAAGATGGACGACGTGTTCCTCGCGGTCACGGGCCGCGCGCTGACGGGAGGCGAGGGGAAATGACGGGACTCTGGGCGCTGACGCGGCGCAATACGAAGCTGTATTTCAAGGACCGCGGGCTGTTTTTCTCCTCGCTCATCACGCCGGTCATCCTGCTTGTGCTCTATGTGACGTTTTTGAAGAACGTGTATGACGACGCGTTCCGCTCCTCGCTCGCCGCGGCGGGCGCGAGCGTTTCCGACGCGGTGCTTGCTGCCTGCGTCGGCGGGCAGCTCGTCTCGTCGCTGCTGGCGGTCAGCTGCGTGACGGTGGCGTTCTGCTCGAACCTGCTCATGATCCGCGACAAGACGAGCGGCGCGCGCGCCGACCTCACGGTCACGCCCGTGCGGCGCGGGACACTCGGGCTGGGGTATTTCCTCGCGGCGCTGCTTTCCACGCTCATCGTCAGCCTGACGGCCACGGCGGTGTGCCTTGCGTATCTGGCGGCCGTGGGCTGGTTTCTGACGGCGGGCGACGTCCTGCGGCTTCTGCTCGACGTGCTGCTGCTGACGACGTTCGGGACGGCGCTGTCGTCGTGCGTGAACTTCTTCCTGTCGACGGACGGCCAGGCGTCGGCTGTCGGGACGATCGTCAGCGCGGGCTACGGCTTCCTGTGCGGCGCGTACATGCCGATCTCGAGCTTTGGAAGCGGATTGCAGCGGGCGCTCTCATTCCTGCCGGGGACGTACGGCACGAGCCTGCTGCGCGGCCACATGCTGCGCGGCGTGTTCGCCGAGATGCGCGCGCAGGGCTTCCCGCCCGAGGTCGTGCGGGCCATCGGAAAAAGCGTGGACTGCGAGATTGCATTTTTCGGTACGCGCGTCACGCAGGCGGGCATGTACGCCGTCCTCGCCGGCAGCACGGCGGCGCTCATCGCGCTCTACGTCGGCATGAACGCGCTCTCATCGCGAAAGAAATAACGAAAGCCCGGACCGGCCGGTCCGGGCTTTTTTTGCGCAAAAAAACGGCCCCGGCGCGAACAGGAAACGCGCCGGGGCCGCAGGGTGGGGTGGCGGATTCAGCTTTTGCAGACGTAGCAGGTGTCGATGGAGTCGGCCTCGTCCGGCAGGAAAACGTCCTCAATGAGCTCGGAGAGGAAGATCTCGGCCTTGGCGATGTCGCGGTCGTTCGGGCGGTCGGCGGCCTGGTTGTGCCACGGGCGCGGCATGCCGAGCAGACGCATATCGACCTTGCCGGTGTTCTCCGCGGCCTCGCGGACGGCCGCGAGCACCTCGGGCTTCCAGCTTTTCACGACGTCGCTTTCCGGGTCGGTCTTGTAGAGGTAGAGCATGGGCGCGACCTCGTCGACGCCGGTGCCGAGCTTTTTCGAGAGCGTGTCGAGCTGGTCGTGCGTCTGCCCGCCGCGGTGGGCCGTGCCGGGGCAGCAGAATTTGCCCATGACCTGGATGCCCATCTCCGTCATCATCATCTCGAGCATGCTCTCCGCGCCGAGCACCTCGGACGGGCCGCGGCGCGTGCCGCCATAGGTGAGGAAGATGACGCCCTTGGCGAGCTTGACCCCGCGGCCCCACTGGGGCGCGCCGGTGTCGCCGCCGATCTCGGCGAGCTGCTTCATGTTCGTGTAGTTGCCCGCGCCGAACGCGGCCATGAGGTTGCGCTCGGGCAGCCCGCCGACGATGCCGGTGCCGACGAGGTAGAGGTCGTAGCCCGTGATGGGCACGAAGTGGTTGGCGTCCTTGGCCTGATAGACGTCGACGGTGTCAAAGCCGTAGTGCTCGAGCACACGGCGGAAGGCCATGGCGATCTTTTCGGAATTGCCGGTCAGCGTGGCGTAGATGATGAGCGCGCGCTTGCCGGGCTGGACCTTGCCGAAGGTCTCGTTGTCCATCGTTTTGAGCATGATCTGCATCCTCCTTTAATTTACGCCGCAATCGTGCAGGATTTCCGCGACGTTGTCAAAGCCCGGCTTGCGGCGGCCGGCTTCGATGTCGGAGATGATGGCGACGATGCGGTCGTTTGCCGGCGTCGGGACGCCGTATTTGCGGCCGAGGCGCGAGACGGCGCCGTTTGTGAAGCCGACCTCGAGCGGCAGGCCCTTTTTCGTGTCGGACGTGTACGCGTCGACGATGCCCGGCGGCCACGCGCCCTCGTCGCGGCCCTCAAGGCCGGTCAGGCGGCCGTCACGCACGGCCTGCCAGTCCGCGCGCGTCTTGTTTTCCAGCGAGTCCATCGGGCAGCCGTCCTGATCCGCGACGGCGAAAATTTCAAGGGCGAGGCACGCGAAGAGCTTCTGAAGCCGCGGCTCGGTGAACACGTCGCCGAGGAACAGCCCCGAGATGCACGCGCTCGGGACGGACAGGCACACGCGGCCCATCTTCTCCCACTGATAGGCGCGGGCGTGGTCCGACACGACGGTCGGGCGGCAGCATTCGAGCACCGCGCCGAGCTCCTTCACGCGCCCGGTGATCGTCCCGTCCAGCTCGCCGACGACGAAAAAGCCCTCGTGCGAGAACATTTTGCCGGGAGACTCGAGCTTGCCGCCGGCGAACGTGCTGCCGATGACGACGCGCTCGCGCCCGGCGACGGGGATGAGCAGGTCCTCATTGATGCCGTTTTCAAACGTGACGAAAAAGCCGTCCGGCGCCAGGTGCGGCAGCAGCTGCGGCACGGTCGCGGCCAGGTCATTCGACTTGAGCGCGAGCAGGATGACGTCAAACTGCGCGCTGCCCAGCTCGCCGATGTAGCTGGCCTTCATATCCGTGTGGAACAGCTCGCGGCCGTCCGCGAGGTCGCCGATGGTCAGGCCGTTTTCGCGCAGGAACGCCGCGCTTTCCGGGCGGAACGCGGAGATCATGGTCGTGTCGTACCCGGCGTGGGACAGATAGCCGCCGAGCAGGCAGCCGATGGAGCCCGTGCCGGCAATTGCGTAGTGTTTCATAGCCCCTCCTGAAGATCAAAATGAGATTTTTGAAAAATTTCTGCTTGCTTTGTGAAAAAGTTTACAGTATACTCGGGCAAAAAGCATTAAAAAAACGTGCTTGAGCCTTTACAAACGGTGCGTGCGGCCGCGGCGGCGGCCGGGGGAGGAGCGAGAAATATGACAAAGATCCTCGTCACCTGCGAGATGGCGCAGGACGTGGGCAGCCTGCGGCAGATCCTGTCGGAGCTGTCCGACTGCGCGCAGATCCGGTATCTGACGGACGCGGAGGCCATCCGCGAATGCCTGCTCGGCGGCGACATCGACATCTGCTTCATTGATTATGAGACGCCGAACTACCGCCTCGTCGGCATCCTCGACCGCATCGAGGCCAACGAGATGCGGACGATGGCCATCATCCTGGCCGAGCCGCAGAATTTAAGCGCTGTGCAGAGCGACCGGCGGTATGAGAACTATCTGACGCTGCTCAAGCCGCTCGGCCGGGCGGAGACGCTCTTTGCCGTGCAGCAGACGCTCGACGACAACGACATCGCGCAGACCGGGACATACGCGCCGTCCGCGCAGGCGCTCTGGCGGCGGACGCAGCCGCTGCTCGCGCGCATTTTCTGGAGCGAGGCGCTCTACGGCCACTCCGTCACGCGCGTGCGCAGCTACGGCGGCAGCCAGTGGCCGAGCGTCATCCAGTCGGCCATCGCGGCGGGCATCGAGGGCGTGGAAAAAGAGCTGGCGCTGCCGGTGCTCATCTCGCTGCGGCTCCGGGACGACGAGGACGGCGGGATGTTCCACGAGACGGGCATCTACCGCGTGCAGACCGCGTTTGAGAGCCTGGCCAGATCCGTCATCCTGCGCGGCTCGGGCGGGTGCGCGCTGTTCGAGGGCGACCGGTCGGCGGCCGTGTTTTACCCCTATGACATCCGCCTGCCGACGAACCAGATCGCGCACCGCTGCTATCAGCTCTGCCGCGAGCTGCGGCGGCAGTTCGGCTGGGCGTGCACGATCGTCATCGGCCGCCCGCGGCAGGCGCACGAGCTGACGGACGAGTGGCTGCTCATGCGCGATGAGGCGCGCAAGCGGCAGTTCCGCGACCAGGCCGTCTACGTCATGGGCGCCGACGAGGTGCGCCGGCCGATGATGAGCTACGCGCCCGTCACGGAGTGGGGCAAGCTCATCTTGGACGGCCGCGGCGACCGGCTCGAGCAGGAGGCGCGCGCGTTTTTCCGCGACAATGAGGACAGCCCCGACCTCACGACGGACTACGTCGTGAACCTCATCTACGAGCTCGACCGCTTTGTGACCATCGCCATGGCGCAGCTCGATTACCGCAGCGCCGACCCGCGGCTTCTGCAGCAGCTGCGCCAGCAGCTGACGGCGGCGCACCGCTCGCCGGACGAGCTGGTGCAGTGGCTGCGCATGATGGCCGACTACTGCACCGAGTGCCGCCGCGCGACGCGGCAGTCCGGCTCCGTGCTCGAGCAGGCCGAGGCGTACATCGCCGGCAATCTCGACGGCGACCTGTCCCGCCAGACGATCGCCGACCACGCGCACGTGAGCGCAAATTATCTGGCGCGGCTCTTCCGCGAGCAGAAGCAGACGACGATCGCGGACTACATCCTCCGCGCGCGGCTCGAGCGGGCGTGCGGCTATCTTGCGGGCAGCGCGATGACGATCACGGAGATCGCGCTGCGCGTCGGCTTTTCGTCGTCGACGTATTTTTCCTCCTGCTTCAAAAAATGCGTCGGCAAGACGCCGCAGCAGTACCGCGCGGAAAAACGGGAGCAGGAATCGGCCGGGTGAATCATAGAATGAGAAGGCAGCGCGCTGCGCTGCCTTCTTTTTTTATGCAGAAAGCCGAAAAACGGATGCACGTATTTTATAGGTTCATGCATGGTTTGTGAAAGAATCGTGCACGAGCGCTCTGATATACTGACGGTGCAAATTGGAAGCGCGGCCATGCGCCGCATTTTTGCGACAGGAGGAATGGAACCATGAAAATCAGAAAGAGACTGTGCCTGCTTCTTGCGCTCGTGCTCGTCTTTTCGTTCGCACTCGCGGCCTGCTCGGGCGGCGCGGAGAGCGGCGGGCAGGACGTGCAGCAGCCGTCCGGCCAGGATGGCGCGCAGGGCGGAAACGACGGCGGCAGCGCCGGCAGCACCGGCGACAAGACGCTCACCGTCGGCATCCTTCAGGCAAGCGACAACTTCGACCCGACGACCTCGTCGAGCAACCCGACGCTCTCGCTCGTCTACGACAGCATCCTCATGCGCGACACCGAAACGGGCGAGGTCATCGGCGGGCTGGCCGAGAGCTGGGAATTCAGCGACGACTCCACGGAGCTCACGCTCCATTTCCGCGACGGCGTCTCCTTCACAAACGGCGAGCCCGTCACGGCGGCCGACGCGCTTTACAGCTTAAAGCGCTTTATGACCAACGACCAGTTCTACACCGACAGCGGCTTTGACAACATCGACTTTGACCGCAGCGCGGCCGACGGCAGCGACCTGACGCTCTACCTTCGCGAGGCGACGCCGCTCATCTTAGACCAGCTGGCCGACTGCAAGTGGGCGGCCGTCCTGTGCGAGAGCTACGTCGAGGCCAACCCGGACAGCTTCTGGGACGCGCCCGTCGGCTCCGGCCCGTTCGTCCTTGAGGCCAACGAGGCCGGCTCGCACTACGCCTTCACCCGCAACGACGACTACTGGCAGGGCCCCGCGGACTTCTCTGAGGTGACGTTCTACGTCTACGGCGACGCGACGACGATGTTCATCGACTTTGAAAACGGCGACCTCGACATCGCAAACAACGTCTCCGCCTCCGACGCCGACCGCCTCATCGCCGGCGAGGTCGACGCGCAGTACGTCCGCTTCAACACGAACGACATCAACTATCTCTCCCTGCCGTGGTACACGGAGGAGCTTGACGACATCCGCGTCCGCGAGGCCATCTCGCTCGCGCTCGACGTCGAGGGCATCACGAAGTCCGCCTTCGGCTCGCTGGCCGTCGCGGCCGACTCCGTCGGCATGCCGAGCCTGCCGTACTACGTCTCGCAGGGCGAGCACACGCGCGACATCGACCGCGCGAAAGCGCTCATGGCCGAGGCCGGCTATCCCGACGGCGGGCTGAGCTTCAACATCGTCATTTTCAATATGCCCGAAAAGCAGAAGCAGGCCGAGGCCATCCAGGCGTGCCTGCGCGAGATCGGCATCGAGCTGACCATCGAGGCCTACGACCCGCCCACGGCCATCCCGATCTACATGCAGATGGGCACGGCCGTCATGCTCGGCGGCACGGGCGGCGGCAACTATGACATCGCGAAATATTTGAGCGACTCCGCCGCCGACGCCAGCAACCAGGGCGCCGCGGTCAAGGACGAACAGTACAACGAGTGGCTCCGCACGGCCCGCTACAGTATGGACGACGCCGAGCGCGCCGAGTGCTACGCGAACATCCAGAAATGGCAGGCGGAGAACTACCGCTGGATCCCGCTGAACTACCCCGTGTCCTACACGGCCTATCAGAACGACATCCACAACGTCGGCGCGTTCGACTACCGCATCCTTTATATCTACAACATCACGAAGGACTGACACCGGAGCCGGCGGCGGCGCGGAAGCGATTTCGCGCCGCCGCCGGCATGATCGGCAGAAGGAGGGATCTTGTTGCTGAAATTTGTCATCAAGCGCATTCTGATCATGATCCCGATCGTGATCGGCGTAATTTTCATTGTGTTTGCCATCAACCGCATGTCGCCGGCCGACCCGGTCGCGGGCGTGCTCGGCAGCAGCTACACGCAGGAGCAGTACGACCGGCAGAAGGCGGAGATGGGCCTGGACAAGCCGTTTCTGGTCCAGTTCGCCGTCTACATCCGCGACCTTGTCACAAAGCTCGACATGGGCCAGTCGTACCAGAACGGGACGAGCGTGAGCGGCGAGATCTTCAAGCGCCTGCCCACGACGCTCAAGCTCGGCATCATCGGCTGCCTCATCACGATCTTCCTCGGCATCCCGTTCGGTATCATCTCGGCCACGCATCAGTATTCCATCGCCGACTACGCCGTGACGGTGTTTTCGCTCATCTTCGCGGCTATGCCGGGCTTCTGGCTCGGGCTGATGCTCATCATCATCTTTTCGCTCAATCTCCAGTGGCTGCCCGCGTCCATGGCGACAAAGTTCATCACGTGGAAGCACTGGATCCTGCCGTCGCTCGCCGTCGGACTGTGCCCCGTCGCGTCCATCACGCGCCTGACGCGCTCGTCCATGCTCGACGTCGTGCGGCAGGACTACATCCGCACCGCGCGGGCCAAGGGCGTGCGCGAGGGGCGCGTCATTGTCCACCACGCGCTCAAAAACGCGCTCATCCCCGTCGTGACGTCGCTCGGGCTCCAGCTCGGCAACCTCGTGTCCGGCTCGGTCGTCGTGGAGATGATCTTCTCCATCCCCGGCCTCGGCTCGCTGATGACAACGGCCATCAGCAACGCCGACTACCCGGTCATCCAGGGCTGCGTCGTCGTTCTGTCCGTGCTCATCTGCTGCATCAACCTGCTCACGGACATCCTCTACGGCTTCATCGACCCGCGCATCATGAGCCAGTACACCGGCGGCAAAAAGCGCCGCCCGACCGGAAAGAAGGTGGCGTGAGTGGAAACGACGATCAACGCGGCCGTCCTGTCGGACGACGACCTGAAAAAGCGCAGCCAGCTGCGCGACATCTGGCGCCGCCTCCGCCGCAACAAGCTGGCCATGGTCGGCATGGCGAGCGTGCTCGTCCTGTCCGTCTGCGCGATTTTCGCCGACGTCGTCGCGCCGTATGACTACGCGGCGACGGACTTTGCCGCGGCCATGGAATATCCCAGCGCGCGCCACCTCATGGGCACGGACAACTACGGGCGCGACATTTTGTCGCGCGTCATTTACGGCGGGCGCGTGTCGCTGCTCGTCGCGGTGCTCGCCGTGGCGTTCGGCCTTGTGGCCGGCGGCGTGCTCGGGCTCATCGCGGGCTATTTCGGCTCCATCTGCGAGAGCGTCATCATGCGCCTGATGGACCTCATCCTGGCCATCCCGGGCTTTTTGCTGTCCGTTTGCATCTCGGCGGCGCTCGGCTCGGGCATTTTCAACACGATCGTCGCCATCTCCATCGGCGCGGTGCCGGGCTACGCGCGCATGATGCGCGCCATCGTCATGTCCATCCGCGACCAGGAGTATGTCGAGGCCGCGCGCGTGTGCGGCGCGGGCAGCGTGCGCACGATGCTGCGTCACATCCTGCCCAACACGCTCTCGCCGATCATCGTCGAGTCGACGCTGCGCGTCGGCGCGTGCATCATGATGATCTCGAGCCTGTCGTTCATCGGCCTCGGCGTGCAGCCGCCGACGCCGGAGTGGGGCTCCATGCTCTCGAGCGGGCGCGAGTTCATCCGCGATTTCTATCCCATGGTCGTATTCCCGGGCATGGCCATCATGGCGACGCTGTTCGGCTTCAACCTGTTCGGCGACGGCCTGCGCGACGCGCTCGACCCGCGTCTGAAGCGGTAAGGAGGCATGCAGCATGAGTTTTCTTGAGATAAAAGACCTGACGATCCACTTCCTGACGGACGACGGCTGCGTGCAGGCGGTCAACGGCATCGACCTTTCGCTTGAAAAAGGCGGCACGCTCGGCCTCGTCGGCGAGACGGGCGCGGGCAAGACGACGACGGCGCTCGGCATCCTGCGCCTCATCCCGTCGCCGGGCAAGATCGTAAAGGGCGAGATCCGGCTGGACGGCAAAAACCTCATGGAAAAGAGCGAGCTCGAGATGCGCCGCATCCGCGGCAAGCGCATCGCCATGATCTTTCAGGACCCCATGACGGCGCTCAACCCCGTCCTGCGCGTCGATGAGCAGATCGCCGAGGGCATCCGCATCCACGAGGGCTGCTCCAAGACCGAGGCGCTGGACCGCGCGCTCGAAATGCTCGAGAAGGTCGGCATCCCGGCCGCGCGCGGGCGGGACTATCCGCACCAGTTTTCCGGCGGCATGAAGCAGCGCGTCGTCATCGCCATCGCGCTCTCGTGCAACCCGGAGCTGCTCATCGCCGACGAGCCGACGACGGCGCTCGACGTCACGATCCAGGCGCAGGTGCT
>CAVFYN010000225.1:0-10922 GCA_963626425.1 Bacteroidaceae bacterium
ATGCGCCGATTGCGGTACGCGCCAAGGCTCCCCTGTGTAAGGGGAGCTGTCGCCGACAGGCGACTGAGGGGTTGGAGGTCAAGGGCGCGGTAGTGCGCTCTCGGAAATTCGTGGCCGCGTCCCGCCAACCCCTCCGTCACGGCCTTGCGGCCGTGCCACCTCCCCTTACACAGGGGAGGCTTTGGCTCGCCGCGCCGCCGTAACCGCGTAGGGCGGGATGACCCCATCCCGCCGCCGGACTGCGCCCGCCGCGTCTGCACCGCGCCCATCGCGGAACCCGCTATCCAAATGGCTCCCCTGCAAGGGGAGCTGTCGGCGGAGCCGACTGAGAGGTTCAAAAGCTGCCGTATAGCAGAGCGCTTCCGAAAATTCGATACCACAAAAACCTCTCCGTCACGGCGTTTCCGCCGTGACACCTCCCCTTTCAGGGGAGGCTTTGGCGCGGTGCACCGCCGGACACGCCGGAGCCGCGGGATGACCCCATCCCGCCGCCGGACTGCGCCGCCGCGTCTGCACCGCGCCCCTTGCGGAACCCGCTATTCAAATGGCTCCCCTGCAAGGGGAGCTGTCGGCGGAGCCGACTGAGAGGTTCAAAAGCTGCCGTATAGCAGAGCGCTTCCGAAAATTCGATACCGCAAAACCTCTCCGTCACGGCGTTCCGCCGCGCCACCTCCCCTTTCAGGGGAGGCTTTGGGCGCGTACCGCAATTGGGGCGCGTGCTCCTATTTTTCCGCACTCAATTCCGGAACATTATTCACCATATTCAATCAGCATTCACTCCCCCACATACACCATCAGCTCGCCCCACGTCATCTCCCCGGCCATTCCCCACGTCAGCCCCGCGACGTCGCGCCAGAGAGCGTACCGGAAGTAATATTCCACCGCGAGGTGGCACGGGAGGAGGCGCTCGATGATCTCGGCCATGCGGTCGAACCCCTCGGGTTTGCCCATGCGGCCGGGGAAGGAGACCTCGACGGTGCCGGCCGTGTCCGTCTCTTTGACGACGGCCGCGACGCCGCAGGCGGCGAGGCTGCGGGAGAGGGCGGCGGCCGAAAAGCTCTCGCCGCCGACGGCCAGCAGGGCCGCGACAGCCGCCCTTCTCCCCGCAAGATCGGCACTTTCGGGCAGGACGCCGAACAGCCGCTCGTACCCCGTCAGCCCGTCGCCCTCGGCCGTGGGGACGAGCGTCTCGCGCTGGTTTTCCCGCAAATTTTCCCACGCGCGGTCGAGCGCGGCGCCGAGCGCGGCGACCGCGCCGCCGGAGAAGCTGCCCTCGGACAGATCGTACACGCCGAGCGGCCGCAGCAGGCCGCGAAGATACTCCGCATAGCCCATTTACGTCGCCTCCGTCAGCGTCAGCGTGCCGAGCACCGGCAGCTGCGTCTTTGCCAGCTTCACGTCCGCGGCCGGGGCCTTGATCGTATAATTTTCCACAAGGCCCGTCCCGTAGATGAGGTCGCCGAGCACGGCGCGGTACACCGGTTTTCCCAGCCGCTCGCCCGTAAAATACCCGCGCACGGCCGCCTCCGCGGCCGCCTTCGCGTCGGAAAAGCTCACGCCGGAGGCGGGCTTGATGGTCGCGCGGAGCGCGACCGTGACCGTCGACGGCGCGCTGACCGTCACGTCGACGGCGATCTCGCGCGCCTCCGCCAGGTCGGCGCGGACCTCCTCGAGCAGCGCCGCGTCCGGCACACCGGCCGTCGACGCGATCGTCACCCCGACCGTCCCGACGCCGCCGACGCGCGGCGTGACGACCGCGGCCGCGACACCCGCGTGCGAGAGGGCGCGCGCGGCGTAAAACGCGCTGTTCGCGCCGTTCGGAAGGGACGAAAAGCTCGCGAGGACGCGCGCGCGGTACGCTTCGTCCGTCTCCGCGTCCGCGCCGCCGGAAAACGCGGCCGGGTTCGTGCAGGCGGACACGCCCGGCGGGATGGCCGCCATGAGCGTGAGAGTCCCGGCCGCCGCGTTGCCGGACGCGCCCGCGGTCTCGGCCTCGGCCGGGATGTCCGCATAGAGGCTCCCGGCCGCGATGGCGCCGTCCGCCGTCGTCACAAAGCGCGTCAGGCCCGTCGTCATGAGCACCGTCCCGGCCGGGACGGCCACCGCGTCCGCGCGCGCCTCGCTCACGGAAAAGCGCACGGTGCCCGCCGCCTTCTCCGCCGCCTTGCGCGCCACGCCGCGCATCTCGCCGTGCAGGTCGAGATATTCGCCCTGCGCCGTCTGCAGGAAGCTCTGTGCTAATGCCCAATCGCTATAAATGTACAGACTCTCCAGCTCGGCCGCCGCCGCGTACAGCCGCACGGCCAGGTCGCCCGCGCCGTCCATGGAAAATCCGGTTTTCTCGGTAAAAACGGCGAGCATCTCCTGATAGATCTCCTCGGCCGATCTCATGCTGCCACCTCCAGTTCATATTCCGATTCATTATAAATAAGCGTCACCGCGACGCGGCACATCCCGTCGTCCCCGTCCGTGACCGCGGCGTCCGCGACCGTGACGGGAAGCGAGCTCAGCGCCTCGGCGCAGTACTGCCGCGCGAGCGCCGCGCGCGCCGACCGCTTCTCGCCCGCGAGCGTATAGAGCCGGCTGCCCACGTCCGGCAGGAGCGAAAACGCCCCGCGGCGGCACGTGAGCAAAAACAGCGCCCGCTGCAGAATGCCCTCCGCGCCGTCCGCGCGCACGAAGCCGCCCGCGCCGTCGGGGACGTAGTCGCCGTTATGCATCTTCAGTTCCACCGCCAAGCCCTCCCGTCCACGGCACGCCGTTGATCTTCACATTGCCCACAAGCTCGAGCGAGCCGTCCGCGCCGAGGCGGATGGACGCCCCGCCGGACGAGAAAATGAGCACCTCGCCCGCGGACAGCCCCGCGTCACGCGTCCGCGCGCCCGCGACGGCGCCCGCCGCGCCGGCCTTCAGGACGAGCACCTGCTCGCCCGCCGCCGGCCGCCACGCGTAGCCGCCCGGCGCGAACACGGCGAGGTTGCGCGTCTCCCCGTCCGTGACGACCGCGGGCGCCGATGTGCCGATGCTCACGACGCCGACGTCCGCTACATGGCGATCCCGCGCCCGCGCGGCCGCCTGTTTCGATAACCACATCAAACATTCTCCTTTCTGAGCCGGATCGTGCAGCGCGCGCCGCCGGAGTCGAGCACGCTCGTCACGTCCGTCACGCGGAAATGCCCCGAAACGCCGAGGTTTGAAAGCGCTACGTCCGCGAGCTGCCCCACCTCGGCCAGGAAGCTTCCCGGCAGCGTGACGGACAGCATTTTCCACGTCTCGGCCGACTCCGCCACGCGCTGCGCGGCCGTTTTTTCCGCCGCGTGGACGCTCTCGCCGCCCCGCGAGGCCACGCGGCGGGCGAAGCCGCCCGCCTTGATAAATTCCGCGTTCTGCTCGACCGTCTGCCGCCCGCTCGAGCGGTCGACCGTCACCTGCTCGGTCAGCACGCCGTACCAGCACGTGCGCGCCTCGGCCGAAATGACGCCCTCGTCCGTCAGGCGCAGGCTCGGCCGCGATTCCGGCGCGCCGAGCATGAGCGTCCCGTCCGGCGAAAAGTACGGGACACGCCCGGCCGCGTGGCGGCAGAATCCGGCAAGTGCCTGCCAAGCCGTGTCGCCGGAGTCGACCGCAAACGACGAAACGGCGTTTGGAATCGCACCATTTGTGCGAAAAATTCCATACGGCGTCGCGTAAAGCGACAAAATGTCGCTTATCGTCGCCCGCTGATACGTATTGGCGCGCACCTGATTGTCCCGCAGCCGCGCGCCGAGGCCGCGTCCTGAAAGATTTGCCGTCCGGCCGCGGTCGTCGAGCGTCACCGTCACCTCGTCGACGACGCCGCAGAACACCGTCCGCTCGCCGTCGTACGCCCAGACGCGCGTCACGGTCTCAAGATCCGCCGCGTCGTCCGCCCGGACGGGAAATTCCAGCTCGATGGCGTCGCACGCGCGCCCGTCCGACCACTCGACGCGGTAAGACAGCAGCTGCGGCAGCGACCACGCCCTGCCGTCCGGCGATGTGATCTTCCCCGTCACTGCACCCGCACCTCCTGCCCCGCGTAAATGAGGTTCGGGTTCGCGATCCACGGGTTGAGCCGCACGAGCTCCGCGACCGTTTTTCCGTATTTCTGCCCGATGCCCCAGAGCGTGTCCCCGCGGACGACCGTGTGGTACCGCGCGGCGGAAACGCCCGCAGTTACTTGGGTTTCGGCGCTTCCGCTCCCGTAGGTGCGCAGCTTTTTCAGGCCGATCCCGCCCGCGGAATTCTCCTCCGCGCCCGCCTCCGTGAACGAAAACGAGTAGGCGACGAAGTCGTCGCGCGGCTCCTGCGTGAGCGCGAGCGACGTGAAATACGCCGACGCGCTCTGCCACACCGGATGGACGAGCAGGCCCGGCCCCGACCGGTAAAACTGCCGCGCGAGCGCGCGGAACGTGTCATACGCGCCCGGCCCGAAGAACTCGCCCTCGCCGCGCATGACGCGCCGCGTGCGCCCGAGATCCTGCATGGAATACGCGCCCATCGGCGCTTTGTGCAGCGCCGTTTCGCGTGCGAACTCAATGGAATACGTGTGCGGATTGTTCGGCCAGACAAAGCCGCGGTAGCGCATGGCTGACAGCATATTCACCCCTCCTCCCCATATCGCCGCGCGTCGCGCTCAAAATAGCGCGAGACGGCGGCCATGTCCGTTTTTGTCGTTTGACGCGACAGTTCGTAGGATTCGCGCATCATTTCGTAAGGTGCCGCAGGGCGGGATGCCCCCATCCCGCCGCCGGAACGCACCCACCGCGGCGAAACAAATTCCTCATCCATTCCCGCGCCGGAATCGTGTGAAATCCCAACATCCGCCGCGCTTTCCACCGCCGACGCGAGCCATTCCACGCCGCGCGCTTCCATCTGCACGTGCTGCTTCGCCGCGCCCGCGTCCCGGAGCGCCGCCTCGAGCGCGCCGCCCGCCTCGCCCGCCGGCGCGTCCAAAAGCGCGCCCGCCGCGCGGCGAAGCAGCCCCTGCGGGACGGAAATTCCCAGAATTCTCGCGGCCGCGGCCGCGTTTTCCAGCAGTTCAGCGTCCATCTCCGCCGCGCCTCCTCTCAAACTCCGCCGGGTCGAACGCCGCGTTCACGCCGCGCTCGATCTCCTCCGCGCGTCTGTGCCCCGCCGCCTCGCGCCCGTCGAGCGCGAGGTGCAGCGCGCAGTAGTAATAGTCCTCGTCCGTCATATCCCGCGCGCGCGCCTCCGTCGGCAGCGCGCCGAACGCGCGCAGGACGCGCCACTTCAGCCGCTCATACGGCTGCGCGGCCAGCCGGTCCAAAATTTCCTCGCGCGACGATCCGTCGCCCAAATCCGACAGTTTGTCGCATCGCATCTCGTCCGCGTACCGCCGGGCGAGCGCCGCGATCTCGTCCGCGCCGAGCGCGGATAACACCGCGCCCGGCGACGAAAACGCCCGCCGGCCATGCTTTTTCAGCGCGCGGGAGAGCACGGCCGCGTTGCACCACAGCCCGAACGTATCCCCGTCGCCCGCCGCGCCCGCTTTGGCCTCCGCGCGGCATAAAAGCAGCTCCCGCACCGTCAGGCGGCGCAGCGACCACCGCGCGGCCATCAGCCCGCCGCGGCCAGCGTCCGGCGCGCGGCCGTGATCTTCACTTTTTCGAGCACCATGCCGCCGACCTCCGCGCTCTCGCTCAGCTCGGCCCACTGGCAGCCGGAGTAGATGACGCGGCTGTCCGGCCGGCAGACGACGAGGTTGAAGTCCTCGAGCGCGTAGAAGTCGATCCCGTCGCGGATGGCCTCGTCCGTCGCATACAGGCGGCCGAGCTCGATCGTGTAGCGGTCCGCGCCGCGGATGGTCGCGACCGGCTCGCTCTGGCCGAAGGCCGAGACCGCGCGCGAGTCGCGCGTGGCCGTGACGCGGTAGCTCTGCACGACGGCCACGCGCACGCCGTTGACCTCGAGATAGAGGTCGGATGTCGTCGGAATTTTCGTATTTGCCATAAATGCCCCTCCTTACACGCTGATGTGCGCCGTGAGCAGGATGCGCGAGAGGCCATGCGTGACGGCGAAGCCGAACTCCACAACGGCCATGGACGCGTCCTGATCGCTCGCCGTGACGGTCACGGCGTCGTAGCTGTCGATGATCTCGCGCGCGACGCGGCTCTCCAGCTCGACGATGACCTGCGAGCGGATGGCGCTGCGCGTGAGGGCGTTGTTTTTCGCGCGGGCAGAGCGCGCGCGAAGCGCCGTGCGGATGGCCGGGATGACCTCGTCGATGATGAGCATCGTCGAAAGCTCGCGGTATGTCGCGTCCAGAGCGCCGCCCGTTTTCGTGCGCGTCGTGACGCCGCGGATGACGCTCATCTCGCCCGCGACCGTCTCGCAGACGGTGACGCCGCCGCGGATCAGGCTGTCGAGCGCCGTGTCGTCAAACTCCGCGTCCGCGCCCGTAAGGCCCGTCAAAACCGCGCCGTGCAGCGGCAGCGCGGGGTCCGTCTGCGCGGCCAGAACGCCGCACAGCGCCGCCGCGCCGGCCCAGCCGCCCATGGCCGTCTCCTGCCCCGCCGCCGTAAAGCCCGGCCCGACGAGCACCATGCGCTCGGAGTTGAGCCCCGCCGCCGCGCTGGTCAGCTGCGCGGCCGTCGCCCCGGCGGAAAGGCCCACAAAGCCGATGCACTCGCCTCTCTGCCCCGACGCGGCCGCGACGCGGGCGGAGAGCTCCGCGCGCACCGTCTCCAGACTGCACGCGCAGACGACATACGCGGCCTTTTTCTCCGCGAAAATGCGGTCGAACGCCGCCTTGTACGCCTCCAGCGTGTCCGACGCGACCGGCACGGCCAGCACCGTGCCCGCCCCGTTTGCAAACGCGAGGCGAAGCAGGATACCCAGCTCCGTCTCCGCGCCGAGCTTTTCCGCGCCCGCGGAATAGCTCGTGACGGTGTAAAGCCCCGCGGCGGCGGCCGATTTGGCCGCGATGGCGATCGTTTTCGTGCCGCCGCCCGACGCCGTGACGGACGAGGCGTCATAGTCCGAGTACACGCCCGGACGCTCATGATACGTAACGCTCATTTCCATTCTCCTCTCAGTTCAAATTCCGTCAGCGTCTGGCCGTCGTCGCCGGAGGCGGCGTAGCGCAGGACCGTCGCCTCCGCCGTCACCTCGCAGCACCAGGCGTCCAGCTGCCCGTCATAAAATGCCTGCCCGATCGTGCACGCGCCGATGCGCGCGCGTGTTTCCGCCGACAAAAGCGCGTCCATCGCGCCCGCGGCCGCCGCCTCCGCGCCCGCCGCGCCGGAAGCTTGCGGGCTGACAGCCAGCAGCCGCAGCGCGCACGTCACGCGGCGGCCATACAGCTCGCACCGCCCGCGGCCGGGGTCGTCGATGACGCCGAGGTAGTCATAAAACCCCGCCGCGTCCGCGCTCGCCTGCTTGAGTCCGACGCAGATGACCGCGCCGTCCGGCCGCCCCGGCCGCGATCCGGGGCCGAAGCGCATGGCCGAAAGCCCCGCCGCCTTCAGCACCGAAAGGACGTCCGCGATCAGCTGTTCCACGGCGCGCCCTCCCCCTCCGGGCGAAGCAGCGCCCACAAATACGCCGCCTCGTCGGCAAAAATGCGCTCGGCGCGGCGCACGCGGTAGCGCTTCCCGCCGGACTCGACGCCGTCGCCCGCCGAGATTTTCCCGTCCGCCGGCGCGAGCAGCACCGTGTCGCTCACATCGAGCTGCCCGAGGCCAGACCCCGCGCCCTCCGTCGCCGATTTGGCCTTCGAGCGCACCGGCTGGACGAGCGCGCGGAGCGTGAACGCCTCGCCGCCTTCCGGCGTGATGGTCGTCTCCTGCCCGTAATGGCGCAGGATGCGGTCAAAAAACCTTGCCGCGCTCGTCATGCTCTCACCCCCAGAAAAGAAAATCCGCCGCCCGTGTACGGCGCCATCATGACGTCGGCCTGGCTCAGCAGCGCCGCGGCCGCGGCGTTGCCGCCGCCGGACTTCACCGTCAGATCGCCCGCCGAAAATTCCTGCACGCCGTCGGCGCGCAGCCCGGCGGAAAACCACGCGATGGCCGTCCACGCCGCGGCCAGGTTGAACGACCCGCCGCAGTCCTCCGGCGAGAGGCCGGGGCGCAGACGGGCCGAAAGCCCGTCTGCCGCCGCCTGGCAAAGGCGTTTTAACGCCGCCTGCTCGTCGTCCCCGGACGCCTGCGAGAACAAAAGCGCGTCGCGGTAGATTTCGTCGATGCGTTCCATATCAGATCTCCAGGACCTTGACCGCGTCCGCGCAGATCTTGCCGAAGCCCGAGATGGACGTGATGGCCGCGCGCTCGAGCTGGCGGTCAATGAGCTTGTCCTGCTCGACGGACACCTCGCCCGCCTGCACGAGCTCGAGGGCGTAGCGGCGGTCGAACGCGACGATGCGGCCGTCCGGGACGGCGTCGGCGTGGAGCACCTGCGCGCCGAGCGGCGTGCCGATGGCGCCCGTGCCCTGGAAATTGAGGCCGGCCGCCGGGCTCTGCATCTGCGAAAGCGAGAGCAGCTGGACGCACACGTCGGGGCTCACTAACATCGTGTTCATCTCATACGGCGTGAACTTCGCCCACAGCTCGACGAGCTGGGCGTAGGCCAGCGTGCCCTTCGTGCCGCTCATGGGGCTCGTGCCGATCTTGAGCACCGGCGCGGCGTTGCCGTTGCCGTCGCCGTTTACCAGCACGTTGATGGCGTCCGTCAGGTGCATCGTCTGGATGTACGAGCCGATCTGGCGCAGCGTGACGGAGAACAGGTCGAGCTTCTGGAAGCGGATGGCCTCGTAGGAAGCCAGCAGCATACGCCCGCGCTTGTGCAGCTGGACGAGGTTGCTCTTCGTGCGGATGCGCGTGACGGGGATCTCCGCGCCCTCGGCCACGCGGGCGAGCTCGCGGTCGCCTTTTTCCGTCGCGGCGTAGATGCTGCGGTAGTCCATGCCTTCGATGGTCGTCGTCGTGGCCGTGATCTTCGGCAGGATGCTGTTTTCCTCCATGCCGGCGCGCACGGTGCGCGCGATATATTCCGGGAACAGGACGGCCGAGTCGCTCGTGCGGAAGAATTTCTCGACCGGGTCGGAATACGCGCCCTTGACCTTCAGGTCAAAGCGCTTGAGCTGGCGCTGGAACGCGTCCGTGCCCTCGAGCGCCGTGCCGCGGTAGTTTTCGCTCGGGTCGAGCGACTCGAGCACGCGCGTGAACGACTTGCCCTCGTGGTACATGCCCTTTTCGAGCTTCAGATTTTCATAAGACATTTTCGTTTCCTCCCTTTTTGATTTTTTTACAGCCACAGGCCGACGGTGCCGGCCGCAGCGTCGACGCTTACGACGAGAAATTCGTGGCCGCTCTCGGCCGTCTTGACGCCGCCGGCGCCGTCCGCGACGAGGATGGCCCAGCCGCACGACGGGGCCGTGCCCGTGTAGGCGGCCTCGACGTAGCCGCGCAGCTGCACGGCCGCCGCGCCGCCGCGCACGTCCGAAATGACGCCGCAGAAGCCCTCGCCCGCCGTGGCCGCGACGGCGATCTTGCCGCCGCCGGCCATTTTGCAGACCTTGCCGCGGTCCGCGGCCGTCGCGGCCGTCTCGAATGTGGCCAGACACTGGCCGAGTCCGTGGAATGCTGTTTTCATGTTGGTTTCCTCCTTAAAAATATAAAAATTGGTGACCCAAAGAGTCTCAGATCAAAAACTCGCTGCTGAGCTTCTCCTGCTTCTCGGCCGAATTCTTCAGCTGCACGCGCAGCGGATAGCGCGCCTCGGCCGATTTTGTGAGCTGCGCGGTCAGGTTTTCGAGCGACGCGACGGGCAGATTCTCCGCCAGGATCGTCAGCGCCTCCTCGTCGAGCTTCGCGCCCGCGAGAATGGCCGCGCGGCGGAACTCTTTTTTCACGCGCGCGCGGTAGCGCTCGCTGATGCCGCGCTCTTTCTCCAGCTGCTCGCGCAGCTCGCGGCCGAATTCCTCGAAGAATTCGCGCTCTTCCTCCTCGCTCATGCGCCCTTTTTTCAGAACACCCGCCTTTTTCTGCGCCGGGACGGCCACGAACGAGAATTCGTACGCGTCCGTCGGCTCTTCGAGCACGGCGCAGCAGACTTCGCCGCCGTACACCTGGCCCTTTTTGTGCTCGCACGCGCCGTACTCGCTTCCGCAGACCGAGCACGTGCTCTTTGCCATGGCGCAGCCGATGCTGACCTCCTGCCGGATGCCGCCCTCGATGTCCGCGATGAGATCGCGCGTTTTCTCCGTGCGCAGCATGTACGCCCACGCGCGAAGATACGTCTGCCCCGCCTCTTTTTCCACGGCCGTGTCGAACACGCGCGCGATCTGCCGCTCGGCCGACCAGTCGTGGTCGACGATGCCCGGCCGGCCGATGAACATCGGCGCGAGGCCCTCGATGGCCCCGGCCGAGAAGCGCTCAAAGTCGCGGTCGACCTGATCGTCGCACAGGCGGACGGAAAAGACGTACACGTCGTCCTTTGTGAGCGTCCCCTTCGCGATGGCGTTGATCTTGGCGAGCTGACCTTCGTCCGGCGCGCCCACCGGGGCGGCCTTTCCCTGTTTTCGGATGTCCATTTAGTTGTCCTCCTTCAATTTTTCAGCCTGCGCGCGGTAGAGCGCGGCGTGGGCTTCGTCCAGAATGTCCTGCAAACTGACGTCCTCCCAGTCGACGGAGAACGCCGCGGCCGAGCCGTCGAGCGCGAGATAGGTGCGGATGACGCGCTCGATCGCCGGCTGCACCGCCCGGCGGATGGCCCAGATCTCGCTGGTCAGAAGATCGGCCTGCTGCGCGCTCATGCGCTCCGTGCTCGACCAGCTAAGACCCAAAAGAAACGGCGGCAGCCCCGTCGCCGCGACGAGCTGCTCGAGCAGCTGCCGCACCGGCACCTCGGAATTTAAGATCGGCCCGTCCGCGCCGATGACGCGG
>CAVFYN010000226.1:0-3396 GCA_963626425.1 Bacteroidaceae bacterium
CGGCACGGGGCTCAGCCGCCCGGTCGCGGGCGACGCGGCGCGCGCGGTGCAGATCATGAACGAGTCCGGCGCGAAGATCGTCGCGTGCGATATGCCCTCCGGCATCGGGACGGACACGGGCGAGATCCTCGGCTGCGCCGTCCGCGCGGACGTGACGGTCACGTTCTCCATGGCCAAGCCCGGCCAGCTCGTCCCGCCCGGCGTCGGGCATACGGGGCGGCTCGTCGTCGCGGACATCGGCATCCCGGAGGAGGCCAAGCGCTCGCAGCCAATTTTGGGCCGCGTGACGGAAAAAGACGAAGTCCTGCGCCATTTCCCGCCGCGGCCGGTCACGGCGCACAAGGGCGATTTCGGCAAGCTGCTGCTTCTTTGCGGCTCGCGCGGCCTGACCGGCGCGGCGGCGCTCGCGGCGCGCTCAGCGCTTCGCACGGGCGCGGGGCTTGTGAGCCTCGGCGTGCCGGAGTCGGTCTATCCCATCCTGGCGGCAAAGCTCGACGAGGCCATGGTGTTCCCGCTGCCGGACGACGGCGCGGGGCGCCTCAGTGAAAAGGCCATTCCGGAGATCCTCGACCGGCTGCGCGGCTGCACGGCCTGCCTCATCGGCCCGGGCCTCGGGCGGAGCGAGGGCGTGGAGCGCGTCGTCGCGCGCGTCGTGGACGCCTCGCGCGTGCCGCTCGTTGTGGACGCCGATGGCATAAACGCCTTGTCCGGGCATATGGATGTACTGCGCGGGGCGTCCTGTCCCATCGTCCTGACGCCGCACGACGGCGAGTTCGCGCGCCTCGGCGGCGACCTGTCCCTCGGGCGATTCGACGCGGCGGCGCAGCTTGCCGACCGGACGGGCGCGGTTGTTCTGCTCAAGGGCTACCGGACGATCGTCACCGACGGCGAGCGTCTGCGCGTGAATCCGACGGGCAACCCCGGCCTTGCCACGGGCGGCAGCGGCGACGTGCTCTCGGGCGTCATCGTCAGCCTGCTCGGACAGGGCCTGACGCCGTATGACGCCGCCTGGTGCGGCGCGTATCTGCACGGCGCGGCGGCCGACCTGGCCGCGGACGAGGCGGGGCAGTACGGACTGCTGCCGTCGGACGTCATTGCGGCGCTCCCGCGACTTCTGCCATAAGGATGTGAGAGCCAAGTGCGGCGAAAGGCATTCGCTGTACTTTCGATGACGCTGTGCCTGCTGCTGACCGGCTGCGCGGGCGCGGAAAAGACGATGCAGCCGGCGCTCACCCTCCGCGCGGCCATTCTGGAGGCCGGCGGGTGCGCGTTCACGGCCGGGGTGACGGCCGATTTCGGCGAGACGACGTGTTCGTTCACGGCCGAATGCACGTACACGCCGGAGAAAACGCGCGTGGAGATCACCGCGCCCGCGGAGCTCGCAGGCATCGCCGCGACGCTGACGGACGACGGCGCGACGCTTGAATATGACGGCGTCGTGCTCGAGCTCGGGCAGCTCGCGGGCGGCAATCTCGCGCCGCTTGCCGCGCCGCACATTCTCGCGGCGTGCTGGGCGGGGGAGTACATCGACGCGGCCGGGCCGGAAGATGGCGGCACACGCGTGACGTACCTGCGCGGCTATGACGAAAAAGAGCTGACGGTGGAAACGCTGCTGGACGGCGGCATGCCGATCTCCGGCGACATCAGCTCCGGCGGCGCGGCCGCCGCTTCCATTGAAATCACGAATTTTACCTACCTGACATAAAGAAGGCGGAACCAATGCAAATGCTCAAGAGAACCTGGGCGGAAATCTCGCTCGACGCGCTCGATCGCAACTACCGCGCGCTCATGGACCACGTCCCGGCCGGGACGAAGTTCCTCGGCGTCATGAAGGCCGACGCATACGGCCACGGCGCCGTACCCGTCGCGCGCGAGCTCGAGCGCATCGGCGCGGACTTTTTTGCCGTGTCGAACATCGAGGAGGCCATCCAGCTGCGCCGCGGCGGCGTGACGCTGCCGATCCTGATCCTCGGCTATACGCCGCCGGAGTACGCGCCGCTCATGGCCGACGAAAACATCCGGCAGGAGGTCAACTGCGCCGAATTCGGCCGCGCGCTCTCCGACGCGCTCGCCGGGACGGGCAAGACGCTGCGCGTCCACTTAAAGCTCGACACGGGCATGAGCCGCCTCGGCTTTTTCGCCTATGACCGGCCGGAGACGCTGCCGGAGCTGCTGGAGGTTTCCGGGCTGCCCGGGCTCTATGCCGAGGGCGTGTTCGCGCACTTCTCCGTGGCCGACAGCCGCGACCCGGACGACGTGGCCTACACGCGCCTGCAGTTTTCCCGCTTTTCCGATATGCTCGCGCAGATGGCCGCGCACGGCCTTTCGCCGGAGATCCGCCACCACGCCAACTCCGCGGCGAGCATGATCTATCCCGAGTACGCGCTCGACATGATCCGCCCCGGCATCGCGACGTACGGCCTCGACCCGTCCGACGAGCTCGGCGGCGTATTGGATCTTCAGCCCGTCATGTCGCTTCGCACGACGATCGCGCAGATCCGCACGATCGCGGGCGGGACGGACATCAGCTACGGCCGGACGTACCGCACGCCCGGCCAGCGGCGCATCGCCGTGCTGACGATCGGCTACGCCGACGGCCTGCCGCGCAGGCTCAGCGGTCAGCTGGAATTTCTGCTGCACGGCCGCCGCATCCCGGTCGTCGGGCGGGTGTGCATGGACATGTGCATGGCCGACGTCACGGACGTGCCGGACGCGGCCGTCGGCGACACGGTCACGGTGTTCGGCCACGACGGGGACGACTTCATCCCGGTCACGGCGCTGTCCGACCCGCTCGGGACGATCTCGTATGAGATCGTCTGCGGCATCAACAAGCGCGTCCCGCGGCTGTACCTGCGCGGGTCGGAAACGGTCGAAACGCAGCAATATATTGTGTAAGGCTTGTTCCTTCGTGCATACAATGGCATGAGAGCTTCCCGGTCCCTGTATAATCGGGGCGGCCGCGTGGGAGAATATGACCAGTCCCGTTACATACTCCTTTTGGGGCGTGCAGCGGCGGCAATCCTTTCTTCGCGGAGTGTGAGCAATGGACAACAGCGTCAAACGCGGCGACATTTTCTATGCCGACCTCAGCCCGGTCGTCGGCAGCGAGCAGGGCGGCACGCGGCCGGTCCTTATCGTCCAGAACGACATCGGCAACCGCCACTCGCCGACGGTCATCGCCGCGGCCATCACCAGTCAGACCGGCAAGGCCCGTCTGCCGACCCATATTACATTAAAGGGCCCGGCCGTCGGGCTGAGCAAGGACTCGGTCGTGCTGCTCGAGCAGATCCGGACCATCGACAAGCGCCGCCTGCGCGAGCACATGGGCCGGCTCGACGAGACGACCATGGATCAGATCGACTCGGCCATCGCGGTCAGCTTTGGCTTGCATGATTG
>CAVFYN010000227.1:0-8230 GCA_963626425.1 Bacteroidaceae bacterium
GTCCACCGTCGTCCGCGCGCAGTTCGACGCGTATCTGCGCTCGTGCGGGCGGAAGTTCGACCTCATTTTCCTCGATCCGCCTTATAAAGAAAAGTTTCTGGAAATGAGCCTGCAGATCATATCGGAAATTGACATTTTGTCGGATGGTGGTATAATTGTCTGCGAAAGACCGGCTGAAAAGCAGCTAGACTGTGATTTTGACGGCTCGATGCGTTCGAAGGACTACCGTTACGGCAAGACATACGTCACGATATTCCGGAAGGACTGACAACGGAGGAATCCCATGAAAGTTGCGATCTACCCGGGCAGCTTCGACCCGGTCACGCTCGGCCACCTGAACATCATTGAGCGCGCGGCGCAGATCTTCGATCAGCTCATCGTGTGCGTGATGGTCAACTCGGAAAAGCACCCCATGTTCACCGCGGAGGAGCGCGTGAAGCTCATCGAGCGCGTGACGGAGCACCTGCCGAACGTCTCGGTCGAGACGTACTGCGGCCTGCTCGCCGACTATGCGCGCGAGAAGGGGAGCTGCGTCGTCGTCAAGGGCCTGCGCGCCATCACGGACTTCGAGGCGGAGTTCCAGATGGCCATCATCAACCGCAAGCTCTATCCCGGCCTTGACACGATGTTCCTGACGGCCGAAAACCGCTACATGTACTTAAGCTCCAGCGCCGTGAAAGAGATCGGGCGCTACAACGCCGACCCGAAGGATTTCCTCCCGGCCGCCATCATCCCCGATTTCCAGAAGCGTATTTCAGAGAAACGATAACACAGGAGGTTCCCCCAATGGCGAACAGTGTAGAAGACGTCCTCAGCACGTTATACGAACTCATCCAGGACGCGTGGAGCCTGCCGCTCGGCGCGGACAAGTGCGTTGTCGAGCGCGACAAGGTGCTCGATCTGCTCGACGAGATCTCCAACCAGATGCCCGGCGAGCTCAAGCAGGCCAAGACGATCGTGGAGTCCCGCAACGAAGTCATCACGAACGCCAAGCGCGAGGCCGAAAACATCCGCCGCCAGGCCGAGCAGCGCGCCAAGCAGATGATCTCGCAGGAAGAGGTCTATCAGCAGGCCAAGCAGCAGGCCGACGCCATGCTGCGCGACGCGCAGGACAAAATCAAAGAGCTCCGCAAGGTCACGAACGAGTACGTCGACGACGCGCTCCGCCGCACGGAGGAGGCCATCACCGGCGCCCTCGGCGACATCAAGGACTCTCGCACGAAGTTCCGCGCGCTGACCAATCCGCAGGCCAAGCCGGCCTCGCCGATCATCGAGGATATTTAACTTCCGCATTTTACCGCGCAGTGCCTGCCGCTGCGCGGTTTTTGCATATTTTGTCGAACCAGTCAACGCGGCTTGTAAAATTCAGATCAAATTTGATTAAACCGATATTTACTAATCAATTAAAATCCCGTATACTGTTATTGTATATGCCGAGGGGCAACATACCTTTGTACCTATTTCAACTTCTGAGGTGATTGATTCATGGCAGAGCATCAGTTCCAGAAGGTGCTCGTGGCAAACCGCGGCGAGATCGCGATCCGCATTTTCCGCGCCTGCTACGACCTTGGCCTTCACACCGTTGCGATGTATTCCAACGAGGATACGTACAGCCTGTTCCGTACCCGCGCCGACGAGTCTTATCTCATCGGCGAGAATAAGAGTCCGCTGAGCGCTTATCTGGACATCGAGCCGATCATTGATCTGGCCAAGCGCCGCGGCGTGGACGCTATCCACCCCGGCTACGGCTTCCTGTCGGAGAACGCCGACTTTGCCCGCGCCTGCGAGGCGGCCGGCATCACCTTTATCGGGCCTCCGTCCGACGTGCTCGCGCAGATGGGCGACAAGCTCAACGCCAAGGCCATCGCGCAGCGCTGCGGCGTGCCGACCATTCCGGGTTCCGACCATCCGCTGCGCGACGCGGACGAGGCGCTTGAGAAGGCCATCAGCTACGGCTTCCCGATCATCCTGAAGGCCGCGGCGGGCGGCGGCGGCCGCGGCATGCGCCGCTGCGATATGCCCGACGAGGTCAAGCCCGCCTTCGAGCTCGTCAAGAACGAGGCGAAGAAGGCCTTCGGCAACGACGACATCTTCATCGAGAAGTACCTCGTCGAGCCGAAGCACATCGAGGTCCAGATCCTCGCCGACAAGCACGGCCACGTCTACCACCTCGGCGAGCGCGACTGCTCGCTCCAGCGCCGCTACCAGAAGGTCGTCGAGTTTGCGCCCGCGTTCTCCGTGCCGGAGTCCGTGCGGCAGGAGCTCTATGACGACGCGGTCAAGATCGCAAAAGAGGTCGGCTACGTCAACGCCGGCACGGTCGAGTTCCTCGTCGACAAGCAGGGCAATCACTACTTCATCGAGATGAACCCGCGCATCCAGGTCGAGCACACCGTCACCGAGATGGTCACGGGCGTCGATCTCGTCCGCGCGCAGATCCTCATCGCCGAGGGCCATCCGCTCTCGTTCGCGCCCATCGGCCTTTCCAGCCAGGACGACGTCAAGATGAACGGCTACGCCATCCAGTGCCGCGTCACGACCGAGGACCCGACGAACAACTTCGCGCCCGACACCGGCAAGATCACTGCCTACCGCACCGGCGGCGGCTTCGGCGTCCGTCTCGACGGCGGCAACGCCACGACCGGCACGGTCATCTCGCCGTATTACGATTCGCTGCTCGTCAAGGTCACGAGCTGGGACAACACGTTCGTCGGCGTCTGCCACAAGGCCGCCCGCGCCATCTCCGAGGTCCACATCCGCGGTGTCAAGACGAACATCCCGTTCATCTCCAACATCCTGCGCCACCCGAAGTTCGAGGCCGGCCAGTGCCACACGAAGTTCATCGACGAGACGCCCGAGCTCTTCGAGATCGAAAATTCGCGCGACCGCGCCACGCGCGTGCTCAAATACATCGCGAACATCCAGGTCAACGACCCGAACGCGGAGCGCCATCAGTACGACACGCCGCGCTTCCCGGATGTCGAGGGCGACATCAAGCCGGGTCTGAAGCAGATGCTCGACAAAGAGGGCCCGAACGCCGTCATGAAGTGGGTGCTCGACCAGAAGAAGCTGCTCATCTGCGACACGACGATGCGCGACGCGCACCAGAGCCTGCTCTCGACGCGCATGCGCACGCGCGACATGGTCAAGGGCGCCGACGGCACGGCCCGCATTCTGTCCGACTGCTTCTCGCTCGAGATGTGGGGCGGCGCGACGTTCGACGTTGCCTACCGCTACCTGCACGAGTCGCCGTGGGAGCGCCTCGACCTGCTGCGTGAGAAGATCCCGAACGTTCTGTTCCAGATGCTGCTGCGCGGGTCGAACCTCGTCGGCTACACGAACTATCCCGACAACCTCGTCCGCGAATTCGTCAAGGAGGCCGCCCGCAGCGGCATCGACGTCTTCCGCGTGTTTGACAGCCTGAACTGGATCCCCGGCATGGAGATCGCCATGGACGAGGTCCTCAAGCAGGACAAGATCTGCCAGGCGACCGTCTGCTACACGGGCGACATCCTCGACCCGAAGCGCGACAAATATACGCTGGAATACTACGTCAAGATGGCCAAAGAGCTCGAAAAGCGCGGCGCGCATATGCTCGCCATCAAGGACATGTCCGGCCTGCTCAAGCCGTATGCGGCCAAGAAGCTCGTCTCGACGCTCAAGCAGGAGATCGGCATCCCGATCCAGCTGCACACGCATGACACGACGGCCAACCAGGTCGCCACGCTGCTCATGGCGGCCGAGGCCGGCGTCGACGTCGTCGATACGGCCATCGCGTCCATGTCCAGCCTCACGAGCCAGCCGAGCATGAACGCCGTCGTCGCCGCCCTGGAGGGTCAGGAGCGCGACACGGGCCTCGACCTCGGCGGCATCCAGAAGCTGACCGACTACTGGGCCGACGTGCGGCTTCGCTACGAGAAGTTCGACCACGGCCTGAAAAACCCCGTCACGGACATCTACCGCTACGAGATTCCCGGCGGCCAGTACACGAACCTGCAGCCGCAGGTCGTCTCGCTCGGCCTCGGCTCGCGCTTTGAAGAGGTCAAGGAGATGTACCGCAAGGTCAACGACACGCTCGGCGACATCGTCAAGGTCACGCCGTCGAGCAAGATGGTCGGCGACCTGGCCATCTTCATGGTCCAGAACGACCTGACGCCGGAGAACATCGTTGCCAAGGGCGAAGCCCTCACGTTCCCGGACTCCGTCGTCAGCTACTTCAAGGGCATGATGGGCCAGCCCGCCTGGGGCTTCCCGGAGGATCTGCAGCGCGTCGTGCTCAAGGGCGAAAAGCCGATCACGTGCCGCCCGGGCGAGATGCTCGAGCCGATCGACTTCGAGGCCGCCAAGCGCGAGTGCGACAAGTTCCATCCCGGCGCCGGCATCCGCACGGCCGTCGCGTGGTGCATGTACCCGAAGGTCGTCGAGGAGTTCTGGCGCCACCATCAGGAGTACGGCTACATCATGCGCATGGGCAGCCACGTGTTCTTCAACGGCATGGCCATCGGCGAGACGAACAAGATCAACATCGAAGACGGCAAAACGCTCGTCATCAAGTACCTCGGCCTCGGCGACCTCAACGAGGACGGCACGCGCCAGGTGCAGTTCGAGCTCAACGGCATGCGCCGCGAGGTCGCCGTCCCGGATCCGACCGCGTCCGTCACCGTCAAGCCCGTCACACTGGCCGACCCCGAGGACAAGAGCCAGACCGGCGCGTCCATCCCGGGCATGGTGAGCAAGGTCAACGTCAAGCCGGGCGACAAGGTCAAGGAAAACCAGGTCGTCGCCGTCATCGAGGCCATGAAGATGGAGACGAGCGTCGTCGCCCGCATGGACGGCACCGTCGACGAGGTCCTCATCAAAGAGGGCGACAACGTCAAGGCCGGCGAGCTGCTCATCACCGTGAAATAATTGACAAACCTCGATTTTTCGTGTATCATTTGAACATTCTTCATATCGCAAGACGCCAAGATGGGGAGGAGTACGCACAGCCCTGACAGCTTTAGAGACGGAGCGCATCGGTGAAAGCTCCGGCAGGGAAGCGGAATGTCGCCCCGGAGCGTGCGGCGCATGGCATTTGCCGCAAGCCGCTACGGGTCCTCCCGTTACAGAGGCCAAAGCGCCCCGATCTCGGGGAACTCAGGTGGTACCGCGGAATTTGAGTCTTTCGCCCTGAGCAGAGCATCGCTCTGCTCAGGGCGTTATTTTTTAGGAGTGAAGCAAATGGCAAGAGAATTACCGAAAACGTATGATCCCAAGCAGGTGGAGACCGAGCTTTACTCCATGTGGGAAGAGCGCGGCTATTTCCACACGGAGGCCGATCCCGATAAAAAGCCGTTCACCATCGTCATGCCGCCCCCGAACGTCACGGGTCAGCTGCACATGGGCCACGCCATGGACTGCACGCTGCAGGACATCCTCATCCGCTTCAAGCGGATGCAGGGCTACAGCGCCCTGTGGGTCCCCGGCGTCGACCACGCCGGCATCGCCACGCAGATCAAGGTCGAAGAGGAGCTCCGCAAGGAGGGCCTGACGCGCTACGACCTCGGCCGCGAGAAGTTTTTGGACCGCGTCTGGGCGTGGAAAAAGACGTACGGCGACCGCATCGTCGAGCAGCAGAAGTCCCTCGGCGTCTCGTGCGACTGGGACCGCGCGCGCTTTACGATGGACGAGGGCTGCTCGAAGGCCGTGCGCGAGGTGTTCGTGCGCCTCTATGAAAAGGGCCTCATCTACAAGGGCAGCCGCATCATCAACTGGTGCCCGCACTGCGTGACCGCGCTGTCCGACGCCGAGGTCGAGTATCAGGACAAGCCCGGCAAGCTGTGGCATCTGCGCTACCCGGTCAAGGACTCGGACGAGTACGTCGTCGTCGCGACGACGCGCCCGGAGACGATGCTCGGCGACTCCGGCGTCGCCGTCAACCCGAACGACGCGCGCTATACGCACCTCGTCGGCAAGACGTGCATCCTGCCGCTCGTCGGCCGCGAGATGCCGATCGTCGCGGACGACTACGTCGACATGGAGTTCGGCACGGGCTGCGTCAAGATGACGCCCGCGCACGACCCCAACGACTTTGAGGTCGGCCTGCGCCACAATCTCGAGGTCATCCGCGTGCTCGACGACAACGGCTGCGTCAACTCCCTCGGCGGCAAATACGCCGGGCTCGACCGCTACGACGCCCGCCGCGAGATCCTCAAAGATCTTGAAGAGCAGGGCTACCTCGTGAAGATCGAGGAGCACCAGCACAACGTCGGCACGTGCTACCGCTGCCACAACGACGTCGAGCCGATCATCTCGGCGCAGTGGTTCGTCAAGATGAAGCCGCTGGCCGAGGAGGCCATCCGCGTCGTCAAGGACGGCGAGACGAAGTTCGTGCCCGACCGCTTCTCCAAGACGTACCTCAACTGGATGGAGAACGTGCGCGACTGGTGCATTTCGCGCCAGCTCTGGTGGGGCCATCAGATCCCGGCCTGGACGTGCGCTGACTGCGGCCACATCACCGTCGCCCGCGAGGATCCGACGGAGTGCGAGTGCTGCCATAGCCGAAATATCGAGCGCGACCCCGACGTGCTCGATACATGGTTCTCCTCCGCGCTCTGGCCGTTCGAGACGCTCGGCTGGCCGGACAAAACGCAGGATCTTGACTATTTCTACCCGACGGACGTGCTCGTCACGGGCTATGACATCATCTTCTTCTGGGTCGCCCGCATGATCTTCTCCGGCTGCGAGCACACGGGCAAGACGCCGTTCCACACCGTGCTCATCCACGGTCTCGTGCGCGACGACAAGGGCCGCAAGATGTCCAAGTCGCTCGGCAACGGCATCGACCCGCTCGAGATGGTCGACCGCTACGGCGCCGACGCGCTGCGCATGAACATGATCACGGGCAACAGCCCCGGCAACGACATGCGCTTCTACGTCGAGCGCTGCGAGGCCATGCGCAACTTCGCCAACAAGATCTGGAACGCGAGCCGCTACGTCCTCATGAACCTGAACGTCACGGAAAACCGTCTGCCGGATCTGTCCGAGCTCGAGATCGAGGACAAGTGGATCCTCTCGAAGCTCAACGAGACCATCGCCGCCGTCACGGAGAACATGGAGCGCTACGAGCTCGGCGTCGCCGTGCAGAAGATCTACGACTTCATTTGGGACAGCTACTGCGACTGGTACATCGAGCTGACGAAGGCGCGCCTGTACGACGGCTCGGACGAGAGCCGCCGCGTCGCGCAGCAGGTGCTCGTGTACGTGCTCGACCAGTTCCTCAAGCTGCTCCACCCGTATATGCCGTTCATCACCGAGGAGATCTGGCAGGCCATCCCGCACGAGGGCGAGTCCATCATGGTCGCCGACTGGCCGGTCTACCGCGCGGAGCTGTCGTTCCCGGCAGAAGAGGCGGCCATGGAGACCGTCATGCAGGCCATCCGCGCCGTGCGCAACCGCCGCGCGGAGATGAACGTCCCGCCGTCGAAGAAGTCGACGCTCTATATCGTCACCGCCAAGCCCGAAATCTTCGAGCGCGGCACGGGCTTCCTCATGCGTCTTGCCTACTCGGACAACGTCGTCGTCACGAAGCAGGCTCCCGAGGGCTACGAGTCCATGGTCGAGGCCGTGACGGGCGAGGCGAAGCTCTATATGCCCATGGAGCAGCTCGTCGACCTCGCGCAGGAGCGCGCGCGCGTTGAAAAAGAGCTGGCCAAGGCGCAGAAGGACCTCGGCATGATCCAGAATAAGCTCAGCAATCCGAAATTTGTCGAGCGCGCGCCCGAAAATGTTGTCGCGGGCGAGCGCGAGAAGGAAGCAAAGCTCGTAAAGCTCATCGAGCAGCTTTCCGAGAGCCTTTCGCGGCTGGGGACGAAATGATGACGTATGAGCAGTGCCTCGCCGCGATCGAGGACCGGCAGCGCTTTTCCGGCGCGCCGGGCCTTGAGCGCATCGCGCGCCTGCTCCGCCGCCTCGGCGACCCGCAGGAGCGCCTGCGCTGCGTCCACATCACCGGCACGAACGGCAAGGGCTCCGTCAGCGCCATGACGGCCAGCGTCCTGCAGCGCGCGGGCTACCGCACGGGCCTTTTCACGTCGCCGCACCTGCTCGACTTCCGCGAGCGCTTCCGCGTGAACGGCCGCATGATCCCGAAGGAGGAGCTCGTCCGCCACGCCGAGCGCGTGCTGGAGGCCGAGGCCGCCATTGAGGCCGAGGAGTTTGAGCCCGCAAACGAGTTTGAGATCATCACGGC
>CAVFYN010000227.1:8240-20177 GCA_963626425.1 Bacteroidaceae bacterium
GGGTGCGACTACGTCGTGCTCGAGTGCGGCCTCGGCGGCCGGTGCGACGCGACGAACGTCATCGAAAAGCCCGCCGTCGCGTGCATCACGAGCGTCTCGTTCGACCACACGGCGCAGCTCGGCGGGACGATCGTGCAGATCGCGAACGAAAAATGCGGCATCATCAAGCCGGGCTGCATGGTCGTCACGCCGTGCACGCAGGCGCCGGACGCGCTGCGCACGACGCGCTTTGCCTGCGTCCACCGCGGCGCGGGCCTGCGCGTGACGAGCCTGCCGGAGATCGTCCGGGCCGACGCGTTCGGGTCGGACATCCGCTACGACGACGGGTTCGAGCTCCACATCCCGCTGCCCGGCGTGCACCAGACAGAAAACGCCGCCTGCGCCATCGAGCTGTGCCGTCTGCTCGGCATCGACGATACGGTCATCGCCGCCGGCATCTCCGCCGCCCGCTGGCCGGGCCGGATGCAGCTCGTGCAGACCGATCCGCCCATCCTGATCGACGCGGGCCACAATCAGGCCGGTGTGCACACGCTGTGCGCCGGGCTCGATTCGCTCTTCCGCGGCCGGTCCATCACGGCCATCATGGGCATGATGCGCGACAAGGACTATGACGACTGCGTCCGCCAGGTCGCCTGCCGCGCGCGGCGCTTCATCGCCACGCAGGTCGACGACCCGCGCGCGCTCGACGCGTTCGCGCTGGCCACGTGCGCCGCGCGCGCGTGCTCGGACTCGCAGGCGGCGCCGGATCTTCCGTCCGCCGTCGCGGCGGCGCGGCTGGCCATGGAGCCGGACGGCGTGCTCGTCATCTGCGGCAGCGTGTATCTGGCCGGCGAAGCGCTGAAATTATTCGGCGAGCCCGGCATCTGACCGCGCTTCGACAGGATATTTCTTCGCATCCCTTTATAATAGCGTACATCGGAATGATCCGATGTACGCTATTTTTTTGATTTTTTGGAGTGATACGAATGAGTCTGACCAGCTATGTACAGGACAAGCATCTGACCATCGAGCTGACCGGAGAGATCGACCACCACGGCGCGCGCGGCCTCATTTCCGACATCGGTGCGAAGCTCGAGACATACCTGCCCGTCGCGTGCAGCCTGGATTTCCGCGGCGTGACGTTCATGGACTCGAGCGGCATCGCCGTCGTGCTCAACACGGCCCGGCGCATGAAGGAGCTCGGCGGCACGCTCGAGCTCACGAACCTCCCGCCGCAGACGCGCCGCGTGCTGACGGCGGCCAACATTGAGAAAATCACGCAGATCGTTTAAGGATAAGGAGATTTACATATGAAAGCGGAAAACTACATGGAGCTGAGCTTCCCCAGCCTGTCCGTCAATGAACAGTTCGCCCGCGCGGCCGTCTCGTGCTTCGCCGCGCAGCTCGACCCGACACTCGATGAGCTCGGCGACATCAAAACGGCCGTGAGCGAGGCTGTGACGAACTGCATCGTCCACGGCTACCCGGACACGATCGGGACCGTCACGCTGCGCGCGCGCATCCTGCCCGGCGGCGTGCTCGAAATTATGGTGCGCGACCACGGCCGCGGCATCGCGGACGTCGACAAAGCGCGCGAGCCGATGTACACGACCGGCGGGGCCGAGCGCAGCGGCATGGGCTTTACGATCATGGAGAGCTTCATGACGGAGCTTCGCGTCCGCTCGACGCCGGGCAAGGGCACGACGGTCACGATGCGCCGCAAGATCGCGCGCAAAGGCGGCGCGCGGTGACGTGCGCCGCGCCGGAGCTGCTCTCGCGCGCCCGCGGCGGCGACCGCGACGCCTGCGAGCAGCTCGTCATCGAAAACAGCGGGCTCATCTGGTCGGTCGCGCGGCGGTATTTCGGCCGCGGTGTCGACCCGGACGACCTGTACCAGCTCGGCTGCCTCGGATTTCTGAAGGCCGTCGCGGGCTTTGACCCGGAGTTCGGCACGCAGTTTTCCACCTACGCCGTCCCGAAGATCGCGGGCGAGATCCGCCGGTTTCTCCGCGACGACGGCCCCGTCAAGGTCAGCCGGACGCTCAAGGAGCGCGCCGCGGCCGTCAAAGTGGCGCGCACGCGCCTGACGGGAAAGCTCCTGCGCGAGCCGACGCTCTCGGAGCTCGCCGCCGAAACGTCGCTTTCCCCGGAGGACATCGCCTCGGCCGAGCTCGCCACGGCCGGCGCCGAGTCCATCCACCGCGAGAGCGGCGAGGACGGCTTCACGCTCGAGGACGTCCTGACAAAAGGGGACATGGAGGAGACAATCGTCGAGCACATCGCCCTGCGCGAGGCCATCTCGCGCCTTCCCGAGCGCGAACGCGCCGTCATCGACCTGCGCTATTTCCACGGCCTGACGCAGGAGCGCACCGCGAAGCTCCTCGGCATCTCGCAGGTGCAGGTCTCGCGCGTGGAAAAGCGCGCCGTCAATCTGCTCCGGACGTATTTTTAGTTGGCAACTGCCCGAAAACCGTATATAATGGGGAAGCAACACGAAATACGGGGGCAGCTATGACAGCAGAACTGGAAAAGAGATTTTGTCAGGCGAGGCGGGAATTCATCGCCTCGGACTTTTCGAATTTGAACCCGCAGCAGCGCGAGGGCGTGCTCCAGACGGAGGGCCCGCTGCTGCTGCTCGCCGGCGCAGGCAGCGGAAAGACGACCGTCGTCATCCACCGCATCGCCAACCTCATCCGCTACGGCCGCGGGTCGGACTCGCCGGAGGTCCCGGAATGGGTGCGGGAGGACGACGTCGAATTTTTGGAGCGCTATAACGCCACGCCGGATGGATCCCTGCGCGGCCGGGCCGAGACGCTCTGCGCGCTCGAGCCCGCGACGCCGTGGTCCATCCTGGCCATCACGTTCACGAACAAGGCCGCAAGCGAATTAAAAGACCGCCTCGAGGCCATGCTCGGCCCCGAGGCGCGCGACGTCTGGGCCATGACGATGCACGCGGCGTGCTGCCGCATCCTGCGCCGCGAGATCGACCACCTCGGCTACGACTCGAGCTTCACGATCTACGACACGGCCGACTCCGAGCGCGTTTTAAAGGACGCGCTGCGCGAGAAAAACCTCGACGAGAAGTCGTTCCCGCCGCGCGCCGTCCTCTCGCGCATCAGCCGCGCGAAGGACCAGATGCAGACGCCGGAGGAATTCCGCGACATCGCGGCCGGCTCGGGCGACTACCGGATGCTGCGCATCGCGGAGCTGTACGAATCGTACCAGACGCGCCTGCGCGCGGCCAACGCCGTCGATTTTGACGACATCATCCTGCTGACCGTGCAGCTTCTGCAGCAGTACGAGGACGTGCGGACGTACTGGCAGCGCAAATTCCGCTACGTCATGGTCGACGAATATCAGGACACGAACCATATGCAGTACCTGCTCGCGTCGCTGCTGGCCGGCGGGTACGAGAATTTCTGCGTCGTCGGCGACGACGACCAGAGCATCTACCGCTTCCGCGGCGCGACGATCGAGAACATCCTGAACTTTGAAAAGGAGTTCCGCGGCGCGCGCGTCATCCGGCTTGAGCAGAACTACCGCTCGACGAGCCAGATCCTCAACGCCGCCAACGCCGTCATCTCGCACAACCGCGGCCGCAAGGGCAAAAAGCTCTGGACAAGCAACGACCCCGGCGACGTCATCGAGCTCTACGAGGCCGCGACGGAGTCCGACGAAGCCAGCTTCGTCGCCTCGCGCATCTTCCGCATGACGAAAGGGCAGGGCTTCCGCGACTTTGCCGTGCTCTACCGGACGAACGCGCAGTCCAACGCGCTCGAATACGCGTTCAAGCGCAACGGCATCCCGTACCGCATCATCGGCGGCACGCGCTTTTTTGACCGCGCCGAGGTCAAGGACATGCTGGCCTACCTGTGCGTCATCAATAACCACTCCGACGACCTGCGCCTGCGGCGCATCATCAATACGCCCGTGCGCGGCATCGGCGGCAAGACGCTCGAGATGGTGCAGCGCCAGTGCGACGCGGCGAATCTTCCGATGTACTCCGTCATCGCAAACGCGCGCAGCTATCCGAGCCTTGAAAAATCGGCCGCGAAGCTCGCCGCGTTCTGCGACCTCATCGAGACGTGCACGGCCCTCGCCCGGCAGATGCCGCTCGACGCGTTTTACGACGAGCTGTGCGTCCGCACGGGGTATCTCGCGATGCTGGAGGCCAAGGACGACGTCGAAAGCCGCACGCGCGCGGAGAACGTGCGCGAATTGAAGTCGTCCATCGTCAGCTACATGACAAACACGGACGAGCCGACGCTCTCCGGCTTTCTCGAGGAGATCGCGCTCTACACGGACATTGAGCAGTACGACGAAAACGCCGACGCCGTCGTCATGATGACGATCCACTCGGCCAAGGGTCTGGAGTTTCCGAACGTCGTCATCGTCGGCATGGAGGACGGCCTGTTCCCCAGCCAGCGCGAGGGCTCGCCCGAGGAGCTCGAGGAGGAGCGGCGGCTTTGCTACGTCGCCATCACGCGCGCGAAAAAGACGCTCGCCATGACCTACGCGCGCCAGCGCATGCTCTACGGCCGCACGACGTACAACCGCCCGTCGCGCTTTTTGTCCGAGCTTCCGGACGAGAGCATCTCCGGCCGCCCGGAACGAAAGCCGCGCGAGGACGCCCGTCGGAGCTACAGCGAGTTCGGCGACACGCAGTGGGGCGCGCCGCGCCATACGCCGCGCCCGTCCGTTGCGAGCGCGCCGAAGCGCCCGGCCGCCGCGAAATCCAGCGCCGCCGGCCTGTTTGCCCGCGGCGACATGGTGCAGCACACGGCCTTCGGCCGCGGCATGGTGCTCTCCGTGCTGCCGATGGGAAACGACGCGCTGCTCGAGATTGCCTTTGACGACATCGGCACGAAGCGCCTGATGGCAAACGCGGCCGCGCCGCATATGAAAAAGCTGTGATACCGCGCCCGCGCCCTGCATACGCTGTGGGGTGGAGGTGCGGCCATGAGACGGAAAAGACGCCGCCGCGCGGCGGCGCTGCTCGCGCTTTTGCTCATCGCGGCGTTTTTTGCCGGGCTTCTCGTGCTCCAGCGCCGCCTGCGCCCGCTGGCGGAGGAGCTGGCGGCCGCCGTCGTGGAAAACCGCGCGTCGGACATCATCAACGACGCCGTGGGCGACATTCTCTCGCGCGGCGAGATCGACTATGACCGGCTGATCCTGCTCGAGAAAAACGTCGACGGCGCCATCACGGCGCTCCGGACGAACATGCTCGAGATCAACCGGCTCAAGGTGCTCATCTTAAACGAGGTCGGCGCGCGCTCCGCGCAGCTTAGCGACGACGAGCTGACCATCGCGCTCGGCTCGCTCATCGCGCCGTCGTTTTTCACGGGGCGCGGGCCGGGCATCCCGGTGCGCATCGTGGGCGTCGCGTCGAACGACGCCGAATTTTCCGGCCGGCTGACGAGCGCCGGCATCAATCAGACGCTGCACCAGATCGTGCTGAACGTCGGCCTGACCGTGACGGTCGTGCTGCCGACGGGCGCGGTCGCCGTGCAGACGAATACGGAGGTCGTCGTGGCCGAGACGGTGCTCGTCGGCACGGTGCCGGACAGCTTTGTGAGCTTCGGCGGCCTTGAAGAATAGGGGAATGGACCATGGACCCGAAGCAGGAGATCGCGCAGCTGACCCGCGAATTGGAGCAGTGCAATTACGATTACTACGTGCTCGACGCGCCGAAGATCGAGGATTTTGAATACGACCGGATGCTCCGCCGGCTCGAGGAGCTCGAGGCCGCGCATCCGGAGCTTGCGTTGCCGAACTCGCCGACAAAGCGCGTCGGCGGCGCGGCGCTCAGCCGCTTTTCGCCCGTGCAGCACGCCGTCCCGCTCGAGAGCCTGCAGGACGTGTTTTCCATCGACGAGCTGCGCGAATTCGACGCCCGCGTGCGCCAGAGCGTGCCGGACGCGGAATATTCGCTCGAGCCGAAGATCGACGGCTTGTCTGTCGCGCTGGAGTATGTCGACGGTGAATTCGTCCGCGGCGCAACGCGCGGCGACGGCGCGGTCGGCGAGGACGTGACGGAGAATCTTCGCACCATCCGCTCCATCCCGCTGCATCTTACCGGCGCGCCGCGGCGGCTCATCGTCCGCGGCGAGGTGTTCATGCCGCGCGCCGTGTTCGCCCGGCTCAACGAAAAGCGCGAGGAGGAGGGCAAGGCCACGTTCGCCAACCCGCGCAACGCCGCGGCCGGCTCGCTGCGCCAGCTCGACCCGAAGATCGCGGCCGAGCGGCACCTGGACATCCTCGTGTTCAACCTGCAGCTGGCCGAGGGCGCGGAATTTCAGACGCACAGCGAAACGCTCGATTACCTTCGCGCGCTGCATTTTAAGACCATCGACTACACGCTCGTCTCCACGATGGACGACGCAGAGCGCGGCATCCGCGCCATCGACGAGGGGCGCCTCGCGCTCCCGTGCGACATCGACGGCGCGGTCGTCAAGCTCAATTCGCTGCCCGGCCGGCAGCTGCTCGGGTCGACGGCGAAGTTCCCGCGCTGGGCCGCGGCGTATAAATATCCGCCCGAGATCCGCGAGACGATCGTGCGCGACATCGTCGTCCAGGTCGGCCGCACGGGCGTCCTGACGCCGAAGGCGACGGTCGACCCCGTCCGCCTCGCCGGGACGACCGTCACGAGCGCGACGCTGCACAATCAGGATTTCATCGACGAAAAGGACCTTCGCATCGGCGACACCGTCCGCATCCGCAAGGCGGGGGAGATCATCCCCGAGATCCTGTCCGTCGTGACGGAAAAGCGCCCGGAGGGGACGCAGCCTTACCGCCTTCCGGACCGCTGCCCCGTCTGCGGCGCGCCGACGGAGCGCGACGCAGACGGCGCGGCCACGCGCTGCACGGGCGCGGAGTGCCCGGCGCAGCTGCTGCGAAATCTCTCGCATTTCTGCTCGCGCAGCGCCATGGACATCGACGGCCTCGGCGAGGCCATCGTTGAAAAGCTCATCGCGCGGGACCTGCTGCATTCGCCGGCCGATCTTTACTACCTGACGCTGGACGACCTCGCCTCGCTCTGGGACAAGGGGACGAAGGCGGCGGAAAACCTGCTCGCGGCCATCGACAAAAGCCGCGGCAACGACCTTTCGCGCCTTATTTTCGCCTTCGGCATCCGCCAGGTGGGCGAGAAGGCAGGCAAGCTGCTCGCGCGGCAGTTCCGCACGCTCGACGCGCTGATGGAAGCGTCCGAGGAAGAGCTCGTCGCCGTCCCGGACGTCGGCGCCATCACGGCAAAGAGCCTCGTCGACTGGTTTTCGCAGGAGCAGTCGCGCCATATGATCGAGCGGCTGCGCGCGGCCGGCGTGAACTTTGAATCGCTCACGGAGCTGGCCGACGAGCGCTTCGCGGGGCAGACGTTCGTCGTGACGGGCACGCTTTCGCAGTTTTCCCGCGCCGAGGCCGAGGAGGCCATCACGAGCCACGGCGGCAAGGCCGCCTCGTCCGTCTCGAAAAAGACGACGTATGTCGTCGCGGGCGAAAACGCCGGCTCGAAGCTCACGAAGGCGCAGTCGCTCGGCGTCCCGGTCCTGACGGAGCAGGAATTTCTCGCGCTCCTGCAGTAATCGGCACAAAACGGCACATTGTGTATCCAAGCGGGAAGCCCCGGCGGGCTTCCCGCTTTTGCGGCATAAATCGGGCTTGCCTTTCGGCCCGTTGGTGATATAATGAATCGGAAATGGTAGATATAAGGCGGTGAATCGGCAACGTGAAAATCATCATTGCGGGCGACGGCAAGGTCGGCGCCGCGCTGACGCGTCAGCTGTCGACGGAAGGGTACGACCTGACGCTCATCGACACCGATCAGGAGGTTTTGGAGCGCAGCCTCGAGCAGTACGACGTCATGGCCGTCTGCGGCAACTGCGCGTCCATGGCCGTTCTGAAGCAGGCCGGCGTCGAGGAGGCGAACCTGCTCATCGCCGCGACGAGCGCGGACGAGCTGAATCTTTTGTGCTGCATGACGGCGCACGGCCTCAACCCGAACCTGCACACGATCGCGCGCATCCGCAGCCCGGAGTACACCGAGCAGATCTACGAAATGCGCGACCTGTTCGCCCTCTCGCTCACGGTCAACCCCGAGCGGCAGGCGGCCGTCGAGATCGAGCGGCTTCTGAAATACCCCGGCTTTTTGAAGCGCGAGGCGTTCGCGCGCGGCCGCATGGAGCTCGTCGAGCTGCGGCTCGACGCGTCGAGCCCGCTGTGCAACGTCGCGCTGAGCGACATGAATTCCATCACGAAGTGCAAGGTGCTCGTGTGCACCGTCGTGCGCGGCGGCGTGGCCTACGCGCCGGACGGCAACTTCACGCTGCGCGAGGGCGACCGCCTGTTCGTCACCGCGCCGACGAACGTGCTGGCCAGCCTGCTCAAGAGCCTCGGCATTTTCACGCACAAGGTCGGCCACGTCATGATCGCCGGCGGCGGCCGCGTGAGCTACTATCTGGCGCAGAGCCTGCAAAAAAGCGGCATCCGCGTGCGCATCATCGAGCAGGACGCCGCCCGCTGCGCGCATCTGGCCGAGATCCTGACCTCGCCGGCCATCAGCATCGTCCAGGGCGACGCAAGCGACCTCGGCCTGCTCGACCGCGAGGGCCTTTCGCAGTGCGACGCGCTCGTGACGCTCACGGGCCTTGACGAGCTGAACATCATTTTGTCGCTCCAGGGCAAAACGCGCGGCGTGCCGCAGATCATCACGAAGCTCGGTCACATGTCGAGCAGCGCCGTTCTGGACTCGCTGCCGCTCGGCAGCGTCATCAGCCCGAAGGAGCTGTGCAGCAACAGCATCGTCCGGTACGTGCGCGCCATGCAGAACCAGACGGGCGCGGCCGTGGCCGTGCACTCCATCGCCGACGGGCAGGCCGAGGCCATCGAGTTCCTCGTCGACGAGTCGACGCGCCACTGCGGCGAGCCGCTGCGCGACCTGTCGCTGCGCAAAAACGTCCTCGTCGCCGGCATCACGCGCGGCAGCGTCACGGAGATCCCGAACGGCGAATCGTCGTTCCAGCCCGGCGACTCCGTCGTCATCGTCACAAGCTCCGGCGGCGACGTCATCTATCAGCTCAACGACATTTTTGCCTGACGGTTTTCCGGTTTTAAGAGAGGGAAGAGAATGAACCATAAAATGATCGGCAAGATCATTTCCCTGATCCTGCTCGTCGAGGCGGCGTTCCTGCTGCCCGGCATGGGGCTGTGTCTTGCCGACGGAGATTTCGCCGCGGCGCGCGCGTTTTTGTACACAATCGGCGCCATCGGCGTCGTGTCCGGCGCGCTGGCGCTGTGGTGCCGCAACACGCCGCGCGGGTTTTACGCGCGCGAGGGCCTTGTGTGCGTCGGCGTGAGCTGGCTCGTCATGAGTCTGCTCGGCTGTCTGCCGTTTTTCCTGTCCGGCGAGATTCCGAACTACATCGACGCGCTCTTCGAGATGGTCTCCGGCTTTACGACGACGGGCGCGAGCATCCTGTCCGACGTTGAGGCGCTGCCGCGCGGCATTCTGCTCTGGCGCTCGTTCAGCCACTGGATCGGCGGCATGGGCGTCCTGGTGTTCCTGCTGGCCATCGTGCCGATCTCCGGCCGCAGCGACGGGTTCACGATGCACCTGCTGCGCGCCGAGAGCCCCGGCCCGAACGTCGGCAAGCTCGTGCCGAGAATGCGCAAGACGGCCATGATCTTATACCTTCTGTACGTCGGCCTGACGCTCGTGAACATCGTGTTCCTGCTGCTCGGCCGCATGCCGCTTTTTGACGCGATCTGCACTGCCTTCGGCACGGCAGGCACCGGCGGGTTCGGCATCAAAAATGACTCCATCGCGGGCTACAGCCCGTATCTTCAGAACGTCTGCACGATCTTTATGGCGCTGTTCGGCGTGAATTTCACGTGCTATTATCTGCTGCTCCTGCGGCAGGTCAAAAGCGTGTGGAAGGACGAGGAGCTGCGCCTTTACGTCGGCACGATGCTCGGCGCGACGGCGCTCATCGTGCTCAATCTGCGCGGGTTTTACCCGACGCTGCACGAGACGATCCGCCACGCGGCGTTCCAGGTGTCGTCCGTCATGACGACGACGGGCTACTCCACGACGGACTTCGACCTCTGGCCGAGCTTTTCCAAGACGCTGCTGCTCGGCCTCATGGCCATGGGCGCGTGCGCGGGCAGCACGGGCGGCGGGTTCAAGTGCATCCGCGTGCTGCTGCTCATCAAAATATTGAAGCGCAACATTTTCCAGGTCCTCCACCCGCGCCGGGTGGACATCGTCCGCGTGAACGGCCAGCGCATCAGCTCGAGCGTGCTTGAGAGCACGAATGCGTACCTGGCCGCCTACGTCATCATCCTCATCGTGAGCACGCTCGTCATCTCGCTCGACGAAATGCCGTTTACGACGAATTTTACGGCCGTGCTCTCGTGCTTCAACAACATCGGCCCCGGATTGGAGTTCGTCGGGCCGACGTGCAACTTCGGCGGGTACAGCGCGCTGAGCAAGCTCGTGCTCATCGCGGATATGCTCGCCGGCCGGCTTGAAATCTTCCCGATGCTCGCGCTTTTGACGAAAAACGCATGGAGCAAGTGGAACTAAGGCCCTAAAAACCGCGGCGCCCTGACCTGCAAACAGCCGGAGCGCCGCGGTTTTCTGCCTGCGGGCAAATTCAAAGATCGGAGAAATCATATGAAATTTCGCCGCAGCGGCCAGATCCTTCCGGCGGTGCGCGAGGTATGGCGGCTGAGCCTTCCGGCCATCCTGACGCAGATCACGACGATCGCCATGCAGTACATCGACTCGGCCATGGTCGGCGCGCTCGGCGCGAACGCCTCGGCCGCCATCGGGCTCGTCGCGTCGAGCACGTGGCTGTTAAACGGCGGGACGTTCGCCGTCTCGACCGGCTTTTCCGTCCAGGTCGCCCACCGCATCGGCGCAGGCGACGATCGCGGCGCGCGCGATGTCGTGCGGCACGGGCTCTGGAGCGCGCTGGCCGTGTCGGGTCTGCTGTGCCTCGTCGCCGTGCTCATAAGCGGGCCGCGGCCCGGCTTTCTCGGCGGCGAAGCGGCCATCCGCGCGGACGCGAGCGCGTATTTTCTCGTGTTCGGGTGCATGCTGCCGTTTTCGCAGCTCAATTCGCTGTGCGCCAGCTTTTTGCAGTGCAGCGGCGACATGGTCACACCGAGCATTTTAAACGCCGCCATGTGCGTTCTGGACGTTTTCTTCAACGCGCTGCTCATCCCGCGCCTCGGCGTGCTCGGCGCGGGGCTCGGCACGGCGCTCGCGTGCGCCGTCATCAGCCTCACCATGGTCTGGCGCTGCCTGGCCCGCTCGCCGCGGCTTCATCTGCGGCGCGGCGAAAGCTGCGCATTTTCGCCGGACATCCTCAAAACCGCGCTTCGCATCGGCGTGCCCGTCGCGGTGCAGGAGGTCGCCATGAACAGCGCCATGGTCGCCGCGACGCGCATCATCGCGCCGCTCGGCGCCGTGTCCATCGCGGCCAACTCGTTCGCCGTGACGGCCGAGAGCCTGTGCTATATGCCCGGCTACGGCATCGGCATGGCGGCCACAACGCCCGTCGGCCGCAGCGTCGGCGCGGGCGAGATCCAGAAAGCGCGGCACTATGGCTATATCTGCACGGCCATGGGCGCGGTTTTTATGGGCGTGCTGGGCCTTGCGATGATGGCGCTGTGTCCGTTCGTGTTCCGGCTTCTGACGCCCGTGGCGGAGGTGCAGGCGCTCGCGGCGCAGGTGCTGCGCATCGAGCTGTGGGCCGAGCCGCTGTTCGCCGTGTCCATCGTCGCGGCCGGCGCGCTGCGCGGCGCGGGCGATACGCTCATCCCGAGCGCGATGAACCTCGGCAGCATCTGGATCGTCCGCCTCGGCCTCGCGCTGCTGCTCGTCCCGCGGCTCGGCCTTCGCGGCATGTGGATCGCCATGACGATCGAGCTGTGCGTCCGCGGTCTGCTCATGCT
>CAVFYN010000228.1:0-13293 GCA_963626425.1 Bacteroidaceae bacterium
GCCGGGGAGGGGCTTTTCACAAAGCCGCCCCTCCCCGGCACCCCTCCCTCCGTGGTAACGGCAGGCGTGCGGCGGTTTGGCCGCGTGCCAATCCTGCGACAACCGTCGAGGCAAGACTACATCGTATAGACTCACTTCCATGCCGTAGGGCGGGATGACCTCATCCCGCCGCAAGACTGCGCCCGCGCGTCTGCACCGCGCCCATTGCGGCACGCGCCTTCCGAAAGGCTCCCCTGCAAGGGGAGCTGTCGGCGGAGCCGACTGAGAGGTTCAAAAGGCTGCCGTTTTGCAGAGCGCTCTCATAAATTCGATACCACAAAAACCTCTCCGTCACGCCTTGCGGCGTGACACCTCCCCTTTCAGGGGAGGCTTTGGCGCGCCCTCCTATTTCGCCTTGCCCCATCGCCGCCTTCCACAGCGCAAAAAGCACCCGGAAGGCATTGCCTTCCGGGTGCTCTTGCATAACCAAACTCAGATCTTATTATCCGAGCCCAGCACGTCGACGATCTTGTGGCGGACCATTTCGCGGATGTAGTCGCGGCCCGGGGTGAGGTATTTGCGGGGGTCGAAGTCCTCGGGGTGTTCGGCAAGATACTTGCGGACGCCGGCCGTCATGGCGAGGCGGAGGTCGGTGTCGATGTTGATCTTGCACACGGCCATGGTCGCGGCCTGGCGGAGCATGTCCTCGGGGATGCCGATGGCTTCCTTGAGCTGGCCGCCGTAGGCGTTGATGGTGGCAACGTGCTCCTGGACGACGCTCGACGCGCCGTGCAGGACGATGGGGAAGCCGGGCAGGCGCTTCTGGACCTCTTCGAGGATGTCGAAGCGGAGCTGCGGCTTCTGGCCGGGCTTGTACTTGAACGCGCCGTGGCTCGTGCCGATGGCGATGGCGAGGCTGTCCACGCCCGTGCGCTCGACGAATTCCTGCACCTCTTCCGGGCGGGTGTAGGACGAATCCTCGGCCGAGACGTTGATGTTGTCCTCGATGCCGGCCAGGCGGCCGAGCTCACCCTCGACGACGACACCGTGGTCGTGCGCGTACTCGACGACCTCGCGCGTCATGCGGACGTTCTCCTCGAACGGGTGCTTGCTGCCGTCGATCATGACGGACGTGAAGCCGCCGTCGATGCAGCTTTTGCAGATGTCGAAATTCTCGCCGTGGTCGAGGTGGACGCAGATGGGCAGGTCGGTGTCCTCGATGGCGGCCTCAATGAGCTTCATGAGGTAGACGTGCTTGGCGTACTTGCGCGCGCCGGCGGAGACCTGAAGGATAAGCGGCGAGCGCGTCTCCGCGGCCGCCTCGGTGATGCCCTGGATGATCTCCATGTTGTTGACGTTGAACGCGCCGATGGCGTAGCCGCCGGCGTAAGCTTTTTTGAACAGTTCGGTGGTTGTCACAAGAGGCATTAGATCCACTCCCTTTCGCCTGTATCTTACCAACTTTCCGCGGGAAAAGCAAGCCGGTCGATTTACTTTTCCGCGCGGATGCGGTATAATGCGAGCAAAGATTTTTTATGGAGGAAACACTATGAGCACTCTGAGAGGTTCCTGCATCGTCGGCCAGTCCGGCGGGCCGACCGCGGTCATCAACGCGAGCGCCTACGGCGTCATCCGCTCCGCGCTCGACAATGAGAATATCACGAACGTCTATGGCGCGGAGCACGGCATCCGCGGCGTGCTGGACGACAAGCTCTTCGACATGGGAAAAGAGGACCCGGCGGAGCTGGCGTTGCTGCCGTACACGCCGTCGAGCGCGCTCGGCTCCGTGCGCTACAAGCTCGCCGACCCGGAAAAAGACGACACGGATTATAAGCGCATCCTCGAGGTTTTCAAAAAGCACGACGTGCGCTACTTTTTCTACATCGGCGGCAACGACTCCATGGACACCTGCGCCAAGGTCAGCCGGTATATGAAGTCCGTCGGGTATGACTGCTGCGTCATCGGCGTGCCGAAAACGATCGACAACGACCTGTACGGCATCGACCACTGCCCGGGCTTCGGATCGGCGGCGAAATACATCGCCACAACGTTTATGGAGGTCTACCTCGACGCGCGCGTGTACGACACGGGCACGGTCACGATCATCGAGTGCATGGGCCGCCACGCCGGCTGGCTGACAGCCGCCGCGGCGCTGGCCGGGACGCGCGGCTGCGGGCCGGACCTCATCTACCTGCCGGAGGTCGACTTCGACATGGACCGCTTCCTGGACGACGTCCAGCGGATTTACAAGGAGACGGGCTACTGCATCGTCGCCGTGTCCGAGGGCATCCACTACGCCGACGGCAGCTTCGTCTCCGAGGCGAAAACGGCCGCGACGGACGGCTTCGGCCACGCGCAGCTCGGCGGCCTCGCGGCCATTCTGGCGAACATCGTCAAAGAGCGCACGGGCGCGAAGGTGCGCGGCATTGAGCTGAGCCTGCTCCAGCGCTGCGCGGCGCACGTCGCATCCGCGACTGACATCTCCGAGGCGTTCGCCCTCGGCGCGACGGCCGTCGCCGCGGCCACGAGCGGCGTGACGGGTATGATGGTCGGCCTTAAGCGCCTGCCGGGCGAGAAGTACCAGGTCGAGCCGGAGCTTCTGGAGCTCGACAAGGTCGCAAACTTCGAGAAAAAGGTCCCGCTTGAGTGGATCAACGAAGCGCACAACGGCGTGACGCAGGACTTCATCGACTACTGTGCCCCGCTCGTCGCGGGCGAGACGAAAGCCGTCCGCGAGGGCGGCCTGCCGCGGTTCGCGCACCTGAAAAAGATCTACGCCGAATAAAATTTTCGCCGCCCGGCTTTGCCGGGCGGCGGTTTTTTATATGAGCGCGAGGCGGCGCAGCAGGAAGATCCAGAACGTGAGCGTCACGGAGGACAAAAGCGTCGTCGCGGCGATGATGGACGCGGTCAGCTGGCCGTCGCCGCGCATATTTTTGGCCATGATGTAGCACGAGACGGTCGTCGGCGAGCCGGTCATGATGAGGATCGCGATGAGCTCGCTGCCGCGCAGGCCGAGCAGCGCCGCGAGCGGCAGATAGATGCCCGGCAGGATGACGAGCTTCACGGCCGAGGCCCACGCCGTCGGGCGCAGCTTCTGCAGCGCCTTGCGGCCCTCAAACGTCGCGCCGATGGATAACAGCGCCACGGGCGTGGCCGTCCCGCCGACGGACGAGATCACCTTGCGCGGGATGGCCGGGATCTTCACGCCGAGCAGCGCGAAGGGAAGGCCGAGGACGATGCCGATGATGATCGGATTTTTCGCGACGTTGATGAGCGCCTTTTTCACCGGGCTGCCCGCGCCCGGCTCCTGCGGGGCGGAGAACGTCAGGATGACGACGGAGAGAATGTTGAACAGCGGCACGGCCGCGACGATCATAAGCGGCGTCATGCCCGCGTCGCCGTAGATGTTCACGACGAACGCGATGCCCAAAATGGCCGCGCTGCCGCGCGCGGCGGCCTGCGAGAACGCGCCGACGAGGCTTTTGTCCTTCAGAAACACGCGCGCGAGCGCCCAGACGCCGAGGAACATGACCGCCGTGCCGATCATGCAGAACAGGACGAACGTGGGGTTGAAATCCTGCCGCAGGTCGCTCTCGGCGATGTCGAGGAACAGCAGCATGGGCAGCGCCGCGTGGAACACATACCGGTCCGCCACGGTGCAGAACGCCTCGTTCAGCAGGCCGATGCGGCGGAAAAAGTACCCGAGCGCCATGATGAGAAACACCGGCAGCGTCGCGTTCAAGGCAAAGACAAAGCTGTCCAATTTCATCCCTCCGGACAAAGCGATTACGGCGATTATAGCACCGCGCGGGCGAAATAACAAGAATGTATAAAAAGTTTGACTGCGAACGGCGAAGTATGGTAAGCTTGAGACAGGAAGGAGGCGGTTTTATGGAAGAAAAGGCAATGGTACGCGAGCAGTCGCCCGGCGTGATGCGCCGGTTCCTGGCGCGGCAGATCGACGTGACGCTCTGCGCGGCGGTCGTGACGGCGGTGCTCACGCTCGTGTTCCGGGTGAACGTGGTGCAGCTCGGCTGGGTGCTCAGCTGGGTGGTCTCGGCGGCGGGACTGCTGCTGTTGCTGCTTCTCGAGCCGCTGTTCCTGCACCTCTGGGGCACGACGCCGGGCAAGTGGGTGTTCGGGATGCGCATTTACGACCCGTCGCGCAGCCATATCGACTACGGCGACGCGCTCGCCCGGACGGCGAGCGTCATCACGCGCGGCCTCGGCTGGGGCGTCCCGATCATGGGCGTCTGGGGCATGGCCCGGTGCTATTACCACGGCGGCCACGGCGAAAAAATGACGTGGGAGACCGGCGAGACGGGCGAGCTGCGGCAGGTCAAATGCGGCGGCCCGCTCGGGCGGCGCACCGCGGCGGGCATCGCGCTTTTGGCATTTTCGCTTGCCCTGCTGGCGGACGGGATGCTGTACGCGCAGTTCCCGCCGAACCGTGGGGAGCTGACGGTCGAAGAATTTGCGGAGAATTACAACTGGTTCCGCACGTATGAGGACGCGATCGGCGACATCCTGCCGCGCATGGCCTCCGACGGGAGCCTTATCACGGTCGTAGAGGACCTCAACTACACGCGCACGTATGCGGACAGCGGCATGGAATTGACGTATGACGTTGCGGACGGTGTGCTCACCGGCGTGCATTTTTCGCTCGATGAGACGGCCGTGCGCAGCACGGCGCTCTACGCGACGGACTACATGCTCGCCCTGTCCGACGCGTTTGCGTGCGCGAGCCTCGGCTCGTGGCTGCATCCCGCCCGGCGGACGGAGCTGCTCCGCTGGATCACGGCCATCGAGCCGGGCACCGGCAGCCGGGCGTGCGGCGGGGCGGAGGTAAGCTATGAGCTTGTCTGCGACGGCTATTTCTGGTCGTTCGCCGCGCCCATCACGTTCGTCTCGGAGGATGAGGACGCGGAGGAGCACACATTCTCGCTCCGATTCGACATCACGCTCTCATAAAAACAAACAAAAACCGGCGCGCAGATTGGCCTGCGCGCCGGAATTTTTTTCAGTCGTCATAAATGGGGGATTCGCCGCGTTTGGCGTATTCCTTCGGAAAGGGCATTTTCAAGAGCTTCCACGCGGCAAAGCCGGATCCGGCCAGCTGGCAGACGAGGACGGCGAAGTAATACGCTTCGCCCGAGAACGCGTAGCCGCCGGAGATCATGTAGTAGAGCTCAAGGCCGATGTGCGCGATGGCGATGAAAAACGCCAAAATGGCGGCCCAACGCAGGCGGATGATGGCGCGGTGGAACCGCCGGAACGTCATGCGCCGGTCGGATGAGAGCAGCGCCGGGAGCCCCGCGAGCGCGCACAGCAGCGGCACGAAGCCGAGCAGCGCCGCGCCGCCGAGCGGCGGCAGATGCCCGCACGGCGAGGGCAGAAAGTTCAAAATCACGAAGAAGGCGAGGTACACGGCCGCCGCCGCGGCGCAGATGCCCTTAAAGCGCGCCGTGCGCTCCGGCAGGAGGTAGAACGGGCCCTTGTAGACATAGACGGTGCGCTTGCGGCCGTTTTCGACCTTGTCCTCGGCCTTCCAGTCCTTGTAATACCAGTCGCGGTAGCGGTACATAGCCGTCGCCTCCTCTTATTCCGAGAAGAATTTCGCCGAGATCTGCCGCGCGGTGGCCAGCAGCGTCGGCACGAGCGTGAGCGAGCGCTCCTGCGACAGGTACGGCGTGGGGCTGGCGATGCTGATGCCGCAGATGATCTCGCCCTGCGTGTCGCAGATGGGCGCGGCGATGGAGCGCACGCCGATGGAGTTCTCCTCGTCGTCCGTCGAGTAGCCCTTTTCGCGGATCTCGGCCAGATTCTCCATGAGCGCTTCCTTCGTTGTCAGCGTGTGCGGCGTGAAGCGCGGCAGGCCGAACTGCGCGATGTAGTAGTCGACGCGCTTTTCGTCGTAGCGGCTGAGGAACAGCTTGCCGATGCCCGTCGCGTGCAGCATGGCCGTGCGGCCGACGCTCTCGGCGATGCGCAGCGAGTTGCCGGCGTTCGAGGCGTTGATCTCGTCGATGTAGACGAGCGTCATGTCGCGCTCGATGGCGATGGAGCAGTGCTCCTCGACCTGCTGCGACAGCTCGGCCAGGTACGGGTGGACCGTGTTGCGGATGCTGATCTGCCGGCTGACGAGGTTGCTCAGGTGGCAGAACTTGATGGTCAGAAAGTAGCGCGTGTACTCGTCCTGCTGGACGTAGCCGCAGTTCTGCATCGTCGCGAGCATCCGCAGCACGGTGCTGCTGGACATTTTGCACGCCGCGGCGATGTCCAAAAGGCGCATGGGATGCTGGTTGTGCGCCATGACCTCGATGATGCCGAACGCTTTTTCAATTGAATGGTTGCCCTGTGTGAGTTTCTCAGCCATGGTGCATTCCTCTTTCTGATCGTTCTGCGCGGGGACCGAATCTGAAATTTCGTTTTATAAATCGAAACAAACGGATAAACTCGTTTCAGTATACGACATGAAGCTGGAAAAAGCAAACGATACTTTGTTTACGCGGTGAAAAACCGCCCGGCGCCTGCCGCAGCAGCCGCCGGGCGAAAAGAAAAAGCCTCGCAGAGTTTCGCCGCCGCAGCGGCGAAATAAATTTGGAATCATTTTTTCCGGGGGCGTGTACCCCGGAAAAAATTCTCTACACCCTGCAAGTGTGGAATTTGTGCGTCCCTGACGCGCAAATTATGCGCGCGGCAGGGTGAATACCCCTCAAACGGGAACCCAGCGAAGCGGTTCGCGTTTGACTTAGTACGTGATGCCCTGGTGATACATGGCGTCGGCCAGCTTCTCGAAGCCCGCGATGTTCGCGCCCGCGACGAGGTTGCCCGGCATACCGTAATCCTCGGCGTGGCGCAGGCACGCGTCGTAGCTGCGCTTCATCATGATCTGGAGCTTCTCGTCGACCTCGGCGGCCGGCCAGTAGATGTGGCTGGCGTTCTGGGACATCTCAAAGCACGAGACGATGACGCCGCCGGCGTTCACGGCCTTCGACGGGGCGAGGACGACGCCGTTTTCCTGGAGGTACGCGATGGCCTCGTTCGTCGAGGACATGTTCGAGACCTCAAAGACATAGCGGACGCCGTTTTTGACGATGGCCTTCGCGTCGTCAAGCTGCAGCTCATTTTGCGTGGCGCAGGGCATGACGATGTCGATGTCCTCGCGGCCCCACGGCTTCTGGCCGGGGAAAAACTCGCAGCCGAAATGGTCGGCGTAATCCTGCGCGCGGTTGCGGTTCGAGGCGCGCATGGTGAGCAGGTAGTCCCACTTTTCCTGCGTGCCGACGCCGTCGGGATCGTAGACGTAGCCGTCCGGGCCGGAGATCGTGATGACCTTGCCGCCAAGCTGCGACATCTTCATGCACGCGCCCCAGGCGACGTTGCCGAAGCCGGAGATGGCCACACGCTTGCCGTCGATGCTGTCGCCCATGCCGTCGAGCACGTGCGCGGCGAAGTAGCTCGCGCCGAAGCCCGTGGCCTCCGAGCGGATGGACGAGCCGCCGTAGGAGATGCCCTTGCCGGTGATGACGCCGGAGAAGTGGCCGGTCAGGGCCTTGTACTGGCCGAAGAGATAGCCGATCTCGCGCGCGCCGACGCCGAGGTCGCCGGCCGGAATGTCGATGTCGTCGCCGATGTGGCGGGCCAGCTCGCTCATGAACGCCTGGCAGAAGCGCATGATCTCGGCGTCGGACTTGCCGACGGGGTCAAAGTCCGAGCCACCCTTCGCGCCGCCCATCGGCAGGTCGGAAAGGCTGTTCTTGAGCGTCTGCTCAAGGCCCAGGAACTTCATAACAGAAAGGTTGACGCTCGGCGCGAAGCGCAGTCCGCCCTTGTAGGGGCCAAGCGCGGAGTTGTACTGCACGCGGTAGCTGCGGTTGACGTGCAGCTTGCCCGCATCGTCGATCCAGCTCGTGCGGAAGACGATGGCGCGCTCCGGCTCCATCAGCCGGTCGACGATGCCTGCCTCAATGTACTCCGGATGGCGGTCAAGCACCGGGGCGAGCGAGCCCAGGATCTCCTGCACCGTCTGGAGAAACTCCGGCTCGGTGGGGTGGACGCGCTTCGTCTGCTCGATCACGGACTGTAAATACTCATGGCCTGTCATTGTTTGTTCCTCCTCAAAAGATCAGAAAGTGTTCGGGGTCTTGGCCCCTTGGGTTAGAAAAACAATGAGATCTTGCGTGGTGTGATTCCATTCATTATTGGAACTCACGCGGCCGCCGGACGGTTTCCCGTCCGGCATGGGCGTGACAAGCGCACCTTTCTGCGATATTCAGTTGTAGGGGATGCGGTTTATGCTCAGAGCGCTGCGGAAAGCGCCTTGAAGCCGGATTCGATCTGCTCCTTCGTCGCGCCGCCGAAGCTCAGGTACAGGCTGCGCGCGCACTCGGCGCTGTCGCCGAAGAGCTTGCCGGGGATGACGGACACGCCGGCGTCCATGGCCTTATGGAACGCGGCGACGCAGTCGCTGCCCTCGGGCAGGTTCAGCCACAGGAAGTCGCCGCCCACGGGCGCGCGGAACGTGGCCTTGCCCTCGAGCGCGCCCGCGGCCGCAATGGCCTCGGCGCGCTTCTCGGCGGCGACGGTGCGGGCCTTTTCGGCCTGCGCGGCGACGTCGGTGTTCGCAAGGTACTGCCACAGCACGCGCTGGATGAGGCCGTTGGCGTGCGAGTCGGTCTTCTGCTTGGCCTCGGTGAAGTATTTCATGAGCACCGGGTGCGTGCAGCAGACCCAGCCGATGCGAAGGCCCGGGCCGATGAGCTGCGAGACGGAGCCGATGACGATGCCGTAGCCGTCCGTCTCCGGCTGGATGTACGGAAGGCGTGCCTCCGTCGGGCCGAGCTCGCTGTTGACGTCGTACTCGACGACGATGCAGTCATGCTCCTTGGCGAGGCGGGCGATCTCATGGCGCTGCGCCTCGGAGTAGACGACGCCGGTCGGCTCCTGATAGTTCGGCGAGCAGAAGAAGAACTTCGGCTTGTCGGACTTCATGTGCGCCTCGAGCGCGGCGAGGTCGACGCCGTCGTCCGTGACGGGGATCTCCACGGCGTTCGGCAGGTACATGCTCATCGTCTGGCGCAGGCGCCAGGACAGGGGAGACTCAACTAAGATCGTGTCGCCCTCGTTCACGAGGACCTTGAGCAGCATGTCGACGGCCTGGATGGAGCCGTTCGTGATCGTGAAGTTGTCGGCCGTAAGATTCAGGCCGAACTTCGCGTAGCGTTTGCACAGCTCTTCCTTGAGCGGCATATAGTCGTGCGAGGAGCTGTACTGCAGCGCCTCGGCGCCCTTCGTGCGGAGGATCTCCTGCGAGGCGGCCTTGAGCTCGGCGACCGGGAAGAGGCTCGGGTCGATGTGGCGGCCGCTGAAGTCGATGTTGCCGGGATGCGCCTCAATGAGCGAGACGACTTCTTTCGCCAGCGCGCGGTTTTCGCTGTTGACGCGCTTTGCACAATATTTGCTCATCACTTTTCCTCCTTCATCATGTCGCTGAGGATGTGGCCCAGCTTCTCGATGCCGATGTTGATGGAATCAATGTCGATGCACGAATAGCTCAGGCGCAGCGAGTGGCTGCCGTCGGCCGGGTCGATGTAGAACGTGCTGCCGGGGAAGAAGATGACCTTCTCCTCGCTCGCGCGGTCGAACAGCTCACCGACGTCGATGGACTCCGGCAGCTCGACCCACGTGAACAGGCCGCCGTCCGGCGTCGTGTAGCGGACGCCCGCGGGGAAGTATTTCTGGATGGCGGCGACGATGGCGTCGGCGTTTTTCTTATAGAACGCGGCGGCCTCCTGAATGTGCGCGTCGACGTCGTTGTGCTGGAAATAGCTCGTCATGCCGCGCATGGAGATGCCCTCGGCGTGGACGTCGCACTGCTGCTTGACGGTGTAGAAATCGTCCATGAGGTCCTTGTCCGTGCAGCAGATCCAGCCCAGGCGCATGCCGGGCGAGACGATTTTCGAGAAGCTGCCGAGCAGGACGCACTTGTCGCCGATGAACGTCTTGAGCGGCGGGACGACCTCGCCGCGGAAGCGGAGCTCGCCGTAGGGGTTGTCCTCGAGAACGATGGTGTCCGTGCCGCGGAACGCGTCGGCGATGGCCTGACGGTCGGCCGCGGAGATGCACCAGCCGGCGGGGTTCTGGAACGTCGGGATGAAGTAGGCCATCTTCGGCTTCTTCTCGAGCTGCTTCTTCAGCGCCTCGATGTCGACACCGTCCGCGGAGACGGGCACGTCGATGAGCTGCGAGCCGTAGATCTTGAACGTGTTGATGGCGCCCATGAACGTCGGCCGCTCGATGAGCATATAGTCGCCCGGATCGAGCAGCGTCTTGGCGCAGATGTCAAGCGCCTGCGTCGAGCTCGACGTGATGAGAATGTCGTCCGTCGTGACGTTCAGGCCCTCTTTGCGGTGGCGCTCGACGATGATCTCCTTGAGCGGGAGATAGTCGTTCGTCGAGTTGTACTGCAGCGCTTCCTCCCACTGGTTGTCGAGCACGTCGGAGATGGCCTCGCTCATCTCCTTCACGGGGAACGTGCACTCGTTCGGCATGCCGGAGGCGAACGAGTAGTAGCCCGGCTTGCCGGACAGGTCGTGCAGCTTGCCCATCAGGTTGACGGCTTCGCCGCTGATGAGACGTTTTGCGATTTTTTCTTCCACAGTCAGTCTTCCTTTCCTGTTCTTTTTTAATTACGGCAGCAGGGCGACGAGGTCGCGGCCGTCGGTGAGCGTTTCAAGTTCGGCGATCGTCTTGGTGACGGCGGCTACGGTCTCGGCCGAGGGCTTCGCGCCGCTCAGGGCGCAGCAGTCGGCGAACTTCGCCTCGAGCGCTTCGCGGCTCATGGGCTTGGCCCAGTGGCCGGTCTGGTACTGGCTCGTGTGCGTGGAGAACGTGCCGCGCGTCGTCTCGATCTCGACGAGCGCGGGCTCGCGGTAGTGCGCGAGATCCTTGTCGGGGATGCAGATGAGCTTCTGCGCCGTGGCGAGCAGCACGGGGTCGGAAAATGCCTCGTCCGTGAACTCGGCGAGCGTGACGCGGCCGCGGGCGGCGGCGCAGGCGCTCGTCCAGGGGATGTTGAACTGCGCGGCCATCATGCTCTTCGGCGCGCGCGTCTGCTCGTAGGGGATGCACATGGGGTAGACCATCTCGGCCACGTGCAGGCGCATCTCGACGATCTCTTCCGGCTTGATGTCGTGCTCGCGTACGAGCGAGAGGACGGCGTCGATGTGGCGCTGCGTGTTGCCGCAGCAGGGATAGGCCTTGAAGCCGAGGTATTTGAGCGCGAAATCCGTGCCAAGCCCCGCGGTGAGGGCGACGCGGTCGACGCCGCTGTTGTAGAGGTTCGCGAGCGAGCCGGGCATCTCGTCAAAGATGTTCTTCGCGCCCGTGAGGCCCTCGGCGGCCATGACGGCCGAGAGGATGCCGGCGCGGCAGGCAAAGCCGGAGCCCATGATCTTCGTGTCGGCCTTGTCGCGGGCGGACATGCTCTGGCCGGACGCCTGATGATAGGCGATGCCGAGCGCGTTCTGGATCTGCTCCTGATCAAGGCCCATGAGCTTCGACGCGATGGCCGCGGCGGAGAAGATGCCGAGCAGGAAGATGTAGTCCCAGCCGCCCATGACCTCGTCGGCGATGCGGCGCTTCATGTAGATGCCGAGGCGGCAGGCGATCTCCATGCCAGCCGTGAGCGCGGTGATGAGCTCCTTGCCCGTGCAGCCGCCGAGCTTTTCGGCCATGGCGAGCGCGACGGACACGCTGGCCGCGCCGATGTGCAGGTTGGCCGGGTCGCAGAGGTCGTCATAGTCGATGACGAACGTGGCCGAGCCGTTGACGAACGCGGCGTCCGCCGCGGCGAGCTTCACGCCCGGGCGGCCGAACACGCGGCACTCGGTCAGGTCGCTCTGCGTGCGCATGACGCGGATCATTTTGCTCACGGACTCGTTGTCCGCGCCGGCGAGCATACAGCCGAGCGTGTCCATGACGTCGAGCTTCACGAGCTCGACGACGTTTGCGGGGATGTCCTCGTAGCGGAGCTCCGCGATGAATTTGGAAAATGCGTAGGAAGCGTCCATGCTCTCTCCTCCTGTAATATTAATTGTATCTCAGCGCTTGAACATGTCGCTGTCGTCCATGGCGAGGGCGAGAACGCCGTCCAGCAGCACCTCGGTGCCGAGGCGGATGTCCGAAAAATCCGTCCACTCCTCGGGGCAGTGGCTGCGGCCGCCGCGGCTCGGGACGAACAGCATCGCGACCGGCGTGATGGCGTTCATGACGACGGCGTCGTGGCCCGCGCCGGAGTAGATGAGGCGGTTTTTGATGCCGAGGGCGTTGGCCTTCTCGGTCAGAAGCTCGATCATGCCGTCCGGGACGATCGTCGCCTCGCCGTGCAGCGTCTGATGCGCGGTGTATGTGCAGCCGCGGCGGGCGCAGACCTCATTGAGCTTGCGCTCGATGCCGTCCATGACGACCTTGTTGCATTTCGCGTCCGACGAGCGGATGTCCGCCACGACGTGGACCTCACCGGGGATGACGTTCGGGATGTTCGGCGTGACGTCGAGCTTGCCGAACGTCGCGACGGTGTTGTGCCCGGCCTCGACGGCGAGGCGCTCGGCCTCGAGCGCGGCCTCGGCCACGGCCATGACGGCGTCCGAGCGCATGTCCATCGGCGTGCCGCCGGCGTGGTCGGCCTGGCCGTAGACCGTGATGTCGTGGTGCGCCGCGCCGCAGATGCTCGTGACGACGCCGACGGGCGTTTCGGTCATCTCCAGGACCTTGCACTGCTCGATGTGCAGCTCGAAATACATATAAATAGAGCCGGCCGGGCGGATGGCCTCGACGATGCACTCCGGGTCAAGGCCGCATTCGCGCATGGCGTCGGCCATGAGGACGCCGTCGGCGCCGACGGTCGAGTTGATCTCCTCGACGGGCAGCTCGCCGACCATGGCGCGGCTGCCGACGACGCCGGGGAAGAAGCGGCTGTTCTCCTCGCCGGTGATGCCGACGACCTCGATGGAGCGCAGCGGCGTGATGCCGGCGTCATGGATGGCGCGCGCGACCTCGACGCCCGCGACGACGCCGGTCATGCCGTCAAAGTTGCCGCCGTTTCGGATGGAGTCGATGTGCGAGCCGATCATCAGGATCGGCAGATCCGGGCGGCTGCCCTCGATGCGGCCGACGACGTTGCCGGCGGCGTCGAGCCGGACGGCCATGCCGGCCTTTTCCATCTCGGCGGCCAGATACCGGCGCGCGCTCATCTCCTCGGGCGTGTAGGTCAGGCGGGTGATGCCTTCGCCGGAGCCGTCGGTGTAC
>CAVFYN010000229.1:0-9781 GCA_963626425.1 Bacteroidaceae bacterium
TAGGTAATAGTGAAGAGTGAATAGGTGAGGTATCCGCTTCGCGGATGATTGGAATTTTGGCGGCGCGGGAGCGCCGCCGTGTCTTTTTTCTGCATAGAATAAAACGGACGCCCGCTCTTGACACGTGCGATCATACGTGTTATCATCCAACTAAAGAGAGGTGGGCGCATGAGAAGCTATTCTTCGCGCGAAGTCATCCAGGTCCTCCACGCAGACGGATGGTACGAGGTCGCCTGCGTCGGGGATCATCACCAGTTCAAGCATCCGACGAAGCCCGGCAAGGTCACCGTCACGCATCCGGTCAAGGACATTCCGCTGCGCACGCTCAAGAGCATCGAGCGTCAGGCGGGCGTGACATTCGCATGAGCTTCCCGCGCCGTTTTGAAAGGAGCCCCTTATGAATCCGAACAATTACGCCTATCCCGCGATCCTCTACTCCGACCCGGACGGCATTTCCATTGAGTTCCCCGACCTGCCCGGCTGCCTGCCGTGCGCGCAGACGATGGAGGACGCGTTCCGCAATGCAAAGGAGGCGCTCGGCCTGCATCTTTACGGCATGGAACAGGACGGCGATCCCATCCCCGCGCCGACGCCGATCCCGGACATCCACCCGGAGAGCGGCGGCGTCATCATCATGGTCGACGTCTACATGCCGCCCGTGCGCGACCGCATCAACAACCGCGCCGTAAAGAAAACGCTGACCATCCCCGCCTGGCTCAACCGCGAGGCGGAAAACGCGCACGTGAATTTCTCGCAGGTCCTGCAGGACGCACTGTGCAGCTATCTCGGCGAGAACGCGCGAAAGTAAGGTATACGCAGCAAAAACCGCCGCCTCTTCGAGGCAGTGCCGGATAAGAAACCATAGCCCGTACGAAGTGCATTTCCGTGCGGCGCTGCGCGAAATGGCCCGTTGGGATATTCCCAACGGGCCATTTTCTATGTTTTCTTATCCAGCCCTGCCTTGGGCGGCGGTTTGATTGTTCACGCGCCCGCCGGCGCGTCTCTCCAATGCCCCTTCCACGTATAGAGCACCATCATAACAAGGCCCAGCAGCCACGAGATGGGGTAGATCATGAGCACGCCGTCCATCGTGCCGATGTGCGGCAGGACGAACCAGAGCCAGAGCATCCGGAACAGGCAGAAGCTGCTTAGCAGGATGACCATCGGCGGGACGCTGTGGCCCGTGCCGCGGACGGTGCCGCCGAGGGAGTGCAGCGCGCCGAGCAGCGGGTAATACGGGCAGAAATAGCGCATGGCCAGCTCGCCGAAGGCCACGACGGGGTCGTCGGACGTAAACAGCCGCATGATCGGGTCGGAGAAGATCATGAGCAGCGTGCCCGTCACGGCCGTGTACGCCACGGTCATGGCAAGGGCGATCCACATGCCGCGTTTCACGCGATCCATGCGCCCGGCGCCGTAGTTCTGGCCGACGAACGTCGTGACGGCCAGCGACATGCTCGTCACGGGCAGGATGTTGAACCCGTCGATCTTCATATACGCGACGAAGCCCGCCATCGCGTCCGCGCCGAAGCTGTTGACGCTCGACTGGATGAGGACGTTCGAGAGCGAAATGACCATATTCTGCACGCCCGCCGGCAGGCCGATGCGGATGATGCGCCGCGCCATGGGGCCGTTTAGCCGGATGTCGCGCAGCGTCAGGCGGTACGGCTCCTTCGTTTTCATCAAAAACGCGATGGCGAGCACGCCCGAGACGAGCTGGCTGATGTCCGTCGCCCACGCCGCGCCCGCGACGCCGAAGTTCAGGACCTCGATGAACAGCAGGTCGAGCGCGATGTTCGTCACGGACGCGCAGGCGAGATACAGAAGCGACCGGCGCGAATTGCCCGCCGCGTTCAAAATGCCCGCGGCCATGTTGTAGAGAATGCTGAACACGAGGCCGCCGAAATAGATGCGGAGGTACCCCACCGCGTCCGGCAGGACCTCCTCCGGCGTGTCCATCCAGATGAGCAGCGGCTTGGCCAGCAGCGCGCCGCCGAGGCTGAGCGCCACGCCCAGGATCAGCGCGATGGCAAACGCCGTGTGGACGGCCGTCTTGACGCCGTCGTGCATCTTCGCGCCGAGATACTGCGACACGACGACGCCCGTGCCCGTGGCCGCGCCGGTCGCGAATGAGATGATGAGGTTGATAAGCGACGTGCCCGCGCCGACGGCCGCCAGCGCGCGCGAGCCGATGAAGTTGCCGACGATGACGGAGTCGGCCGTATTATAGAGCTGCTGGAGCAGGTTGCCCAGGATCAGCGGCACGGCGAAGAAGAAAAGCCGCGCAGCGATGCTGCCCTGCGTCATAAGCGCCCCGGAATTGGTCTTTGTGGTTTCCCCTGACATATGTTCCCTCCTAAATATCCGGCCAATATGATACGCGCTTTTGCTCCGATTTGCAAGCCCCGCCCGATTGTATTTTCGCTTTTAATATGGTATGATGACGCTGAAATGTCCCCGCCCGTGCGGCGGGAGAGGAGGAGAAATTATGTTCTGCACCAAATGCGGCAATCCCCTGCCCGACGGCGCGAAGTTCTGCACGAGCTGCGGCGCGCCCGCGCCCGCTTCCGCGCCCGTGTCGGCGCCGGCGGAGAGCGAGATCATCCCGCCCGTTCCGCCCGTGACGCCGGAGCCCGAGACGCCCGCGTATGAATTAAACGGCGAGCCCGTCGCGGCCGAGCCCGCGTATACCCCCGAGCCGGCGTACACCCCCGAGCCCGCGTACACCCCGGAGCCCGCCTACACGCCCGCGCCGGAATACGCGCCCGCGCCCGAGTACACGCCCGCGCCCGAGTACGCCCCCGCGGGCGGCGGCAGCGGCACCGTCCCGCCCCAGACGCCGGATTACGGCACGTATGAGGACTGGACGACGCCGCAGAAAAAGGGCAAAAAGGGCCTGATCGTCGGCCTGTGCGCCGCGGCGGCGGCCGTTGTCCTGCTCGCCGCGCTGTTTTTCGCGTGGATCTACCCGAGCTATCTGTCGAGCGCAGCGAAATACGACAAATCCATGAACCTCGCCGCGACGGCGCTGTCCGAAGAGGACTACGACACGGCCGTCACGCGCTACACCGACGCCCTGCGCTACGCGGACAAGGACGACGAGGACAAGATCGACGCCCTCGTCGGCCGCGGCGACGCGTACATGGGCCAGAAGAAATTTGACAAGGCCGCCGAGGATTACGAGGCCGCCCTCGCCCTCGATAGCGACCAGAAGCGCGTCTGGGGCAAGCTCGCCGACGCGTATCTCGCGGCGGATGATGAGGACGCGGCGCTCGACGCGCTCTCGCGCGGCTATGACGCCACGAACGCCACGAGCCTGAAAGAGCGCATGGACGAGATCGCCCGGCCGGCCACGCCGGAGCCCGATCCCGAGCCGGCCGAGCCGGTCACGCCGGTCGAGCCCTCCGCCGGCGCGCTGGACATCGGCGGGGCGACCGTCTACCCGGACGACACGTATATTTCCCTCAGCTACCTCGACCTGACGGACGACGACGTGGCCGACCTTGCGCAGTGCACCGCGTGCGAATACCTCGACCTGTCCGGCAACTACATCTCCGACCTGTCGTTCCTCAAGGGCATGAAAAATCTCCAGACGCTCTGGGTCGACAACAACGAGGTCACGGACATCTCGCCGCTCGCCGGCCTGACGAGCCTGCAGTTCCTGACGCTCGAAGGCAACGACATCTCGGACCTCACCCCGCTCGGGAACCTGACGAACCTCGTCTCGCTCTATCTCTACGACAACGACATCCGCGACCTTTCGCCGCTCAGCGGCCTGAAAAACCTCGAAACGCTCAGCCTGTGGAGCACGCCGGTGTCCGACCTGACGCCGATCAAGGGCCTCACGAACCTGACGTACCTCGACCTGGACGACACGCTCGTCCCCGACGTGACGCCGCTGTTCGGCCTTAAGAACCTTGAGACGCTCTACCTCACCGGCGACAATCTGCCCGCCGACGCGTGGGAGCAGATCTACGCCGCCCTGCCGCAGCTCGGCAGCGGCTCGGACTTTGGCGGCGGCTCGTCGAACCTCGACGACAGCACGCTGCACATCGGCACGTACCTCGACGGCAACAAGCTCGCCGAAGAGGACGAGGACGGCTACCTGTCCGGCTACGACATCGACCTCGGCTGCGCCATCGGCGACGTGTTCGTGGAAGAGGACCTGCTTGACGACTACGATTTCTACGGCTATGACACGCTCGCCGACGCCATCGACGCGCTGCGCTACGGCGAGGTCGACATTCTGCTCGTCGACGTGCCGATGCAGAACTTCACGGACACGGACGGCCTGCGCTTCTCCGACGCGTACTTCTACGTCGATCCCGACCACACGTTCAACGTCGTCCTCCGCACGGCCGACGAAAATCTGTGCGAGGCCGTGAACTACATCCTCGAGCAGCTCGGCGAGGACGGCACGCTCGACGATCTCTACTGGGATTACCTCGAGTAATGGCAAAGCTCCTCATCGCCATGAGCGGCGGCGTGGACAGCTCCGTCGCGGCGCTGCTCACCATGCAGGCCGGCGACACGTGCGAAGGCTGCACGATGCACCTTTTTGACAACGGCGACGCCGGCATTTCCGGCGAGAGCACGTGCTGCTCGCTCGACGACGTCTGGGACGCGCGCAGCGTCTGCCGCCGCCTTGGCATCCGGCACCATACCTTTAATTACAAGCAGGAGTTCCGGAATTGCGTCATGGCCCCGTTCGCTGCGACCTACGAGTCCGGCGGGACGCCGAACCCGTGCATCGCGTGCAACCGCTATCTCAAGTTCGGCGCGCTGTTGGAGCGCGCGGAGCTCCTCGGCTTCGACGGCGTCGTGAGCGGGCACTATGCCCGCATCGAGCGCGACGAAAAAACGGGCCGGTACCTTCTAAAAAAGGCCGCGGACGCGCACAAGGATCAGACGTACGTGCTCTATATGTTAACGCAGGACCAGCTCGCGCGCATCCGCTTCCCGCTCGGCGGCCTCACGAAGCAGGCCGTGCGCGAAATTGCGGAACGCGAGGGCTTCCTCAACGCGAAAAAGCGCGACTCGCAGGACATCTGCTTCGTCCCGGACGGCGACTACGGCGCGTTTTTGGAGCGCTTCACCGGCAAGACCTACCCGCCCGGCGATTATTTAAGCCCCGAGGGCGCGGTTTTGGGGCAGCACCGCGGCGCGGTGCGCTACACGATCGGCCAGCGAAAGGGCCTCGGCATCGCCCTCGGCCACCCGGCCTACGTGCTGGGCAAGGACATGGCGCAAAACACCGTGACCGTCAGCTGCGACGAATCGCGGCTTTTCTCCCGCCGCGTGATTCTCGCCGACTGCAACTGGATCGCCATGGGCGAAAAATCCGGTGAGATGCGCGTGGAAGCGAAGCTTCGTTATTCAAATGACGCATCCCCCGCGGTTTTGACGTGGGACGGCGACAGCGCCGAGCTCAATTTCGACGCGCCGCAGCGCGCCGTCACGCCGGGGCAGGCCGCCGTGTGCTACGCGGGCGATCTGGTCGTCGGCGGCGGCACGATCGTGCGCGCGGAAAACTGAGCAATCATAAAAAATGGACCGCGGGCCCGTCCGGATGCGCCGGGCGGGCCCGCAAATCGCCGCCGCGGGCGGCGCGGAAAGGAAGATCTATCAATGGAAAACATCATGGCCGTCGTCCTGGCGGCAGGCAAGGGCACGCGCCTTCAGACCGAGCAGAACCACACGGCGAAGGTCCTCCGCCAGGCCTGCGGCAAGCCGCTGCTGCACTATGTGCTCTCGGCCATCGACTTCATCCCGCGCGAGGACACCGTCCTCGTCGTCGGCTACCAGCGCGATGCCGTCACGGCCGCCTTCCCCGGCTGCCGCTACGCCGTGCAGGACCCGCAGCAGGGCACCGGCGACGCCGTCCGCTGCGCGCGCGAGTACCTTAACGGCTTCGACGGCACCGTCCTCGTTGCCTACGGCGACATGCCGCTTCTGAAAAAAGAGACGTATCTCGGCCTCGTGGAAGCCCACCGCGCCTCCGGCGCCGCGTGCACCCTGCTTGCCGGCACGTCGGACGTCGCCCTGCCCTACGGCCGCGTCCTCCGCCGGGAAGGCGGCTCGTTCGACCGCGTCGTCGAAGAGCGCGACTGCACGGATGAGCAGAAGGCCATCCGCGAATTAAACGTCGGCATCTACTGCTTCGAGAGCAAATCCCTCGTCCCGGCGCTTGACCGCCTCACCTGCGACAACGCCCAGCACGAATACTACCTCACCGACGTCCCCGCCATCCTCCGCGACGACTTCGGCGGCAAAATCGAGATCTACACCGCCGACCTCGGCGAACAGATCATCGGCGTCAATACCCCGGAGCAGCTGGAAATGACGGAGCGGTATCTGAGGGCGAGAGGGGAGTAATTCCGCCGCCGCGTCTGTGACGCGCCGATTGCGGAATGCGCCTTCCGGAAGGCTCCCCTTTCAAGGGGAGCTGTCGCCGGAGGCGACTGAGAGGTGGGCCACCGCCTTTCCTGCGCGCCCGCACGATAGTGCACGCAAATTTTTCGGCCCCACCTCTCCGTCACAGCTTACGCCGTGCCACCTCCCCTTAAAAGGGGAGGCTTGGGCGCGTGCTTCTGCTTCAGCTCGGGCGTTTGTCCCGCGCCGATTGCGGAACCGGCTATCCGGTTGGCTCCCCTGCAAGGGGAGCTGTCGCCGGAGGCGACTGAGAGGTTCAAAGGCTGCCGAATTTGCAGCGCGCCCCCGCAAATTCGATACCGCAAAAACCTCTCCGTCACGCCTTGCGGCGTGCCACCTCCCCTTTCAGGGGAGGCTTTGGCGCGTCCCTCTCTTTCGCCGCGTCTCTGGCATCGCGGGCGGATGATATCCGCCCCTACAGGGCGCGGCCTAAAATTCCTTCTCCAAAGGAGCCCTCACCATGTCCATTCTCACCACCCCGCGCCTTACCCTTCGCCCGTGGACGCCGGACGACGCGCCTGCGCTTTACCGCTGCGCCGCCCACCCGCGGGTCGGGCCGCCGGCGGGGTGGGCGCCGCATGAGAGCGTCGAGTACAGCCGCGAGATCATCAAAACGGTCCTCTCCGCGCCGGAGACGTACGCCGTCTGCCTGCTGGGCGAAGACGAGCCCGTCGGCTCGGTCGGGCTGATGGCAAACCGCTTCGGAAACGGCCGCTGGCCGGACGATGAGGGCGAGCTCGGCTGCTGGATCGCCGCGCCGTACTGGGGCCGCGGCCTCATCCCCGAGGCGCTCGCCGCGCTCACGCGCCGCGCATTCTGCGATTTTTCCATGACCGCGCTGTGGTACGGCTACTTCGACTTCAACGAACAGTCCGCCCGCGTCGCCGAAAAGCTCGGCTTCACCTTCGACCACACCGCCCCGGCGGAAAACTACGACGGGACGATCTTTACCGAACGCCTCTGCCGGCTGGAACGGGAGACGTGGGAAGCCGCGCACCGCACCCCGGCGATGCCGTAGGGCGGGATGACCTCAACCCGCCGCGGACTGCGCCATCGCGTTTGATACGCGCCCATTGCGGCACGCGCCATCCGGATGGCTCCCCTTTCAAGGGGAGCTGTCGCCGGAGGCGACTGAGAGGTGGGCCATCGCCATTCCTGCGCGCCCACGATGGTGCACACGAAACCCTTCACCCCCACCTCTCCGTCACGGCTTGCGCCGTGACACCTCCCCTTAAAAGGGGAGGCTTGGGCGCATTCTTCTCTTTCGCCGCGCCCAAATCCCGCACCGCGCCATAGCTCCCCTGTGCAAGGGGAGCTGTCAGCGAAGCTGACTGAGGGGTTGGAGCTGAAAGGCCCGCAGTGCGCGTCGAAAATTCGATTCATCGTCCCGCCAACCCCTCCGTCTCGCCTAGCGGCAAGCCACCTCCCCTTGCACAGGGGAGGTATTGGGCGCGTCCTTCCATTTCCCCACCCCATCTCACCTCACAAAGGAGACCTCCCATGGCAAATACGCTTCTTCACATCTGCTGCGCGCCGTGCGCGAATCAGTGCATTGACTCGCTGCGCGGCGAGGGGCTCGAGGTCACGGGCCTGTGGTACAACCCGAACATCCACCCCTTTACGGAGTACCGCGCGCGGCGCAACACCGTGCGGGAGTACGCCGGGATGGTCGAGCTGCCGCTGCTCGAGCGCAACGACTACGGCCTGCGCCCGTTCGTGCGCACGGTGGCGGACGACATTGAAAACCGCTGCATCCACTGCTACGAGTTCCGCCTCTTCGAGGCCGCGCGGCAGGCGAAGGAGGGCGGGTTCGACTCGTTCACGTCGAGCCTGTTCATCAGCCCGTACCAGAAGCACGAGCTCATGCGCACGGTCGCCGAGCGCGCGGCGGCCTGCTACGGCGTCGACTTCCTCTACCGCGACTTCCGCCCCCTCTTCCGCGCCGGCCAGGAGCGCGCGCGCGAGCTGGGGCTCTACATGCAGAAATACTGCGGCTGCGTGTTCTCGGAGGAGGAGCGGTATCTGAAGGCGAGCAAGATCATTCGGTGAGGGGCGCGGCGCGCGTTTGCACCGCGCCGATTACGGCACGCACTATCCAGTTGGCTCCCCTGAAAGGGGAGCTGTCGGCGGAGCCGACTGAGAGGTTCAAAAGCCTCCGTTTTGCAGAGCGCCCCCCCACAAATTCGATACCGCAAAAACCTCTCCGTCACGCCTTACGGCGTGCCACCTCCCCTTTCAGGGGAGGCTTTGGCGCGGCGCTCATCGTCTGCGCAGCGCCCATTGCGGAACGCGGCTTCCGAATGGCTCCCCTTTTAAGGGGAGCTGTCGCCGGAGGCGACTGAGAGGTGGGGCCATCAAATTTCCTGCGCATCCACGTTACTGCACACAAAACCCTTTGGTCTCACCCCTCCGTCACGGCTTGCGCCGTGACACCTCCCCTTAAAAGGGGAGGCTTGGGCGCGCGCTTCTATTTCACCGCCACCACACAAAAAACACCCCCGCGCGGTCGTCCCTGGACGGCTGCGCGGGGGTGTTTCTCTTAATTTTTACTCCCCGAACCGCATTTTGACCGCGGCGGCGAGGTACTGGGCGGTGAGCTCGACGCCGAGGGTGCCGGAGTTGAGCAGGAGGTCGCGGTGGGCGGGGTCGCCGGGGGCGTAGCCGGCGTAGCGGAGGTGGTAATTTTCGCGCGCGCGGTCAATGTCCTGGCAGGTGCGGCGGGCGTCGCGCTCGGTCATGAACAGCTGCGACGTGCAGTATTCGATGCGCTTTTCGATCGGCGCGTAGATGTACACGCGCAGCAGATTTTTCTCGTCGCGCAGGATATAGTCCGCGCAGCGGCCGACGAGAATGCAGCTCGACTGATCGGCGAGGTCGCGGATGATGCTCTCCTGCGCGGCGAAGATGCGGTCCTGGACCTCCGTCGTGCCGGGGCCGAGGGGCAGGAGCTTGCGCGCGATGGACGTTTTGGCCGTCTCCTCCTCGTCGCTCGCGGCCGAGAGCGGCAGATTCGTGCGGCGGGCGGCCTCCTCGATGATGTCGCGGTCGTAAAAATCAACGCCGAGCAGCGCGGCCGTACGCTGCGCGATGCTCCGCCCGCGGCTGCCGAACTGCCGCGCGATGGTCAATGTGAATTTTTCCATAGTCTGCACCTCCGAAAAATTCCCCGGCCCGGCCGGTTGCTTTACGGTTTTTAGCATAGCAGATGTTTCCCCCGCTGTCCAGCGGAGGACGGGAGTTTTTTGCGGGGAAGGGCGCCCCGCGTCTGCGCCGCGCCAATTACGGAACGCGCCTTCCGAATGGCTCCCCTGCAAGGGGAGCTGTCGGCGGAGCCGACTGAGAGGTTCAA
>CAVFYN010000230.1:0-1473 GCA_963626425.1 Bacteroidaceae bacterium
CCGCGGATGATATTCGGCGCCGCGCCGTCCACGACGCTCTCGCGCGTGATCACAACGTCGGTGATGTCGGGATCCGACGGGATCTCGTACATGATATTCGTCATGACGCCCTCGAGCACCGCGCGCAGTCCGCGCGCGCCGATCTTGCGGGCGATGGCCTGCTCGGCCACGGCCTCGAGCGCCGCCTTTTCAAACGACAGCTTCACGCCGTCATATTCGAGCAGCTTGACGTACTGCTTGCACAGCGCGTTTTTCGGCTCGGTCAGGATGCGCACCATGTCGTCCTTGCTCAGAGAGTTCAGCGACGTGATGACCGGCAGACGGCCGACCAGCTCGGGGATGATGCCGAACTTGATGAGGTCGTGCGGCTGCACCTGCTCGAAGAGCTGGCCGACGTCGCGCTCGGACTTCGCGGAGATCTCCGCGCCGAAGCCGATGGACGAGCGGTCCGTGCGCGTCTCGATGATCTTGTCGAGACCGTCGAACGCGCCGCCGCAGATGAACATGATGTTGCTCGTGTCGATCTGGATGAATTCCTGCTGCGGGTGCTTGCGGCCGCCCTGCGGCGGGACGTTGGCGACCGTGCCCTCGAGGATCTTCAGCAGCGCCTGCTGCACGCCCTCGCCGGAGACGTCGCGCGTGATGGACGTGTTTTCGCTCTTGCGGGCGATCTTGTCCATCTCGTCGATGTAGATGATGCCGCGCTGGGCCAGCTCGACGTCGAAGTCCGCCGCCTGCAGAAGGCGGAGCAGGATGTTCTCGACGTCCTCGCCGACATAGCCCGCCTCCGTGAGCGTCGTGGCGTCCGCGATGGCGAACGGGACGTTCAGGATCTTGGCCAGCGTCTGGGCGAACAGCGTCTTGCCGCTGCCCGTCGGGCCGATGAGCAGGATGTTGCTCTTCTGCAGCTCCACGTCGCTCGTATCGCCGTAGTAGACGCGCTTATAGTGGTTGTACACGGCGACGGACAGGGCGATCTTCGCCTTGTCCTGGCCGATGACGTAGGAGTCGAGGTATTCGCGGATCTCCTTCGGCGTCGGCAGGTGGTCCGGTGTCTCAAGGGCCGGGCCCGGGTTCTGCTCCATCCCGTCGGCGATGATGCTGCTGCAAAGGCGCACGCACTCGTCGCAGATGTAGACGTTCGGACCGGCGATGATGCGGCCGACCTGGTCCTGCCGTTTGCCGCAGAAGCTGCAGCGAACGTTGGATTCACGGGACATGATTGTCCTCCTTTAGCCTTTGGAAAATTAGCGCTGGTAGATGACCTTGTCAATGAGGCCGTATTCGGCGGCCTCCTCGGCGGTCATGAAGTTGTCGCGCTCGCAGTCGGCCGTCACCTGCTCGACCGGCTTGCCGGTGTTGGCGGCGAGGATGCCGTTCATGCGTTTTTTGATGACCTCGAGACGGCGCAGGTGGATGGCCATGTCCGTGATCTGGCCCTGGGTCCCGGCGGAGGGCTGGTGGATCATGATC
>CAVFYN010000230.1:1483-7183 GCA_963626425.1 Bacteroidaceae bacterium
GTTCAGCTTTTCGCGGGTCTTCAGCATCCACTCGGCCTGGATCTTGATGTCGCTGGCCTGCCCCTTGGTGCCGCCGGAGGGCTGATGGATCATGATCTCCGCATTGGGCAGAGCGATCCGCTTTCCCTTGGTACCGGAAGAGAGCAGGAACGCGCCCATGGACGCGGCCATGCCGATGCAGATGGTGGACACGTCGCACTTGATATACTGCATCGTGTCGTAGATGGCCATGCCCGCCGTGACGGAGCCGCCGGGGCTGTTGATGTAGAACTGGATATCCTTATCCGGGTCCTGCGCCTCGAGGTAGAGCAGCTGCGCGACGATCAGGCTGGCCGTCGTGTCGTTGACTTCCTCGGAAAGCATGATAATGCGGTCATTGAGCAGGCGGGAGAAAATATCATACGACCGCTCGCCGCGGCTCGTCTGCTCGACAACATAGGGAACTAAGCTCATATACAAGATCTCCTTTCAAAGATACCCTCTGATTCTATCCGGGAGACAGGAAACTTATTCCTCCGTGGTCTTTTCGGCCTCGTCGGCAGCTTCCTCGGTCTTTTTCTTCGTGGTCTTCTTGGCGGCCGGCTTCTTCTTCGGAGTCTCCTCGCCCTCGGCGGTCTCCTCGGTCTCGGCCTTCTTCGTGGTCTTGCGGGTCGTCTTCTTCTTCGGGGCCTCCTCGGCCTTCTCCTCCTCCGGCTTGGCCTCGGTGGCGACGGCGGTGGACGCGATCAGGTCGCGGGCCTTGCGGTAGCCCAGGTCGCGGCGGAGATCCTCGGCGTCGACGTACTCTTTGACCTTGTCGACTTCCATGACGTACTGCTCGGCCATGGAGGCGTACTCGGCCTCGACCTCCTCGTCGGAGACGGTGATGCCCTCGACCTCGGCGATCTTCTCAAGCAGCAGGCGGCTCTTGACCTGGTCGAGCGCGACCGGGCGGAGCGTGCTGCGGAAGCCGTTGGCGTCCGTGCCCATCATCTGGAGATACTGCTCCATGCTCATGCCGCTCATCTGGATCTGGTAGCCGTACTGCTCGACGACCTTGTCCAGCTCCTGCTCGACCATGGAGTTCGGGATCTCGACCTTCATGTTATCCATAGCCTTGCTCAGTGCGGCGCTCTTGAAGTCGTTGTCGGCCTCGAGCTGGCGCTTTTCAAGCTCCTTGGCGCGGATGTCGGCCTTGTACTCGTCGAGCGTATCGAACTCGGAGACGTCCTTGGCGAACTCGTCGTCGAGCTCCGGCAGGACGGTCTCCTTGACCTCGCTGACCTTGACCTTGAACACGGCCGGCTTGCCGGCGAGCTCCGCGGCGCCGTAATCCTCCGGGAACGTGACCTCGACGTCCTTCTCATCGCCCGCGGACAGGCCGATGCAGCCGTCCTCAAAGCCGGGGATAAACGAGCCGGAGCCGAGCTTCAGGCTGTAGCCGTCGGCCTTGCCGCCCTCAAAGGCGACGCCGTCGACAAAGCCCTCAAAGTCGATGACGACCGTGTCGCCGTCCTTGGCCGGGCGCTCGACCGTCGTGATGCGGGCGTTGCGCTCCTGCATGCGGGCGAGCTCCTTGTCGACGTCCTCGTCGGAGACGGAGACGGCCTCCTTGACGACCTCAAGGCCCTTGTACTCGCCGAGCTCGACCGTCGGGTACAGGTCGACGGAGACGGTCAGCTCCAGGCCACCGTCGGTGTAGTTGACGTTCGTGATGGACGGCATGCCGACGACCTTGAGCTGCTCGGCAGCAATGGCCTCGTCGTAGAGCTCCGGGAACATCTCGTTGATGGCGTCCTCATGGAAAACGGTCGCGCCGAACATGCCCTCGATGATCTTGCGGGGCGCCTTGCCCTTGCGGAAGCCCGGGACGTTGATGCTGCCCTTGAGCTTGCGGTAGGCCTTTTCGATCGCGGCGTCAAACTGCGCCTTGTCGACGTCCATGACAAAGGTCACGACGCCCTCGTTTTTTTCAACATTCTTCACAGTCATTGATGGTTCCTCCTGTCCGGCCTTTGACCGGGCCGGTAATTTCTTTAGAAACAGCTGTACTATTTTATCAGATAATATGCACAATTTCCAGTGTTTTTTTCACGGGTGCAAAATCCGGTTTCAGTCGCGGATCTTCAGCGGGCGAAAATCGAGATAATCGGCCGAGACCATGTGAAGATTCAGCCCCATCCCGTCGCCCTGGACGGCCAGGCGGTGGCTCGACCCGTGCAGGTGGCCGTAGTAGCATTCCTTCACGCCGTAGCGCGCGAGGATGTCCAGGATCTCGCGGCATTCATATCCGCGGTATTTCGGCGGATAGTGCAGAAAGCAGAGCTTTTCGCTCTCCCCTGCCGCCTTGAGCGACGTCTCGAGCCGGCCGAGCTCGCGTCGGAAGACCTTTTCGTCGTGCTCGCCGCCCTTGTCCTCCTCAAAAAACCACCCGCGCGTGCCGCACAGAGCCGTGTCGCCGTAAAAATAGCAGTTGTTGTTGAGGACGTGCATGTTTTCAAAGCCGTGCTCCGCGCAGAACGTGTCGAACTTCTTCGCCGTGGACCACCAGTAGTCGTGGTTGCCCTTGACGATGATCTTCCGGCCAGGGATGGCGTTGATGAACGAGAAATCCGCCTCGGCCTCGGAAAGGCTCAGCGCCCAGCTCAGGTCGCCGGGCAGGACGGTCGTGTCGTCCGGGCCGATGACGGAGAGGCCCTGCCGCAGCTTGTCCACGTACCCGACCCACGCGCCGCCGAACACGTCCATGGGCTTGTCCGAGCTCAGCGACAGATGCAGGTCCGCGATGGCGTAGAGCGCCATCAGCGCAGGAACTCCCGCACGACCGACTCCATGGCCGCCTTCTCCGTCACGCCATCAAAGCGCACGGCCTTTCCGGCAAGGCCGGCCAGCGGCGCGGGAACGGGCTTGCCCGTCTTGTCCGCGAGCTGCGTCAGGATCTGCGTTCCGGGCGCAAACTCCGTCTCGCCGAGCGCGTCCAGCACGCTCGAGCAGAACTTGAACGGGCTGGCCGTCGAGACGACGACGGCGGGCGCCGCGTCGCCCGTTTTTTCGCGGTAATCGGCCAGCACGCTGTACGCGACGGCCGTGTGCGTGTCCATGAGGTAGCCGCTGCGCGAAAATTCGTCCGCGATGGTCTTTGCAACGCGCGCATCGTCGCACCAGCCGCACGAGAACGTCTGGCCGATCTTCTCGCGAAGCTCCGCCGAGACCTCATAGCGGCCCGTTTTGTTCAGAGCGTCCATGTACCCGCGCACCTCCGCGTCCGAGCCGGAGAGCAGGTACAGCAGGCGCTCGAGGTTCGAGGAAATGAGGATGTCCATGGACGGCGAGCTCGTCGTGTAGAACGGGCGGTTGCGGTCGTAGACGCCCGTTTCAATGAAGTCCGTCAGGACGTTATTCTCGTTCGACGCGCAGATGAGCCGCCCGACGGGCAGGCCCATGAGCTTGGCAAAATAGCCGGCGAGGATGTTGCCGAAGTTGCCGGTCGGCACGCAGAAATTGAGCTTGTCGCCGTTTTGGATCTTCCCGGCCGCGACAAGGTCGCAGTACGCGGAGATGTAATAGACGACCTGCGGCAGGATGCGGCCCCAGTTGATGGAGTTGGCCGAGGAGAGGAAGTAGCCGCGGCTGTCTAACTCGGCGCGGAGCGCCTCGTCCGAGAAAATGCGCTTGACGCCGGTCTGCGCGTCGTCAAAGTTGCCGATGACGGAGCTGACGCCGACGTTTTCGCCCTCCTGCGTGACCATCTGGAGCTTCTGGATGTCCGAGACGCCGTCCTTCGGGTAAAACACGAGGATCTTCGTACCGGGGACGTCGCGGAAGCCCTCGAGCGCGGCCTTGCCCGTGTCGCCGGACGTGGCGACGAGGATGCAGACCGTGCGCGTCTCGCCCGTCTTTTTCAGCGAGGCCGTGAGCAGATACGGCAGCATCTGAAGCGCCATGTCCTTGAACGCGCACGTGGGCCCGTGCCAGAGCTCGAGCATATGCGTGCTTTCCCCGAGCGAAACGACGGGCGCGACGGCCGCGTCGTCGAACTTCGCGGGGCAAGCGTAGGCCTTTTCGGTAAAGCCGAGCAGCTCTTCCTCGGAAAATTCGTCGAGGAACAGCTTCATGATCTTCGCCGCGCGCTTTTCATACGGCAGCGCGGACAGCTCCTCGACCGCGCCGTCCGGCAGGCGCGGGAAGCTGACGGGCGTATAGAGGCCTCCGTCGCGCGCAAGGCCCATGACGATGGCCTCGGATGCGCTCTTGCGGAGCGTTTCGTCTCTTGTGCTCAAATACTGCATGATCTCACAACCTTTAATAGATTCTCATAAAAAATATCGCGCACCGTCTGTTCGTCCACGCCGCGCTCTATGAGCGCGCGGGCGAGCAGCGGGTAGCTGTCAAAGCCTTCAAAGTCCTCCGGCAGGCGGTCGCACCCGTCGAGGTCGCCGCCGAGGGCGATGTGTCCCTCGCCGCCAAGCTCTAAAAAATGCAGCGCGTGCTCGGCGACGGTGTCGGCCGTCACGCGGCCATGGCCCAAAAACTCCGCGTAGAGGTTCAGTCCGGCGAAGCCGCCCGTGCGGACGATCTCGCGGAACTGTTCGTCCGTCAGATTGCGCGAGTGCGGGCAGACGGCACGGGCGTTGGAATGGCTGGCCACGATGGGGCCGTCCGTGATGTCCGCGATGTCCCAGAACGCGCGCTCGGACAGGTGGCTCACGTCGACGAGCATCCCGAGCCGCTGCGCCTCGCGCACGAAGGCGCGGCCGCGGTCAGTGAGACCCTCGCCCGTGACGTGCGAGCCCGCGAGTATGTTGCGCGCGTTCCACGTCAGCGTGATCATGCGGATGCCCATGTCATACGCCGTCTCGAGCTGCCCGGGGTCGCACGAGATGGCCTCCGCGCCCTCGATGGACAAAAACGCGGCGCTTCGGCCCTCCTCCGCCGCCGCTTTCGCGTCGTCCGCCGTTTTACAAAGGCGGATGCGGTCGGAGAAGAGCGAGAGCTGGCGGATGAGCTCATCGTACATGCCGCGAAACAGCCGCTCCGGCGATTCTTTTGCGCCGGGGTCGGCCGTCCAGAACGCGAAAAACTGCGCGCTGCCGGGGACGCGCTCCATGCGCTCTAAGCTGATGTGGCAGCCGTTCGCGCCGAGCAGCGCGCCGGTGCGGTAAAGCTCGTAGGCCGTGTCGCAGTGCGCGTCAAAAACGGGAAAATTCATGAAAACGCGTCCTCCAGATGATGGATCTCGGGCCGTTTCGTCTCCGGGCCCTGCGGGGCGTAGATTTCAATGACGTCAAAGCGCGGCTGAAGCTCCGTCTCGTGCTCGGCGAGATAGAGCTCCGCCGTCGTGCGGATGCGCGCCTGCTTGCGCGCGTCGACATATTCCATCGCGCGGCCGAATTCCGCGCTCTTGCGCAGCTTGACCTCGACAAAGACGATGTACTTCCGGTTTTCCGCGATGAGGTCGATCTCGCCGAAGCGGCAGCGGTAGCCGGAGGCGACGATCTCATAGCGCTTTTTCCGCAGATACTCCGCCGCCAGCGCCTCGCCCCAGCGGCCGGAGAGATTACTGCTTTTCATAGAACTTCTTCAAAAACGTCATCCGGTGGATGGGGCACGGGCCGTGCTCCGCGATGGCGGCATAGTGCCGCTTCGTGCCGTAGCCCTTGTGGATCTCGAAGCCGTAGGCCGGGTACTCCTCGGCGTAGCGCTCCATGAGCCGGTCACGCG
>CAVFYN010000231.1:0-2937 GCA_963626425.1 Bacteroidaceae bacterium
GGCTATACGTTCCTCGGCTGGGACCCGACGCTGCCGGAGACGATGCCCGCGGAGAACACGACGCACACGGCCCTCTGGCGCGAGGGCACGGCGGGCTTTACCGTCGTGTTCTGGTACGAAAACGCCGATGACGACGGCTACTCCGTCGCCGGGACATACTCGCCTGCCGACGTCGCGCCCGGGACGGCCGTTTCGAGCGGGGATTATCAGAATCAGAACTTCGACGGCCGCGACGCGCATTTTACATACAACAGGGATAAGGCGGAGACCGTCACGGTCGCGGGCGACGGATCGGCGGTGCTGAACGTCTATTTTACGCGAAATACGTACACGCTGACGTTCCCGAACGGGTACAACACCAAAACGATCACGGCAAAGTACCAGCAGGACATCCACGCGAATTTCCCGATCACGGACGGGAAGGGCGCGACGATCTGGTGGAAGGTCCCGTATGGCTGCACGACGTATGTTCCGGGCAACGAGCTCGGCAGCATCGACATCATGCCGGGCGAGAACATCACGTTCTCGCGCGCGAATTCAACCAGAGCGACGTGGCTGTGGTACTACGTCGAGACGCTCCCCGGCGAGACGGCGGATTGGACGTATGGCGGAAAGAGCTTCAAGCTCTACAAGAAGATCAACTGCGACGGCAAGTCTACGCTGACGAAAAAGGAAGAGTTCCACGACATCCGCGGCTTTACGCAGTGGCGCTCCGACCCGGAATTTGATCGGAACGGCGAGGCAAAGCAGAAGAATAACAACTATTTCTACTACACGCGCGATTCCTACAAGCTGCAATTTTTCAATTACAACGATTACGTCACGGACAAAGAGGCGAGCGTGCTCTACGAAGCGCCGCTCGGCGGCTATGATTTCGTCCCGGACTACCCGGCGGGTCTTGAGCGGGGCGCGTATGTCTTTGACGGCTGGTACCGCACGGCCGGGTGCTACGAGGGCTCGGAGGCGGACCTTTCCGAAATGACGATGCCCGCGTCCGACCTCATTTTGTACGCGCGCTGGGCGCCGAGCAGCCACCGCGTGCGGACGTATTTCAGCGAGAGCGCGATGGACGTGGGCGATGCGCCGCTCGGCGCGTGGGAGACCGTTCCGCACGGAACGGTCATGGATACTCCGCCGGACGATCCGGAAAACGGCGCGTACCGCTTCGTCGGCTGGTTTTACCGCGGCGCGGACGGCGCGGAGCACGCGTTCGACTTCGCCATGCCCGTCACGCGCGACCTGGAGCTTTATGCAAAGTGGAGCTCCGACACGCTCGTGGCCTACACGATCCGCTATCAGCTTGCGGACGGCACGCCCGCCGCGCCCGACACGACGGGCTTTGCGCCGGCGGGATCGACGCGCACGTTCACGGCCAAGGCGGGCGCGGAGCTCTCTGCGCCCTATCAGACCGGCTATTTCCCGCGCACGGCGAGCCACTCGCTGACGCTGGACTTGGACGACACCTCGCAAAATGAGTTCACATTTGTGTATGACCCGGCTGAGAAGCTGCCGTACACCGTGCGGTATTTAGAGCGCGGGACGAACGCCGCGCTGCACGAGGAAAAGCGGGCCGAGACGACGGATGCCATCGTGACGGAGCGCTTCGTCCCCGTGGACGGCTTCGCGCCGGACGCGTATGAAAAGCGGCTCATCCTCACGACGGGCGAAAACGAGCTCATCTTCTGGTACGACCGCGACGACGCCCACGCGCCGGTGCGTGCCGTGCACTATGTGCAGAATGTCTCCGGCACAGGGTACAGCGTCTACCGCGCGGGCGAGGACGCCGGCGGGGTCATCGGGCAGAGCTATGCGGAGGACGCGCTGGATATCCCCGGATTTTCCTATCAGCCGGACATAAGCACGGCGTCCGGCGTCCTGACGGCGGATGGGCTGCTGCTCGAGCTCTATTATGACCGCATCGAGTATCCCTACGAGGTGCGCTATCTCGAGCTCGGCACGGACAAATCGCTGGCGGACGCGGACACGGGCGCGGCGCGCTATGGCGCATTTCTGACGTTCACGGCCCCGGCCATCGCGGGCTACGAGCTCGTCAGCACGGCGCAGCAGACGATGACAATCGCCATCGAGGACCCCGCGGACACGGCGAAGAAGAACGTGCGCACATTTTATTACCGCGCGCGCCCGGCGGCGCTGACCGTGAAAAAATCCGGCTGCGCGGCCGAGGATGCCGATGTGTGCTTCCTGTTCACCGTCACGGGCGCGGGCGGCTTCACCGCGTGGCTTTGCATCACGGGCAACGGCGAGGCGACGCTGACCGGCCTTCCGGCCGGGACGTACACCGTCCGCGAGGAGACGGGCTGGAGCTGGCGCTACACGCCGGAGGACGCGGAGAAAACCGTCGTGCTTCAAAACGGCGAGACGGGCGAAGCGGCGTTCCAAAACACGCGCACAAACGACCGCTGGCTGTCCGCCGACGCGCACTGCGACAACCACTTTACCGGCTGAGGAGGGACGAACATGGACGAAAAGAGAGGGAAAACGCGCGCCGCGGCGGCGCTTCTGGCGCTGACCGTGCTCGCCTCGGCGGGCAGCGGCGCGACGGCCGCCATGCTCTCGCGCCGGTCGGGCGCGGCGGAAAACGTGTTTTCCTATGCCGCGGTCGACTGCTCGGTCGACGAGGAATTCGACGGCCGTGTCAAGAAAAACGTGACCGTGACAAACGACGGCACGACGGACGCGTTCGTGCGCGCGGCGGTCATCGTGTGCTGGCTGGACGCGGACGGGAACGCCGCGGCGTCCGTCCCGGCGGGGTACGGCTATGAGCTGACCATGGATCCGGACGAAATGTGGCTATTCGGGGCGGACGGGTACTATTACTATCCCGCGGCGCTCGCGCCGGGGCAGACGACGCAGGGCAGCCTGCTCATGTGCGCGGTCACGCAGCCGGAGGACGCGGAATACACGCTTTCGGTGCGC
>CAVFYN010000231.1:2947-5932 GCA_963626425.1 Bacteroidaceae bacterium
GCCATCCAGAGCGCGCCGGAGTCGGCGGCGGAGGAGGCGTGGCGCGTCGCGGTCGAGGGCGGGCGCATCACGGACACGGGGGTGAGCGGATGAGACGGCTGATTGCGGCGGCGCTCGCGGCGCTGCTGGTGCTATCGGCGCTTCCGTGCGCGCTGGCCGCGCCGGGCGGCGTCGTGACGTATCGCGGGCAGAGCGAGGGTTTCACATTTTCGCCCGGCAGCGCGGATTCGGCGACCGACCTGTTCGCGGCATTCCGGGATGTCATGCCCGGCGACGAGAAAACGACGACGGTCACGTTCCAAAACGCCGCGTCGGACAGCGACTATGTCGAGCTCTATCTTCGCGCGGAGACGAAAAGCGGGGAGGACTTTCTCGCGCAGCTGCAGCTTCGCGTCGAGGCCGGCGGGGCGGCGATCTATGACGGCACGGCCGCCATGGCGCTTGCGCGCGTGCACCTCGGGACGGTGCGCGCGGGCGATTCGCTGGCGCTTTCGGTCCAATTGACCGCGCCGAAGGAGCTCGGCAACGAATTTGCCGGCCGCGCGGGCGAGGTGGACTGGATCTTTGAGATTTCGGCGTTCAACGCCGCACAGCTGACCGCGCGCAAGGTCTGGGCCGACGGCAGCGCGGCGCACAGCAGCGAATCCGTCCGCGTGCAGCTGCTGAGAAACGGCAGCCCTGACCGGACGGCGGAGCTGAGCGCGCGCAACGGCTGGGCGTGCACATTTGACGGTCTGGACGCGGACGACACGTGGACGATCGAGGAGCTGGATGTCCCGGCGGGCTACACGGCCTCTTACCGCACGGAGGGCGGCGTCGTGACCATCACGAATACGCCCGTCTACACGCCCGGCCCGCAGCCCGACCCGCCGCAGCCTGATCCCGACCCGGACCCGGAGCCCGAGCCGCCCGGCCCGGACGCGCCGGAGACGGGGCTCACGCTCACGGCCGTCAAGCGCTGGGACGGCGAAAAGGCGCATCCGGACAGCGTGAACGTCACGCTCTATGACGGCGAGGCGGCCGTCGAGACCGTCCGCCTGACGGCCGAGGACGGCTGGACGCACACGTGGACGGATCTGGATGCCGGGGCCGACTACGCCGTGCTCGAATCGGATATTCCGCGCGGGTTTTACCCGTCGTATTTGGTGGAAGGCGGCATCGTGACGATCACGAACGCGGCGTCGCTGCTGGACACCGGGAAGAGCTGTGACGCGTGGTACCTCGCGGGCGCGGGCGCGCTGCTGCTGGCGCTCGGCGCGATCCTGATGCGGCGCAGGCGGAACGATGCGTAAGCGCGCGGGGCTGCTGCTTCTGGTGCTCGGCGCGGCCGTACTGGCGGCGGCGTTCGTGCGCGGCGCGCAGGACGCGGGCGACGACGCGGCGGCGGGGCAGGCATCCGCGGAGATATTGACGCAGTTTCGCCTGGAGCTTGCGCGGGCGGAGGAGACGCCGGACGCGGAGCCGCCCGCCGAACCGGCCGCGCAGGCCGAAGTGTCCGCCGAGGAGCCGGCCGAAGCGCCCGCACCCGCGGAAAACTGCATCGGCGCGCTTTCCATCCCCGCCATCTCGCTGGAGCTGCCGGTCTTGGGGACGTGGTCGGACGGCAATCTCGAGCTTGCGCCCTGCCGCCAGTTCGGCTCGGCCGGGACGGGCGACCTTGTCATCGCGGGCCACAATTACCGCAGCCAGTTCCGCCGCCTGCGCGACCTCGCGCCCGGCGACGCGGTCACGTTTTGGGACGAGGCGGGCGCAAAGCACGCCTACATGGTCGCAAAAACGGAGACGATCGCGCCGGACGACGTCGCGGCCGTGCAGCGCGCGGCGTACCCGCTCGTGCTCTACACGTGCACCCCGGGCGCGAAGGCGCGCGTGGCCGTGTTCTGCAATTACGCATAAAAAGAGGGCAGAGGCCGAAGCTTCTGCCCTCTTTTTATTTCTCTTTGATCTCGCCGGGGATCATGAGCAGCAGGCTGCACAGCAGCAGCGCGCACGACAGCCAGATCGTTTTGTGTCCCATGGCCGGGACGAGGCGGCTGCCGAGCCCCGCGCCGAGGAAAAACGCGAAGATGACGCCGAAATAGCGCGCCGCGCGCGGCAGATCGTTCGGATTTTTCGTCCGCACGAAGGCGCACAGCGCCTCGACGCCGCTTCGGAGGTTGCCGATGCACATCGTGCTCGCAAACGGGTGGCCGCCGACCTTGCGGAACGCCTGCACCTGCATGGCGCACGCGAACGAGACGAGGGCGTTGGCCGCCATGTCGAGCGAGGCGGGGAAAAAGCCGACGGCAAACAGCAGCACGATCTCGCCGAGCAGCACGAGCTGCCGCCAGTGGACGGACGAGCGGTGCTGGAACCGGAAGCGGATGAGCTCGCTGGCCAGCACGCCGAGCGCGAATGAGAGCACCGGGATGAGATAGTGCATGGCCGCGCCCCAGGCGCCGGAGAAAATATTTGCGCTGAGCAGGACGATGTTGCCCGTCTGCGCGTTTGCAAACACGTGCCCGCGCGAGAGGTACGAGTACGCGTCCTGCAGCCCGCCCGAGAGCGAGAGGAACAGGACGGTGACCATCGCCTCGGACATCTGGCCGCGCGTGAGTTTTTTGGATCGCTTCATAACGCGCCTCCGTTTCTTTCTTCGTCCGACATTATAAGCACGCCCGGCCGCAATTGCAAGAGCCGCGCGCGCAGAAAAAGGGCAGGGGACGGCCCCTGCCCTTTGGTCTATTTGTCCAGCAGCGAGAAGCCCGCCACGTCCGTCACCGGGAGCGAGAACGTGATGGCGCCCGCGTCCGTGCCGGGGCCGGCCTGCTCCAGAACGGCTTTCATGATGGCGGCCTTTTCGTCCGCGCGCGCGACGATGAGGATGAGCTCCTTTTCCTGCGCGATGGAAAGGCCGAAGAATTTCTCCGTCTCGGCGTTGCCGGTGCCTTTGCCGTGCAGGATCGTGCCGCCGGCCGCGCCGGCCGTGCGCGCGGCGTCCATGAC
>CAVFYN010000232.1:0-9054 GCA_963626425.1 Bacteroidaceae bacterium
GACAAGGCAAAGCTGAAAAACTTCGGATGTACTCATCGGGCAGGCCCCCTTTCGTAGAAAAGCGGGGCCAAGAAGTGCCCCGCGACGCAAAATAACGCCAGCAGGGGCCAAACCGCTTGCCGTTTATCGGCAGCGCCAAAATAAAGATACCATATTCCGACAAAAGATGCAACCAAAAGTTCGCAAAACGTGCGCAAAACCGGTTGACAAAGCGTGTCGGACTGTATTATACTGAAAGAGCAAAGAGAAGGGCGCTGCCGGCAAACGGTTGGCCCCTACCTGGTACTAAGAAGTAACCGCAGGTTCGTGGCCGGGCGGTTACTTCTTTTTATAGACCTGAATGAACAGGCCGCAAAGATTGATGATTACAAGAAAAAGTTGCAAAACTTCTGATGTACTCATAATCCCGGCCCCCTTTCGTGAAAAAGCGGGGCCAAGAAGTACCCCGCAGCGCAAAGATACGCCAGCAGGGGCCAAACCGCTTGCCGTTTAGCGGCAACGCCAAAATAAAGATACCATATTCCGACAAAAGATGCAACCAAAAGTTCGCAAATCGTGCGCAAAACCGGTTGACAAAGCGTGTCGGGCTGTATTATACTGAAAGAGCAAAAGGAAGGCGCTGCCGGCAAACGGTTGGCCCCTCCTGGCTAGTTACGGAGAAGTAACCGCGGGGTGGTGGCCGGGCGGTTACTTCTTTTTATTGGCCTGTAAAAACAGGCCGCAGATGCCAATGATGACAAGGCAAAGCTGAAAAACTTCGGATGTACTCATCGGGCAGGCCCCCTTTCGTGAAAAAAGCGGGGCCAAAGAAGTGTCCCGCGACGCGAAATAACGCCAGGGGGGCCAAACCGCTTGCCGTTTAGCGGCAGCGCCAAGGAAAGAATACCAAATTCCGATAGAAAATGCAATCAAAAGTTCGCAAAAAATGCGGCGCAGGAGGTTCCCATGGAACAGAGCACGAAAAAGCCGGGCGTATTTCATCTGCACGCGCCCTACCAGCCGACGGGCGACCAGCCGCAGGCGATCGACACGCTCGCGCGCGGCGTCGAGCTGGGATTGCAGGAGCAGGTCCTGCTCGGCGTGACGGGCTCGGGCAAGACGTTCACGATGGCCAACGTCATCGAGCGCGTGCAGAAGCCGACGCTCGTCCTCGCGCACAACAAGACGCTCGCGGCGCAGCTGTGCGAGGAATTCCGTGAATTCTTCCCGGAAAACGCCGTGGAATACTTCGTGTCCTATTACGACTACTACCAGCCCGAGGCGTACATTGCCCACACGGACACCTATATTGAAAAGGACTCGGCCATCAACGAGGAGATCGACCGTCTGCGCCTGGCCGCGACGGCGTCGCTGCTCGAGCGGCGGGACGTGATCGTCGTCTCGTCCGTCAGCTGCATCTACGGCCTCGGCGAGCCGGAGGACTTTGAGAAGATGATGGTCACGCTGACCGTCGGCGCGGAGCTGCCGATCGACCAGCTGCTGCACCGGCTCATCGACATCCGCTACGAGCGCAACGACATAAACTTCACCCGCAACACGTTCCGCGTCCGCGGCGACACGGTCGAGCTCTGGCCGGCGTACTGGGCGCAGAGCGCGCTGCGCGTCGAATTTTTCGGCGACGAGATCGACCGCATCAGCGAGTTCAACCCCGTGACGGGTCAGGTCCTGCGCCGCCCGAACACCATTCCGGTCTGGCCGGCGAGCCACTATGTCACGACGAAGGAAAAAATGGCCCGCGCCACGCGCGAAATTGAGGCCGAGATGAACGAGCGCGTGAAATTCTTCGAGGAAAACGGCAAGCTGCTCGAGGCGCAGCGCATCCGCCAGCGGACGATGTACGACATCGAGATGATGGACGAGATCGGCTTCTGCTCGGGCATCGAGAACTATTCGCGCATCATTTCCGGCCGCGCGCCGGGCTCGGCGCCGCTGACGCTGCTCGACTATTTCCCAAAGGATTTCCTCATGTTCATCGACGAGAGCCACGTCACGCTGCCGCAGGTGCGCGCCATGTACAACGGCGACCATTCGCGCAAGCAGTCGCTCGTCGACTTCGGCTTCCGCCTGCCGTCGGCGTATGACAACCGGCCGCTGAAATTCGACGAATTCGAGAAAAAGATCAACCAGGTCATCTACGTCTCCGCCACGCCCGGCCCCTACGAGCGCGAGCGCGCCGGCCAGTTCGCCGAGCAGGTCATCCGCCCGACGGGCCTGCTCGACCCCGAGATCACCGTCCGCCCGATCGAGGGGCAGATCGACGACCTTATTTCGGAGATCAACCGCGTCGTCGCGGGGAATGAGCGCGTGCTCGTCACGACGCTCACGAAGAAAATGGCCGAGGATCTCACGGGCTACCTCCAGAACGCGGGCATCCGCGTGCGGTATATGCACTCGGACGTCGCGGCGCTCGAGCGCATGGAGATCATCCGCGACCTGCGCATGGCGAAGTTCGACGTCCTCGTCGGAATCAACCTCCTGCGCGAGGGCCTCGACCTGCCGGAGGTCTCGCTCGTGGCGATCTTAGACGCGGACAAGGAGGGCTTCCTCCGCTCGGAGACGAGCCTCATCCAGACCGTCGGCCGCGCCGCGCGCAACGCGCACGGGCACGTTATCCTCTACGCCGACTCCATCACGCCGTCCATGCGCGCCGCCATGGACGAGACGGCCCGCCGCCGCGCCATCCAGCAGCGCTACAACGAAGAGCACGGCATCGTCCCGCAGACGATCGTCAAGTCCGTCCGCGAGCTCATCGACATCTCCGAGGACGAGACGGAGGCCATCCGCCGCGACGGCGTCAAGATGACGAAGGCCGAGCGCGAGAAGGAGATCGCCCGCCTCGAAAAAGAGATGAAGGCCGCCGCCAAGCGCATGGAATTCGAGTATGCGGCAGCTTTGAGAGACCAGATCATCGAGCTGCGCGGCGTAAAAGACAAAAAGTAAATCAAAACGGCCCCGCTTCGCGGGACTCCCGTCTGCGCCGCGCGTGTATTGCCGCAAAGCCGCCCCGTCCGGGGCGGCTTTTTTGCTGCGCGCGCATTTCGGGTCGAAAAACGGTACATTTTGTGCCGCTGCTGAAAATATCCGGAAATCCATGCTATGCTGTATGCGTGCAATCGTACCCAGGTATGTCTAAAATTTTTGTTTCCGGAGGAGAGAAGTCATGAAAAAACGCCTGCTCAGCGCCCTGCTCTGTCTTGCCCTGGTGCTCGGCCTGCTGCCGACCGTCGCGCTCGCCGCGCCGACGCGGCTGAAGAGCGTCGACCTCGTCATCGACCTGCCCAAGGCGGGCGAGCCGAACGAGATGGAGACCGCCGTCACCATCAAGTCCTTCAAAAGCGGCAGCATCGACCTGCTCGCGGCCGGCGCGGGCATCCTGTACACCGAGTGGATGGGCGACGACGTCGAGACCGACGACGCGTACCTGTTCCGCGCCGGGACGACCTATCTCGTGAACATCAAGCTGGCGTTCGACCCGTCGCGCGGCTACTGCGCCAACTACAAAACGGTCGGCGGCGAGAACATCGTCGAGGGCGACACGTTCTCCGCCACGGTCAACGGCGTCCGCGCGACCATCCGCACGAGCGCGCAGTATTACCCGACGCTCCAGGTCAGACTGACCATCGCGGGCGAGCGCCTGAGCGAGAGCGAAAAGGCCGAGCTGAGCCAGCAGCAGACCGCGAACGCCTCCGCCCTCGCCGCGGCCCGCCGCGCCATGTACCCGTCCGTCACGCGGGCGCAGGCCGACGCGCGCAACCTGGACCTCACGGCCAAAAACGTCGTCGTCATGAACGGCTCCGACCTTGGCAAGGGCTACGACCTCGGCTACAGCGACGATTACGCAGACGGCTACGACCTCGGCTATCTGGACAACTTCCAGAACGTCCGCACGCTCATCATGGACATAGACGACAGCGCCTATGACAACAACTACTGCGCGACCGAGTTCCCCAGGACCATTACGGCCGTCAATTCCCTGACGGAGGTCTGGCTGAGCCCGAAGGTGGACGTCGCCGAATTCGTCGCGCGCATGGACAACGGGCTCAGAAGCTATGACCAGTCCCTTCTCTACCTGCGCGACAGCGACCTGCCGTTCTACACCGCGAAGGCGACCTTGTTCATCCCCGAGTCCGCTGTCCCGGCGCTCAAATCCGGCATCGAAGGGACCTATGGCAAGATCAAGCTCGTCTACACCGTCAAGACCTACTCCGGCTCCGACGTCTACGCCGCGCAGAAGGCCGGCGCGTCCGCCGCGAAGGAGTGGTGCACGAACCATGTCTACACCGCGCAGATCCGCTCGGCCGACCGCGTCTATACCTACGCGACGTGCGGCGCGACCCAGCTGTACTATTACTCGTGCAGGCTCTGCGGCAAGTGCGAGTACAACCCGAAGCACGTCGCGACCGACATCACCGATCTGGCCGAGGAGCGGCTGTACGACCAGACGCACTCCGACTTTTTCGCCGAGCTGCCGAACGACAGCGCCTACATCGGCGTGAACGCCGCCGGCCAGCACATCTACTGGCTCAGCTGCGACCAGTGCGGCAAGTCCTACCGCTACCTCCAGCAGCACCTGACGCAGAAGGACGTCGCGCTCACCGGCACCGGCCTGACGCTCGCGCAGTATCAGGCCGAGGCCAACCGCGAGATCCAGATGCGCGAGACGCTCGCCCTGAGCAGCACGGAGGTCCAGCCGGAGATGTTCGCCCTCGGCGCGCGCAGCACCGCGAAGATCAGCGCCTGGGCGCAGAGCGACGTGAACCTCGCGCTCAATGACGACCTGCTCGACACCGCGCTGCTCGGCACCGACTACACAAAGAACATCTCGCGCCTGCAGTTCTGCTCCGTGGCCGTCCGCCTGGCCGAGACGCTGACGGGCAAGGCCATCACGCCCGCGCCCGCGAACACCTTTACGGACACGAGCAACACCTACGTCCTCAAGGCCTACGCCGCCGGCATCACGACCGGCGCCACCGCGACGACGTTTGCCCCGAACGGCACGCTGACGCGCCAGCAGATGGCGGCGTTCCTCTACCGCACGCTGCGCTACGTCGAGAAAAATTCCGACTATACCTACACGAGCTACACCTCGAAGCTCGCAAACTACACCGACCGCGCGCAGCTGCGCGCCTGGGCCGTGGAGCCGATGGCGTTCATGAACGCGCTCGACCTCATCAAGGGCACGACCGCCACGACGCTCAGCCCCAACAACACCTGCACCATCCAGCAGGCCGTCGCCGTGGCCGAGCGCAGCGTCTACGCCCACCAGATCGGCTGGTACCAGGTCGTCCGCGACGACGACAGCGCCTCCCGCCTCGAGCTCCTGTCCGCCGAGGGCACGACCATCAACACGTCGCTCCGCTCCGGCGATCTCGTCTGGGCGACCGGCCGCCGCATGGGCATCTACAACGACGAGACCGACCAGGAGTTCAACCTCGCGTACACGTTCGTCCCCGTCATCAATCCGTATACGGGCCAGACCCAGTATATGTTCAACCGGGATCTGAGACCGGTGAGAGGGTGAAGAAAAAAACGCCCGCCCGCGAGGGCGGGCGCTTTTTTAGGGAATGGGGAAGAGTGAAGAGACAGCAGATTTTAGGCGCGGTCACGATCGTGGCCGTAGGGCGGGATGACCCCATCCCGCCGGAGGAACGCGCCGCCGAATTTCCGCCGCGCCCAGGCCTCCCCTGAAAGGGGAGGTGGCACGCCGTTAGGCGTGACGGAGAGGTTTTTGCGGCATCGAATTTGCGATGCGCTCTGCAAAGATGGCAGCTTTTGAACCTCTCAGTCGGCTCCGCCGACAGCTCCCCTTGCAGGGGAGCCATCCGGATAGCGGGTTTCGCAATTGGCGCAGTGCAGACGTGCCGCCGCAGTCCCGTAGGGGCGGATAGCATCCGCCCGCCGTGTCCGCGCCGCGGGTGTGTATTCCGGCCGTAGGGCGGGATGACCCCATCCCGCCGAAGGAACGCGCCGCCGAATTCCCGCCGCGCCCAGGCCTCCCCTGAAAGGGGAGGTGGCACGGCCGTGAGGCCGTGACGGAGAGGTTTTCGCGGTATCGAATTCCGGACGCGCTCTGCAAACCGGCAGCCTTTGAACCTCTCAGTCGGCTCCGCCGACAGCTCCCCTTTCAGGGGAGCCATCCGGATAGCGGGTTTCGCAATTAGCGCGGTGCAGACGCGGTGGGCGCAGTCCTGCGGGCGGATGATATCCGCCCCTACAAGGGCGTGGCGCGCACTTCCCCGCAAAAAAATCCCCGAACCGGGGGTTCCGGTTCGGGGATGGAAATTTGTAATCGAGAGATTACGACGTGGCAACCAGGCCGCCATCCGGGTAGATGGTGGTAGCGGTGACCATGTCAGAAGCGGCGGAAGCCAGGAAGATGGCCGGGCCGACAACGTCGATCTCGTAGCCGATGCGCATGGCCGGCAGAGAAGCGGCGATGTTGTTGCGGACGGTCTCGTCCGGCGGGAGGATGCCAACCATCATCGGGGTGTAGGTGATGGTCGGGCCGATGGCGTTGACCTGGACGTTCGGGCGCAGGTCAGCAGCGAAGGCCTTCGTCAGCATCTCGACAGCACCCTTGGTGGTGTTGTACGGGACGTTGCCGCCGCCGCCGTTGGCGACCGCACGGATGCCGCGGACGGAGCCGAAGTTGATGATCTTGCCGTAGCCCTTGTTGGTGTTCGGCTGACCGGAGACGACTTCGACCTTCTCCTGGCCCTCGAGGTTGTTGTTCTTCATCCAGTTGCCGAAGTACTTGCAGGTCAGCATCAGGGAGGTGATGTTGGTGTGCAGCATCTTCTCGAAGAACTCGGTGTCGATCTCGTAGGACCACATCTTCTTGTTGATGCCCTGCGCGTTGACGAGGATGTCGCAGCCGCCGAGGCCGTCGGGACCGGTGACGGTCTCGAGGCAGTGCTTGACGAACTCCTCATCGCCGGCGTCGCCAGCGAGGTACATGACCTTGACGCCCGGGGCGGCAGCCGCCTCGATCTTGGCAGCGGCGTCCTTCAGCTTCGCTTCGCTGCGGGAAGAGATGCAGACGGAGCAGCCGTTGGCAGCATAACCGGCAGCAATGGCCTCGCCGAAGCCGCCGGCGCCGCCGAAGATCATAGCCTTCTTGCCGGCAATATCAAACATCTTGGTCAGATCGCCGTTATAAACTTTAGGCATGGTAATTAACTCCTTCTTGAAAGATTCTGTTGTATTCAGAGCCGGATGACCGGCTGTTGAATCAGATTAGCCCTGGGGCGGGAGCAGCGCAACGAGCATCTGGCAGACGGTGTCGCCGGTGTTCGTGACGGACTTGTTCGTGCCGCCGCAGCAGTGGAAGCTGTCACCGGCATGGAGGACGGTCTCCTCGGTGTCGGTCTTAAGGGTCATCTCGCCCTCGAGGATGTAGTAGATCGACTCGAGCGGGTTGGCGCCGAAGTCGCAGCCGCCGCCGGGGACGAAGTAGGTGATGCCCATGATCATCTTGCCGCCGTCGACGTCGGCCGGATCATGCAGACGGGTCGGGACACACTCGTTGTGGCCGGGAGCCGTGTAGGCGTAGACGGTGCTGCCCTCAACGCCCTTTTTTCTCTGAATTTTGTACTGAGCCATAGTTAGAAACCCCTTTCATAATATTTATCACTGGCACAAGAGTCTAATCTATGCTTCTATTAGTTTAGCACGTCACCCCGGAATATGCAAGCGGTGAGCTAGGATAAACTGCACAAAAATGGTGTACGAACTATGGACACGCAGGGCGTCTATTTGGCGGGTTTGCCGCATAGAGTATACGGGAGTGGATCACCATGAAGTACGTAAGAAGCCGCGCCGCGCGCGCGGAGCTGACGGCGGCCGTGCTGGCCATCGCCGTGCTGCTGCGGCTTGCATCGACGGCGGGCGCGCGGGCGGCCGTCGGGGAGATCGCGGCGAGCCCGGCCGTCATTTCGGCGCTTGTGCAGGCGGAGCTGGGCGGCGCGGTCACGGCCGCGCCGGAGGCGGACGCGGAGCAGACCGTCCGCCTGCCGCGGGACGAGCCGGACGCCCAAGAATCGGACGAGCCCGCACAGCCGGAGCCGGACCCCGCGCCCGATCCGGAGCCGGAGCCCGAGACGCCGGACGAGCCTGCGGAACCCTACACGCAGGCCGATGCTGACAATATCCAGATCGCGGGCGCGAGCGGCTATGACCCGGACGTTTCGGCGCTGCTGCTAAATCACCCGCTGCGGCTCGACCTTTCGCGGGACGGGCCGAAGGTCCTTATCATCCACACGCACGCGAGCGAGGCGTACACGCCCTCGCCCGGCTGGGAATATGAGCCGTCCGACACGCTGCGCACGGAGGACACGGCGCGAAACGTCGTGCGCGTCGGCGACGCGATCGCGGAAGGGCTGGAGTCGCGCGGCATCGGCGTCGTGCACGACCGCGAGATCCGCGACTATCCGTCGTACAACGGCTCGTATACGCGCACGCTTGCGGCCATCGAGGAGTACCTGGCCGAGTACCCGTCCATCTGCTGCGTCCTCGACGTCCACCGCGACGCCGCCGACGACGGCGCGGGCGGCGCGGCCGCGTTTTCGTGCACGGTGGACGGGGAAAAGTCTGCCCAGCTCATGCTCGTCGTCGGCACGGACGCCGGCGGCCTGCCGCACCCGAACTGGCAGGAAAACCTTGCCCTCGCCGTCCGCGTCCAGGCCAGGCTCGCCCGCACGGACGCGTCGCTCTGCCGCCCCATCGACCTGCGCATCGAGCGGTTCAACCAGCACGCAACGCTCGGCTCGCTCCTCGTCGAGGTCGGCGCGTCGGGCAACACCATGCCCGAGGCGATCACCGCCGCGGGGTATTTCGCCGAAGCCCTCGCCGGGGCGATCGAGGGCGGGTGAGGAAGGCGGGGAAATAGGGGGACGCGCCCGTAGGGGCGGATAGCATCCGCCCGCCGAATTCCCGCCGCGCCATGACGGAGGGGTTGGCGGGACGCGGAATCGAATTTCGGGCGCGCACTACGGAACTAGCAGCTCCAACCCCTCAGTCAGCTTCGCTGACAGCTCCCCTTGCACAGGGGAGCTA
>CAVFYN010000233.1:0-4236 GCA_963626425.1 Bacteroidaceae bacterium
TTTGTGTACTGCTGACAGTGCCTAACAGATGCCTGAAAAAGTCCAAGGGTCAAATTTTGTTTTGTTAAACTAATAAAAGGCGCACTTCTATACACCTTTGAGTGTACCGTGTGGCATCCCTTACCTCGCCCAAAGGGAGAGCCAAGGGACTGTACCCCGTTACATAGTATGTTGGCATGTGAAATGGAGCGTATCTGTATCGATACGCTCCATTAACTGTTTTACAACCACCCAGCAAAAGTCCGGGCGGATTTTTTATGCGCGAATTATGCATGGCAAAATATTTAGCACGCTTGAATTTTCGCGCCGCGTCTGGTATGCTGTTTGGGAACGAACGAAAATAGGAGGCGGGGCATGTGATCGAACTCAAGCAGCTGCGGTATTTCATCGCCGTCGCGGAGAACGCGAGCTACGTGCAGGCGGCGCAGAATCTCTACATCACGCAGCCGGCGCTCAGCCGCGCCATCGCGAAGCTCGAAGAGCAGATCGGCGCGTCGCTCATCGAGCGCAGCACGCGCGCCATCCGCCTGACGCCGGCGGGGCAGGAGCTCTACCGCCGCGCGGTCGGCCTTCTGCGCGAGGCAAACGGCATGGAGCAGGCTGTCCTGGAGACGAGCCGCAGCGGCCTGCGCCGCCAGACGCTGCGCATCTGCCTCGAGGACGATCTCTACTCGCTCGACGGCAGCGGCGCGTTTGAGATGATCGCGAAGATCCGCGCGAACTTCCCGGAGCTGGCCGTCGCGTGCATGCCGGCCACGTCCGGCAGCTTCGCGCGCATCCTGACCGAGGGCACGGCCGACCTCACGATCGGCTACGCCGCCGCGGACGACCGCAAGATGGCAAACGGCCTCATGGACCGCACGATCAGCCACGGCCGCCTCGCCCTCGCGACGCCGAAGGACTGGGACTGCCCGCTCTCGTCGCAGCAGTTCCGCGAGCGGGTGAACGAAGTGGACTTTTTCTTCCCGTATGACCGCTCGGGCTGGGCGCCGACGATCCGGACGCTTTTGGGGCAGTACAGCCTGTCGCCGAAATTCTGCGCGCTGGAAAACTACACCGCCGCCATCAACTTCGTCGCGACGGGCTGCGGGATCTACATCGCGCCGGAGGTGCAGCTGCGCCGATATGCCGACTGCGTCCGCGTCCTGCCGATGGACGATCCGGTCGCGGAGTACCGCGTCGTCGCGGCCAGCCGGAACAATCTGGCCGCCGGGTACATCCAGCAGATCATGGACTTTATTGAGGAGAACGCATAAACCGCCGCGCATGAAACCGGCCGGGAGCAGCACGAACTGTGTCGCTCCCGGTCGATTTTTGCGCCCATTTATGCACGGGATTTATAGCTGAGATGAATTGTTAGCATTTTACACGGTCCGGCGGCTGTGCTAAGATGTACAAAGAAAAGAGAAACAGACCAACTGTTTATGGCGAAAACGTCAAAACGCGAAAGGAGCGGACAGCGTGAAAAGACGGCAGTACGAATGGATGGCTCCGCCCGAGCCGATCGCGGAAGGGGAGATCGCGCGGCGCTTTCAGGCCGACGTCGTCATCGTCGGCGCAGGCCACGCCGGAAGCTGCGCCGCGCGCGCGGCGGCGGAGGGCGGTGCATCGGTCCTCGTCCTGGAAAAGCAGAAAAGCCGGCAGGCGCAGGCCATCATGGGCAACGAGGTCGGCGTGCTCAACTCCGAATTCGCCCTCTCGCGCGGCGTGCCGCGCTATGACCCGATGGAGTTCCAGCTCGACTGGCAGGTCCGCACGCAGAACCGCACGAATCCCGACCTCATCCGCCAGTTTGCCCGCCGCAGCGGCGAGGTCATGGACTGGTTCCTGCGGCCGCTGAGCCCGGAATTCCTGGACACGATCCGCCTGTACATGACGCCTCCGCCGGAGGCGTACCTCAAAGATCACAGCTACAGCGGCTTTCACAGCTTCCTCGGCACGCACCTGTTTTACGAAAAGGGCTGCCGCCTGCCCGACGCGCTCCGCGCGACGCAGGGCGAGGCCGAGGCGCACGGCGCGCGGTTTTTCTACGGCCGCGCCGCGTGCCAGACCGTGAAAACGGACGGCCGCGTCACGGGCGTCATCGCGAAAAACGCGGACGGGGAATACGAGCTATTCGAGGGCGCGCGCGCCGTCGTGCTCGCGGCGGGCGACTGTGACCGGAACGGACAGATGGTCCACGACCTCTATCAGGAGCTCGCCGAGACGTTCGGCGAGGACGCCGACCTTCGCGGCATGGGCCTCGGCGACGGGAGCGGCATCCAAATGGGCATCTGGGCCGGCGGGCACATCCAGCCCGGGCCGCGCGCGGCCATGTCGCCGAGCCTGGCGTTCATGGCCGGCGGCTTCAGCGGGACGGCGTTTTTGCGCCTGAACCGCCTCGGAAAGCGCTACGGCAACGAGGGCATCATGGGCGCGTTCGGCGCAGGGCTCCTGACGAACCTCCAGCCCGAGGGCTTCATTTCGACGGTGTTTGACAGCGACTATCTTTCCGAGCTCTACGATCAGGCACCCGACCACACGAACGTCAACGTCCGCTGGCCGGAGATCATGGAGCGAATTGAGCGCGACATGGCCGACATCCGCGCCGCCGGGACCCGTGGCGAGCCGATGCACGGCACGACGAACCTCGACGACGGCGACAAAAAGCGCTCCGTGCCGATGTACTGCGCCGATACGCTCGAGGAGCTCGGCGCGTGCCTCGGATATTCCGGGCAGACGCTCGACAACTTCCTGCAAAGCATCGCGCGCTACAACGAGCTCTGCGCGCTCGGCCGGGACGAGGACTACTGCAAGGACCCGCGCCAGATGCACGCGATCACAAAGCCGCCGTTTTACGGATGCAGCACAAAGCTGCCCATCCCCATCGGCCCGATGGCGACCTTAAGCGGCGTCATGGTCGGCGAAAACCAGCAGGTCACGGACGATCACGGCGACCCGATCCCCGGCCTGTACGCCACGGGCAACAACTCCGGCGGCCGCTTCGCCATTCAGTACACCACGCCGATCGCGGGCGTGAGCATCGGCATGGCGATGACGCTCGGCAAGCTGCTCGGCGACCATCTGGCAAGCCTGTAAACTTCGCTGAACATCAGCGCGGAATTTCCATTCACCCGGGAGGTGTTGCGTCCGTCCGTGAGAACATAGTCTTGTCTGGGAGAAAGAACAAAAACCATAAGGGGGCAGTTTGTTATGTCAAAGACCATTACGAAGCAGCACATTGATCCCAAGCTCTACGCAGATCTCCAGCGGCCGAACAGCGCCGCGAGCATCAAGAACTACTTTGCGCAGGTATTCGCGGCCTTTACGTATCAGTCCTTCGGCTATGTCATGATGGCCAGCTTCCTCACGTTCGTCTACTCGGAATACCTCGGCGTCTCGTCCGCCGCCATCGCGGGCGTCATGTCCATCGGCATCATCATCGACGGCATCACGGACTTCTTAATGGGCGCCGTCACCGACCGCGTCCGCACGAAATACGGCAAGATCCGGCACTGGTTCCTATGGATGAGCGTGCCGCTCGGCATCTCGATCATGCTCATCTACATGGTCCCGGCCAGCGCGTCGACGACGATCAAGCTCGTGTACGCGTTCATTATGTATAACGTGTTCTGCTGCCTGCTCACGTCCATCCGCATCCCGGCCGCTGCCGCGCCGACGCTCTGCACGCAGAACGACAAGGTCCGCGGCATCATGATCTGGGCCGGCACGATCGGCAACACCGGCGGCACGAACATCACCAACTGGCTCGTCGTCCCGCTCGTCGCGCTCTTCGGCGGCGGCCTGGCCGGCTACCGCGGCACGAGCATCACCATGGGCTTCATCACGATCGTCTCCGGCTTCCTCGCGTTCATGCTCTATCACGAGACGCGCCTGGACGGCGACTGGGAGGACGTCGATAAGACGTTCATGAAGACCCACAACCGCGACAAGCGCGAAAATGTGCTGGAGCAGTTCAAGTTCCTGCTCAGCAACAAATGGTGGGTCATCTACACGCTCTCGCTGCTGGCCGGCGGCATCTCCATGGGCTTCGGCTTCGGCTGCATGGCGTATTACCTCCAGTACGTGCAGGGCGACATGGGCCTGTTCGGCCTGTTCGGGACGGTCCTGTCCATCCCGATGCTCGTCGGCAGCGTCGTGTCCATCGTGCTCATTCAGTTTGTTGAGGCGCGGCGGCTGGCTGTCATCCTCTACGGGCTCCAGGCGGCCGCCGCGCCTCAACAAACTGAATGAGCA
>CAVFYN010000234.1:0-4833 GCA_963626425.1 Bacteroidaceae bacterium
GATGGCCAGGTCGACGAGCGTGTAGAGCATGCCCATGAGGTTCGACGCCATAAACGGCAGCGAAAACCGGATCATGAGGCTCGTCAGGTTGCCCTGCGTCAGATCGCGGATGATTGTTTTTTCCTTTCCCATATTCCCTTCCCCTCTGCCCGCCCCGCGGGCAATGCTTAGGATGCTTTTTAACAGTATATCAGCAGAGTCAAAAAAAGTAAACCATTTTCTGTGCGGACATCCCCACTTTTTCGCGCTCTTGTCAGACGCGGCGAAAACGGCTATAATCAAGAAAAATCTGTCCGCCCCGCGCGGGGCGGGAAAGGACATCGGCATCATGCATTTTTTTGACCGCGTCGACGTGCACGGCCGGCAGCGGCTGCTGTGCAAAAAGTGGCTGACCGCGCTGCTCGTCTTTCTGATCTCCGGCTTCATTACATTATTCTGCGTCTATCTCCAGCCCGGCTCGTTCGTGGAGGCGCTGCGGACGTTTTATCACCAGCCGCGGCTCATTTTCCTCAACTGGTTCCCGGCGCTCATCTTTACGGCCATCACGTATTTCCTGACGAAAAACGTGTTCTACGGCGGCGCCATCTCGGGCGGCGTCATGGCGATTTTGTCTTATGTCAACCTGCTCAAGATCGAGGGCCGCGAGGACCCGCTCATCCCGTCGGACATTTTCCTGCTGCGCGAGGCCGTGAACGCCGTTGGCGAGTACCAGCTCTATATGCACTGGGACAAGGTCATCGCCATCGCGGCGCTCATCGCGCTGGCCGTCGTGCTCGGCTACTTTTTCAAGACGCCCGCGCCGAAGCTGCCCTGGCGCCTCGGCTGCGCGGCGCTCGCGCTGGCCGTGTTCGTCGGCGCAGTGCATTTTGTCTACCGCGATAAAGACCTCTACGAGAGCTTCACCGTCCCCTACGCGTACAACATCCCGTCCGTGTTCAACACGCTGGGCTTCAACTACTGCTTCCTTTATAATTACAACCTCTACCCCGTAGACAAGCCGGACGGCTTCTCGAAATCCGAGGTCGAGGGCTGGATCGACGCGGACAAAAACGCGTACGCCGAGCCCGCCGTGAAGCCGAACATCATCATGGTCATGTGTGAGGCGTACTCCGACCTGTCCGAGGAGGACGTGTTCGACTATTCCGAGCAGAACGACCCGATGCGTGCCTATAAAGAGGTCGCGGGCAGCGACCGCGCCGTCAGCGGGCACATCGTCGTCTCGAACTACGGCGCGGGCACAGCGAACACGGAGTTCAACGTCCTCACCGGCATGCAGACGAACATGATCGGCGAGGGCACGACGTCGTCGTTCCGCGTCATCCGCAAGGAGACGAAGTCCATCGCGAGCCTGCTCGCCTCGGACGGCTACAATACGTTTTTCATGCACCCCGGCCAGAGCTGGTTCTATAACCGCATGAGCGTCTATAACCGCCTCGGCATCTCCGACCAGGTCTTTGTCGAGGCGTTCGACGAGACGGATTACAAGGGCACGATGATCTCCGACGAAGCGTTTTTGGATGAGCTGAAAGCCGATCTTCAGACGCGGATGCTGGAGTCCGACGCGCCGCTTTTCACCTACACCGTCACGATCCAGAACCACCAGAGCTACACCTATGGCAAATACCCCGACCGCCCGGACGCCGTGCCGCTCAAAATGGACGTCTCCGACGCGGCGATGGAGTCGCTTTCCGTCTACATGGAGGGCATCCGCGATTCGTCCGAGATGCTGCTCGCGCTGACGGACTATCTCGACTCGGTCGACGAGCCGACCGTGCTCGTGCTCTTCGGCGACCACCGCCCGAACCTCGGCACGGCCACGACGGAGCTCGGCCTGCCGTACAACTTGAACGACACGCCCGAGCACACGATCGACACGTATGAGACGCCCTATGTCATCTGGTCGAACCGGGCCTACGCCGACGCGGTCGACCTGGATTCGGCCTACGCCGCGCTCGACCTGCCCGAAAACGGGCTCATCAGCGACAACTACCTCGGCACCGTCGTCCTGGAGCTGACCGGCCAGACCGGCCTGGACCCGTTCATGGATTACCTGAATGACCTCCGCCGCACCCTCCCCGTCCTCCGCGAGCGCGAGAGCGCCTACTGCCTGGCAGACGGCACGTTCACCGACACGCTGACCGCCGAACAGACCGCCCTCGTCGAAAAGCTCGGCAAGTGGACGTATTACCAGCTCAAGTATTGAGCCACTCCGCAAGCAGCCCCTCGCTGCCTCGCAGAGTTTCGCCGCCCGCAGGCGGCGAAATAGATTCAAAATCCGAAATTCCCGAGGACATGCGCCTCGGGAATTTCTCTTTACAGGCCGCAAGTGTGCGGCCCGCCCTCCGGGCGGGCCGTGCGCGCAGCCGGCCTGCAAGCTCACGCTAAAAAACAATGCCGCATCCTTTCGGATGCGGCATTATTTTTTAGCGACGGAAGCAATCGCTGCAATAGACCGGGCGGTCGTTGCGCGGCTCAAAGGGAACCTTGCACGGCTTGCCGCAGTTGGCGCAGACGGCGTCGAACATCTGGCGCGCCGGGCGGGTCACACCCTTGCGGGCGTCGCGGCAGGCTTTGCAGCGCTGCGGCTCGTTCGTGAAACCTTTTTCCGCGTAGAACTCCTGCTCACCGGCGGTGAACACGAATTCCTGTCCGCAATCCTTGCAGACGAGAGTCTTGTCAGTGTACATGGGATACCTCTTTAATAAAAAATATGCAGCCTAATCAAGGCGACTGTGGCCCATTATACGCCCGCGCCGCCCCGTTGTCAACCTGTTTTTTTCGTGGGCTGATCAGTCGATCATTTCGCCGTGGAATCCCGTCAGATCCTGCACGACCTCGCCGGCGATGATGAGCCCGACGACGCTCGGCACGAACGCGACCGAGCCGGGGATCTGCCGCCGCTGCGTGCACGTTCTGGCCGAGCCCGGCGGGCAGATGCAGTTGCCGCGGCAGCTGGCCGGCGAATCGTCGCGCGGCGTCATGGCCTTCTCCTGCGAGTAGACGACCTTCAGGTGGTCGATGCCACGCTTTTTGAGCTCTTTGCGCATGACGCGCGCGAGCGGGCACACGCGCGTTTTCGAGATGTCCGCAACCTGGAACGCCCAGGCGTTGAGCTTATTGCCCGCGCCCATGGAGCTGATGACCGGCGTTCCGGCCTCGACGGCGCGCGTGACGAGCTCGAGCTTGCCCGTCACGGTGTCGATGGCGTCGACGACGTAGTCATAGTCATGAAAATCGAATTGCCCGGCCGTCTCCGGCGTGTAGAAGCAGCGGTGCTTTGTGATACGCAGCTTCGGGTTGATGTCGAGCAGGCGCGCCTCGGCCGCGTCGACCTTGTACTTGCCGACCGTGCTGCGCAGCGCGATGATCTGGCGGTTGATGTTCGTCAGACAGACGCGGTCGTCGTCGATGAGGTCCAGCGCACCGACGCCGCTTCGCGCAAGCGCCTCGACCGTGTAGCCGCCGACGCCGCCGATGCCGAACACGGCCACGCGCGCGCCGGCAAGGCGCTCCATGGCCTCCGGCCCGAGCAGCAGCTCCGTTCTGGAAAACTGACCTAACATACGCTCACTCCCCGATCCCCTGAATGTCCATAAGATCCAGCACGAGCTGCCCCCGCGCCGTCAGCGCCATGCTGCCATGGCGCGGAAATTTTTCGTAGCCGCCGTAGGAAAAGCCGCGAAGCGGCTCGTCGGCGTCGATCTCGATGAGGCCCTTCTGCCGAAGGCCGCCGAGCGCGGCGGACACGTCGACCTCCGGCTCGTCCCACTCCAGGCACACCGGCCGCGTGAGCGCCATGTCGTGCCCGACGGGGTAAAACGGCGTCTCGGCAAACCGCGTCAGGATGGCGATCTCGAGCTTCGTCAAATACATATCGCCGCTGCCGCAGCCGCCGCAGCCCGCGCCGCAGCCGCTGGACGAGCATCCGCCGCAGCTTCCGCACGATGCCATGCCGCATTCTCCTTTCAAAAAAGACGCCGCCCGCGGCGGCGCTTTCACTAACATAGTGTTCTTGTAGGTTATCATAGCATCCCGCGCCCGTCCTGTCAACCGCCCGCCGTCTGGCACTTGCATCCACGGGAAATTTCGACTATACTGTCCACGGAGGGAAGCACATGACTGTGAACGAACAAACCGCGCTCCTCGCGGCGCATCCGAACGCGATCCTGCTCGACGTGCGCACGGAGCAGGAATACCTGACCGGCCACCTGTCCGGCGCGCTTTTGCTGCCGGTGGACGATATTGACGAAGAGGCCGCCCGCGCCGTCCTGCCGGACAAGCAGGCCGAGGCGCTCGTCTACTGCCGCAGCGGCGCGAGAAGCGCGCTGGCCATCGAGCGGCTCACGGCGCTCGGCTACACGAACCTCATCAACCTCGGCGGCCTCGGCGGATGGCCGTATGAGCTCGTCTCCGGCTGGTTTTAAGCAAAAAAGTCCCCGACGGATGTCGGGGACTTTTTTTATGCCGCGAGCAAATACGCCGCGGCCGGATAGAGCACGAGCAGGATGGCCGCGAGCGAGAGCGCGAGGAAAATAAGGTTCGGCCGCAGCACGCCGCGCACCGTCACGTGGCCCGGCCCGAACAGGAGCGGCGCGGGCGCGCACGCCGACGGCGTCAGCGACGCCATGGCGCTCGCAAAGCCGATGACGACGGCGAACGCGCCCATGCTGACCGACCCGCCGGACAGCAGCGCCGCGCCGATGTTGAAGAAAATGACCATCGTGACGACGTTCGACAAAAAGTTCGTCATCACAAGCGCCGCCGCGGCGAGCAGCGCCATGACCACCAGCGGCGGCAGCGCCGAAAACGCCGGCGAGAGCAGATTGCCGAGCC
>CAVFYN010000234.1:4843-6068 GCA_963626425.1 Bacteroidaceae bacterium
GGAGCAGGCACAGCGCGCACACCGCTAAGATCGCCGGCACGACGACGCCGAGCCCCGCCCACCAGCTCAGCCCCGGCAGCGCGCGCTTTCCGAGCTCCGGCAGCACGATGGCCGCGACGGTCAGCGCGAACACGGCCGCCGTCCGCTTCCCCGCGCGGCCGAGCGGGCGGCGCGCGGCGCAGAACGCGTCAAAATCAAACGCGCGGTACGCCCGGGCATCCGGCCGCCAGATGTACACGGCCGCGACCATCAGCGCGAACATGAGCGCCGCGAACGGCACGCCGAACGCCAGCCACTGGCCATAGCTGACCGAAATACCGAGCTGCGACTCCATCATGCCGATGAGGATGAGCACCGGCGCGTGCGCGATCGGCGAGGCGATGGAAATGACGACGTTGCACCAGAGGATGCCGAGGAACATGCACGAGTAAAACGCGTCGCCCTTTTTCACGCCGATCTTCCGCGCGAGTGCCGAGGCGAGCCCGACATAGATGACCGCGAGCGACAGATTGTCCACGAACAGCCCGATGAGCAGGTGCGACAGGAAAAACAGCGACAAAAACACATACGGCCGCCCGCGCGCGATCTTCCGGCGCAAAAACCACGCCGCGATGGCGTCGATGACGCCCGTCTTTCGCAGCGCGTGGTTGAGCATGGAAAACACGATCATGGTGATGACCGTAAAATGGCCCATGGACCCAGCCCAGACGGCGTTCGGCGTCATGGCGCCCGTCATCACGAGCAGCGCCAGGTATAAAAGCGCGCACCAGCTCGTCCCGACCGTCAGCCACAGGTACAGCGTCGGCACCGTCACGGCGATGACGCGCACGCCGAGCGCCGTCAGGCCGTTTTCCGGCCGCAGGGCAAACAGCAGGATCAGCCCGGCCGCCAGCGCGATGGCCAGGTGCAAATACGTCTTTTTCTGCTTCATTTTCTCTCGTCCTCCCCGATTTTGGGCGCAAAAAAGCAGGGCCCGGCTGCCGCAGCCGGCGCCCCGCGTTTTTTTGCTGTGTTTAGGCGTCCTCGCGCCAGACCTCCTGCGCGATCTCGCGCACGAGCGTCAGCTTCTTCCACTGGTCCTCGTCCGTGAGCAGGTTGCCCTCCTCCGTCGAGGCGAAGCCGCACTGCGGGCTGAGCGCGAGCTGATTGAGCGGGACATACTTTGCCGCCTCGTGGATGCGCGCGATGACCGCCTCTTTCTGCTCGAGCGCCGGATCCTTCGACG
>CAVFYN010000234.1:6078-8612 GCA_963626425.1 Bacteroidaceae bacterium
CGAAGCCGCCGGCGCGGTCGCTGTCATACTCGAGGAAGAACCCGTCGACGTTGCAGCCGCCGAACAGCGTCTCGGCCACCGGCTCGTAGCCGCCGGAGGTGAACCACGTCGAGCGGAAGTTGCCGCGGCAGATGTGCATGGTGATGACCATGTCGTCCGGCTTGGCCTCGAGGGCGAGGTTAATCATGTCGACGTACTTCTTCGCGACGACATCGAGGTCGATGCCGCGGGAAGCATACGCCGCGCGCTTTTCCTGCGAGCAGAACTCGCCCCAGGACGTGTCGTCGAGCTGGAGGTAGCGGCAGCCCGCGTCGTAGAACGCGCGGATGGCCTTCTGATACGCCAGCGCGATGTCGCGCAGGAGCGCGTCCTCGTTATCCTTGTAGCGCGCGATGGGCTCATAGTGCTCCTCGCGGACGCAGCAGATGAGGTGCAGCATCGACGGCGACGGGATGCACTGCTTCGCCTGCGTCTGGCCGGCGATGGACTGCAAAAACGCGAAGTGGGAAAGGAACGGGTGGTCGTCCGGGAAGTCGATCTTGTCGGTGATATGCAGCGTCTGGCTCTTCGGCTGGTGGCCCTGGAACGCGATGGAGAAGTGCTCCACGTCGACCTCCTCCACGCCGGTCAGGCCCCAGAGGAAGTCCAGATGCCAGAACGCGCGGCGGTACTCGCCGTCCGTGACGGCGTGCAGGCCCACGGCCTGCTCCTTGCCGACGAGCGACTGGATGTTGCGGTCCTCGACCTCGCGCAGCTGCTCGGCGGTCAGCTCCCCGGCGGCGAATTTGGCGCGGGCGTCCTTCACTTCCTGCGTGCGCAGGAAGCTGCCCACGATGTCATAACGGTACGGTGCACGATTGCTCATAATGATCTATCTCCCTATCATACTGGTTGGTTTTTTCATCTGCTGCCAGTATAACGGGCCGCGCCGCATTTGTAAAATACCGTTTCCCCGTATTTTGTTATAGTTTCACCCTATATCAGAATCTGTCGGGACCTTCTCGCGCAGCAGCTCCACGTACCGCTCGGCCAGCGGGCTGAGGCGCGCGCGGGTCAGCGTGAGGTAGCCGATGTTCATCTCGTCGTCGACGCGCAGCGGCACGGCCGCGATGTGGCTGCCGTTGAGCGCCTCGTTGATGACGCCGCTGCAGATCGTGTAGCCGTCGAGGCCGACGAGCAGGTTGAAAAGCGTCGCGCGGTCGCGCACGAGGATGTTCTTGCGGTGCTCGAGCGTGCTCAGGATCTCCTCGGAAAAGTAGAACGAGTTGTGCTCGCCCTGCTCGTAGGAAAGGCGCGGGTACGGATCGAGGTCAGAAAGCGTCACGAACGGCTTTTTCGAGAGCGGGTTCGACGTGCTGACGAACACGTGCGGCTGCGCGCGAAACAGCGGCGTGAACGTCAGCTCGTGCTCGCGGAACACGCGGCGGAGGACCGTCTCGTTGAAGCGGTTCAGATAGACGATGCCGACCTCGCTGCGCAGCAGCGCGACGTCCTCAACGATCTCATACGTCTGCGTCTCGCGCAGGCTGAAGTCGTATTCGTCGCCGCCGTGCTCGCGCAGCAGGTCGACGAACGCCTCGACGGCGAACGAATAGTGCTGCGTCGAGATGCAAAGCCGCCGGCCGATCTTCCGGCCGAGGTATTTTTCCTCGAGCAGGCCGTACTGCTCGACGACCTGCCAGGCGTAGCCCAGGAATTCCTCGCCCTCGCGCGTCGGAACGATGCCGCGGTTCGTGCGGCGGAAGATCGTCACGCCCGTCTCCTGCTCCAGCTCGCGGATGGCGCCGGTCAGGCTCGGCTGGGAGATGAAAAGCCGCTTGGCCGCCTCGCTGAGCGTGCCGCACTCGGCGGCCGTGATGGCGTAGCGCAGCTGTACAAGGGTCATTGCTTGCTCCTTTCTGTGCAAAAAAGCCGGCCGCTTTTTTGCGGCCGGCTTTGGTTTTTGGACTTAGTCCGCGAACATCGGGGTGGACAGATACCGGTCGCCCGTGTCCGGGAGCAGGGCGACGATGGTCTTGCCCGCGTTCTCCGGCCGCTTGGCCAGCTCGATGGCCGCCCAGATGGCCGCGCCGGACGAGATGCCGACGAGCACGCCCTCCGTCTTGCCGATGCGCTTTCCCGCCGCGAACGCGTCGTCGTTCTCCACGGCGATGATCTCGTCGTAGATCTTGGTGTCGAGCACGTCCGGCACGAAGCCCGCGCCGATGCCCTGGATCTTGTGCGAGCCGGCCGTGCCCTTGCTGAGCACCGGCGAGGACGCCGGCTCGACCGCGACGATCTTCACGTCCGGGTTCTGCTCCTTGAGGTACTGGCCCACGCCCGTCAGCGTGCCGCCCGTGCCGACGCCCGCGACGAAGATGTCGACCTTGCCGTCCGTGTCCGCCCAGATCTCGGGGCCCGTCGTCGCGCGGTGGACAGCCGGGTTGGCCGGGTTCACGAACTGGCCGGGGATGAAGCTGTTCGGGATCTCCTTTGCCAGCTCGTCGGCCTTGGCGATGGCGCCGGTCATGCCCTTGGCGCCCTCGGTCAGGACG
>CAVFYN010000235.1:0-8468 GCA_963626425.1 Bacteroidaceae bacterium
GGGTGGAGTTTTGCCTCCACCCTTGTGCTTCTTTAAACTTCTATTTGACGCTTACTGTGGGGCGGCGGGCGTTTGTTGGTTTTAGGCCGGGGCTCAGACTCTTTTTGCCGTCGTGCCCTGCTCGTGGAGCGGGGTGTACGTCGTCTCATCCGCGACGAAGAACACGCGGATCTCGGCGACGGTGCCCTTGGTCTTGAGGGCGGCCGGGTCGGTCGGGCCATCTTCGGAATCTGTGATCGCCGTGCTCGTCAGGCCGATCATGCGGCCGTCGGCGTCGTAGGCGGCGATGAGGAGCTTGCCGGTCATGGCCGACTCGAAGTGGTACTCGACCGAGACGTTTGTGCCGTCGTAGGCGATGGCGAAGCCCTCGTAGAAGAAGCGGTAGGCTTCGTCCGTCACTCGCTTGACGATGCCCGTGCCGGCCTTGAGGTTGCCCGCCGTCGCGCCGTTCTGGCGGAGGATCGTCAGGGCCGTTTCGACCGTGATGACCTCGTAGGAATCCTCCAGGAGCGTGATCGTGCGGTCGGCTGCCGTGTCGACGGCGGCGATGGCGCGGGCGAGCGTGTTGTAGGCGGCGCCCGCGAGCTTCGCGATGATCTTGTCGCTCTGGTCAACGCGGCTCAGCGTATCCGTGCTGCCGGGCATCGTGATGGTGCCGGCCGAGGCGGTCTCGCCGTTCACGGTCAGCTCGTAGGTGTACGTCTCGCCCGGCGTGAGCTTGGCGTAGGCGTTCTCGGTGGCGAACGCGGCCTTGCCGACCAGGAGCGAGCCGCTCACGGTCTCGGTCCAGACCTCGTTGCCGTCGCGGTCGTAGATCTTGAGCGTCGCGGTGGCCGCGCCGATCGAGTCGCTGTAGAAGAAGAAGTACAGCGCCGGGTTCATGCGGATGCTGCCGACGTCGTTGCTCATCAGGCTGCGGGCATCGGACGAGGGCTTGCTCTTGCCCGGGGTCAGGTAGACCTGGTCCGCCGACGGGTCGTGGCCCGTGGCCGGGTCCTTGATCACGATGTCGTTCGTCGTCGACGTGACTTCACCGATGACGTTCTTCTCGCCCGTGACGATCATGTCCTTGTCGGTCGTCAGGCCGAGCTTGCTGTCCGCGCCGACGGTCAGGTCGCGCGAGACGAGCGTGCCGGACTCGGAGATCACGTCCATCGTCGCCTTGTTTTCGATCTTCAGGTCGTCGAGCGTGACATCGCCCGCGGCCTTGACGCTCAAGCTGCCGCCGGAGACGGTCGTGTGCGAGCCGGACTCGCTGCCGTCCGTGACGAAGTGGTCGCGGTTCGTGACCGTGCCGGTGGCGGAGGTGATGTTCGTGACGGCGTCCTTAAGCTCGATGGTGTCGCGGACGAGGACGTCGCCGTTGGCGGTGACGTCGGCCGTGCCGCCGGTGACGTGCAGGGTGTCGCTCGTGAGCTTGCCGCCGACGGAGACGAGGTCGAGGTCGGACTTTTCGGACGTGACCTTGCCCGCGACGAGGTCGGAGGCGGCCTTGACGGTCAGCGCGCCGCCGTTGGCGGTGAGGTCGCCGGTCGTGATCTTGCCGCCGGACTCAAACGCCGTGTCGGTGTCCGTGGAGGTGACGCTGCCGAGGGTCATGTCGCCCTTCGAGCCGACATTTACGTCGCCGCCGGTGATGGTCCAGTCGCCGGTGGTCAGCGCGCCGTCGGTGCGGACGATGAGGTCCGCGCTCGAGGTGACATTGCCGAGCGCCGCGTCGAGCTTGCTGTCCGCGGTGAACGCGCCGCCGGTGGCGGTCAGCTCGTTTTTAATGTTGAGCGCGCCGCCCGCGGAGATGGTCGTCGTGCCGCCCGCGGCGGAGACGGTCGGGACGGTGACGTCGCCGCCCGCTGAGGCGTTCACGGTGGAATCCGTGAGGCCCCACGTGTTGGAATTGATGTCGCCGTCGGTCTTGAGGGTGATGTCGGCCTTGCTGCCGGTGAGCTCGCCGACGGTCAGGCCGCCCGGGGCGGTGACGTCGAGCGTCGCGCCGTCGACGGTCCAGGAATCGGACGCCATCGCGCCGGATTTGGCGGTGATGGTGAGGTCCGCGCCGTCCGTGACGGTCAGCTTGCCGACGACGGGAGCCGTGGCGGTGTCGATGAGGGACGTGCCCGCGCCGGAGAAGTTCCAGGAATCGTTCGCGTCGGACTTCAGCGTGCCGGCCGCGGACTTGACGGTCAGGCTCGCGCCCGCAACGTCGATGGCATTGCCATTGTCTGCGCCGCCGTTTTTGACGGTGACGTCGCCGGCGAAGTCGAGCGTGAGGCTGCCGCCGTTTTCGGCGGAGACGGTCTTGCCGTTGTAGGCGTTGCCCTTCACGGTGACGGTAGCGCCGCTCGCGGCGAGGTGGTCAACGTTCGCGTCGCCCTTGAGCGCGGCGTTGAACGTGCCGCCGGTGATGTTGAAGTGGCTCTCGCCGTCGGAGTCGACGTTGCGCAGGCCGCCCGCGAGGGAGCGGAGGGTGACGCGGCTGTCCGTGAGATTCGCGTCGCCGTCGACGGTGACGCTGTCCCACGTGCGGATGGTGGCCGTCGCGCCGTCCATCGTCCAGGAGCCGAGGCGGAGGCCGCCGCCGTAGGTGGCGTCGGAGTCGGCGTCGGTCTTGCGCAGCGCCGTGCCGTCCTTGTTCATGAGCGCGCCGAGGGCGAAGTCGGCGCCGTTTTCGAGTTCGAGCGCGCCGATCGTGGTCGTGCCCGCGAGCTCGAGGTTGAGCTTGCCGCCGGACTGCGCGAGCTTGCCCGTGACGTCCAGCTTGCCGGTGCGGCTGCGGACGGTGAGGTTGCCGCCGGTGACGGAGGCCGCGGCGAGGTGGATGTCGTTGCTCGCGACGATCTCGCCGGTCGTGTTCTTGAGGACCCAGTCGGTGCTCGTGATCTTGCCGGCGTCCTTGTCGCTCACGGCGGCGGATTCGTCGTCGGTGGCCGCGCCGGTTTCGTCCTTGAGGGACGAGACGTGGAGCTGCGCGCCGTCGGACTCGAGGTGGCTGATGGCGATGTCGTCCGCCGTGCGGAGGGTGAGCGAGCCGCCGGTGATGGACCAGCCGGTCTTGACGACGCCGTCCGTGCCGGCATAGTCCTTCGTCTCCGCGCCGCCGGTGCGGGCGGTCATGGTGACGTTGGAGTTCGTGGAGCGGACGAAGTCGTACGCGAGAAGATCCTTGTCAACCGTGATGTTGACGGTCGCGTTGTCGAACTTCCAGCCGTCGCCGCTGTCGGTGGACTTGAGCGAGCCGGTCTCGCTCTTGAGGGTCAGGCTGCCGCCCGAGACGGAGAGGGTCGGGGCGGACGCGCCGGTGGCCGCGTCATGCCCGCCGGTGAGGTCGACGTCGCCGGTCGCGGTCAGCTCGGTCTGGCTGTCCGCGGAGTCGAACGTGTGGCCGGTGAAGCGGCCGCCGGTGGTGATGGTCGCGGTGGAATTATTCCGGATGGTCGTGTGGTCGATGGCGATGGCGCCGTCCGCGGTGAGCGTGAGCTTCGCGCCGTCGGTGATGGACGCGGTCTTGCCGACGGTGAGGTCACCGGTTTTGATGTCGGCCGTCGTGCCGCTGCCGGTGATCTCGAGGTTGCCGACGTCGATGGAGTCGGCCGTGACATTCAGCGTGCCGCCGTTGGCCGCGCCGAGATTTCCGAGGCCGGCAATCTTGCCGACGGCGATGTTCAGGATACCTTCGCGCCGCGTGCCGTCCGTCTTGACTTCGTCTTCGACGGTCAGGCCGACGCCGGTCAGCGTGCCGCGGCCCGTGATGTTCACGGTCGCGCCGCGGATGATGGTGTTCGCGCCGAGCTCAAGCATTCCTTTCTCGCCAACAGTGTAGGTCATGTTGGCTGTGATGATGTTGTCCTTCGAAGTCTCGCTCTCTCTGAAGATCATCTGGCCATTGATGTCGACGCCGAGCGGGTCCTTGACCGTGCCGAAGTCGCCCGTGGGCGAGCCGATGACGATGAGGTCGCCGCCCGCAACGAGGTTCTTGTCGGAAGCGGCGGAGTCGTCCTTCCGGACGAGGCCGGACTCCTTGCTGTCGAACTTGAGCTTCACGTCGCCCGCCGCGGAGATCGTGCCGACTTTGTAGTCGATCTGGCCGTCGATCGAAACCGCGTACGAGTTGCCGCCGTTGGCCGTGTTGTCGGTGATGCGGCCGCTTTCGTCGACCTGGTATTCGACCTCGCTGCCGTCGGCGCTGTAGATGTCCTGCGTGTAGGTGGTCGTCTCGGTCGTCGTGCCGTTCTCGTTGGTCGTCGTCGTGACGATCTTGTTGATGACGGCCAGCGTCTTGTTGTCGCTGGTCTTGACGGTCGTGGTGGTGATCGTCTTGACGGTCTTGCCGTCCTCCGAAGTGGTGACTGTCGTCGTGGGCTCCGGAACAGTTGCCGCGTTGGCCGAAATGGTACTCCAGTCCGTCTTCACGTCTCCGCGCGTCTGGTAGAAGTAGCTGCCGTCAACATAGCGGTAAATGCGGACGGTCGGCGTCTCGGCAACGAGCTCGGCGGAGACGGAGGAGCCGGCCGGGAGGGTGACGGTGCCGTCGGCATAGGAGATGATCTTGCCGGAGGCGTCGTACAGCGTAAAGTCGCCGTTGTGGGCGTTGAACGTGAAGTAGACCGAGCTGTTCGCGGCGTACGTTGCGATGCTCTGCGTCGACGTACCAGACGATGTACCCTGCTGCGGGACGACGGTCAGGATACCGTTTTTGCCCACGCTGAGGGACGCGTCGAGATAGTACATGCCATTCGTCTCGTAGAGGTACGCAATGACCGGCTGCTGCGCCTTGGTATCTTCCGGTTCGCCCTTCACAGAGCCGTCGCTGCCCGAGCCGTCGCCAATGGTGGTGAAGGTAACAGTCGGGTTGCCGATCTGGTTTCCATTTTCGTCCTTGGGGATGTCGATGGCATAAGCGCGGTTATCAGCAGCCGTAACGTAGAGGTACTCCACGCTGTCGGAGGTGATGAGCTGGTACTGCGTCGTGCCGCTGTAGCCGATGTGCTCGGTATAGGTGTAAGTGACCGGATGTTCCTTGCCGTCGTCGCCGATCTCGGTAACTTCGTGCTCCGTGCCATCTTCGTCCTTATACGTTGCAGTGACAGTCTTGGAGTCGCCTTTAATACGCTCGATCACCTCGATTTCATACCACGTGACTTCACACTCGGACAGGGTATTGTCGCTGCCGGTCTTTGTGCTGATTGAGAAGCCAAGACCGTTCTTGCAAATGCTCGAGGGCAGGCCCTTCGACGTCGGGTCGATGGTGTAGACACCACCCGACAGCGTTACATCGTACGAATTGCCGCCATAGGTCACGCTGACATTCTGCGGGCCGGACAGCGCATCGTATGTCGTGGTCTTGCCGTCTTCCGAGACGGTGTAGGTCTGGGTGTACTGCCACGAGATGGTCGCATCGTTGCGCTTGGTGCTGACGGTGTACGTGCGCTGCTTCGTCGTATCGTCATTCGCGTACGACGGGCTCTTGATCGTGGTCTTGCTCCACTGTGCCTTGTAGCCGGAGCGGATGACCTCATGGAGCACCGGGTACTGCGGATGCGTATTGTCGACCTCGAAGGTGTAAAGGCTGGTCGAGGTGTCCGCGCCGGTCAGCTTGGCATAGCTCCAATCCTGCGCACTGTCCATGATGTAGATGCCGCGGTCGCTGTAAACATGGCCGGTAGGCCAGCCCTCGACCCGCTCTTCGTACCACTCTTTCGCCACAGCGTCGTAGTAGCCGTTCTCCGCGCTGGCATCCATGCGGTGCAGCTCGAAGGCTCGGTACTCAACAACCTGATCCTTGACGTACTGGCCCTTATCATTCGTATATCCGCCCAGATAATTGCCTTTGAGGAGTTCCTCCATGTTGTTCGTCGCCAGCGTAATGGTATAGCTGCCGAGGAAGTCGCGGTCGATGGTCAGCTTGCCGGTGGCCAGTTCGAGGTGGACGCCGGACTCTTCCGTGCCGACGAGGACGAGGCGGCCGTTTGTGATCTGGTACACGCTCGTATCCATCTGGACGCCGTTATACTCGGCGCGGATGACGCGGCCGGTGGAGTCGACCGTCAGGACGACGCCGTTCGGGAGGGTGTAGGTGCGGTTGCCGATGAAGCTGCGGTCGGTCTCGTAGCGGTCGAGGTCCGGGCCGGAGAGGTTCTGGTCCGCGCCGAGGGGCTTCGAGCCGGTGACGAAGTACGCCGAGCCGGGGTTCGGGATGGTGACGTCCGAGCCGACGGCGAGGTACTTCATGCGGATCGGCTTGCCAAGGGTGACGTTCACGCTGCCATTTGCGCTCTTGATATCGTCGAGAATGAGCGTGTAGTTCAACTTATCGCCCTTAATATTATTGAGATCGCTCGCGTCCGTCGCGACGGAGATGTCGGCGAGGGTCAGGGTGACGTTGATGTCGCCCTGCGCGTCGAGCGAGACGCTCGGGTCGGTGCCGTCCGGGTTCTCGGTCGTCTTCAGGCCGCCGGTGAGGAAGGCTCTGAGCGGGTTGCTGCTCTCGCCGATCGTATCCGCGCCGATGACCGTGAGCTTGTGCGCCCAGATGTGGGCAGCGTCGCTCTGGATCGGCTCGCCGGTGAGTTTGCCGTGGCCGCCGCCGACCCACTCGATGGTGACGGTGCCGTTCTCGTTCGCGATCGTACCGATCTTGACGTTGCCGTTGCCGTAGCTGCGGATGGTGACGGGCGTTTCGACGGCTTCCTGCTCGGAACCGGCTCTCCGCGTGCCGCCGATGATCGTCGGCATCGCGAGGGACTCATTGTACGTGTCGATGACGTCGATTGAAATGTCCGCATCGCCGAGGTTGATGATGTCGACGAACGGGATATAGCGGACGGCGCTGACATCGTAATCAGTGCGCTTATTGACGCCGCTGGAGCTGACGCGGAGCGTACCGGCCGCGGCGTTTGCAATGGACATGGCGTCCTTGCCCACAACGTTCGCACCGGCAGCGGCGACCTTACCGTTTTCGTCGACGCGGATTGCGATACCCGCTGCGCCGCCGCCGATGAGGAAGTGCGCATCCGCGATGTCAACGTAAGTATTGTTGCGGTCCTGCTTCAGGTAGTTGTGCTCATCCTCGTGCTTGACGGTGATGGCGCGGTGGACGCCGTGGGCGTCGATGTCGGCCCAGCCGTCGAAGTCCGTGGCGGAGATCGTCGCGTTCTGCGCGCGGACGGAGGTGTTGCCGGTGAAGGCCACGTGCGAGTGGACGTTGCCCTGCAGCTCGGCGCGCGACCAGATCTGGCCGACGAAGGCGGTGATCTTCGTGCCGGCGTAGATGTAGAAGTTCTTGCCGCCGTTCAGCGGGGTCGCGCTGGCGCGGACGGAGAGGTCGTTGTACGCGCGAAGCTCGGCGGAGTCGACCTCGACGGTCGTCGTCGGGTAGTAGCGGATGTAGCTGTACGCCCACGCGCGGCCGTGCGCGCCGGTCGTCTTGGCGTAGGAGTACGCCTCGGCGTAGAGCTTGCGGATGCCGGCGTAGATGTCGACGTTCTTGCCGGTGAGGACGGCCGGATCGCCGGAGCCGGACTTGCCGATGGACACGGCGCTCGTCAGGTAGTAGTCGTTCCACGGCTCATCCTTGCCGGAGTCCGCCTCGGGGTAGGAGCCGAGACCGACGGAGCCGTAATGGCCCTTCGTGACGCCGTAGGTGCTCGAGAGCGCCTGGACGTAGAGCGTGCCGAACGTGTTGGTCAGCGTCGCGCCCTTTTCGATGGTCGTGGTCGTGCGGCTGACGACGGACGAGCTGGCGGAGGCGCGGCTGACGGTGACGAGGCCCGCGCTCTTGCCGGTGGCTTCGGTGCGGATGTTGTCGTTCTCGCCGGTCTCGCTCTTGACGGTCAAAACCGTGCCGGACTGCTTCGTGCCGGCCTCGAGGACCGCGCCGGAGCGGACGAGGACGTCGGCCTGGCGGTCGAGCTTCGTGATGGCCGTGAGGTTGCCGCCTTCGAAGATGCCGGCGGACTCGGCGTTCGTGTACGCGCTCATCTGCGCGTCGGCCGTGCCGAGAATGGACATGTTGCCGCCCGCGCGGAGCGCCGCGCGGCCGATGTCGGTCTTGACGCGCTGCTGGGCGTCGTTCTCGGCGTACTTCTTGTTGGCCGAGACGAGGATACCGATGCTCTTGCCGTTGACCTCGGTCTTGGCCGTGATGTTGTCATACGAGGAGACGGTGATGTTGCCGTCGGCCTCGATGCGCGCGCCGTCGCCGATGACGGCTTCGGTGCTGGTGAAGAAGCGCGTCGTGGTCGAGGCTTTGCTGACCTCGCCGAAGCTGGCCTTGAAGCCTTCGGTCATGACCGCGACGGCGTCGCTGCGGCCGGTGGCGGTCATGCTGACATCGCGGGACGATTTGACGACGACGTTCTTCGCCGCGTAGACGCGGACGGTCTGCGGGTTGCTGGCGTCCTTGCCGACGTAGGCGTAGACGCTGCCGTCCTTGGCCGAGATGATGCCGATCGCTCCGGACGACGTGCTCGTCG
>CAVFYN010000236.1:0-5881 GCA_963626425.1 Bacteroidaceae bacterium
AAATCTGCCATAATAAAAGCGAATATAGGCAAGCGCAGGAAATCTTTTTGCCGACTACCGCACACATTCTTGATTACTATGATCGCATGACTCCGGAAGAAAAGAATCGTTTGTGGAAACTGTTGATGGAAAAGATCACATACTATCGAGATCCGGAAAAGCCAGATAGTATTGAAATACATCTATATCCGCGCTTAGGAAGGCTTATCAGTATAACATGAAAGAGTTTTTTGCATTATGAAGAACTGTTGTATAGGTGTGTTAGCCCATGTTGACGCGGGGAAAACCACTCTCTCCGAGGGGCTTTTGTACGCCGCGGGCGCGCTGCGCGTGCTCGGCCGCGTCGATCACGGCAACGCCTTTTTGGACACCGAGGCGCTCGAACGCGAGCGCGGCATCACCATCTTTGCCAAGCAGGCTGTGATGGATTGCGGCGACACGCACATCACGCTGCTCGACACGCCGGGACACGTCGATTTCTCCGCGGAGGCGGAGCGCACACTTCAGGTGCTCGACTACGCGATCCTCGTCGTCAGCGGCACGGACGGTGTGCAGGGGCACACCCGCACGCTCTGGCGGCTGCTCGATCGCTGCGGCGTGCCGACCTTCCTTTTCATCAACAAGATGGATCTTGCGGGCGCGAACCGCGCGGCACTGCTGGAGAGCCTGCAAAGGAGCTTCGGCGCCTGTGTGGACTTCGGCGCGAAGCCGTGCGAACGCGACGAAGCCGCCGCGCTCACGGACGAGGCGGCGCTGGATGAGTTTTTAGAGGCCGGCGCCCTCGCGGACGACACGCTCGCGGGACTGATCTCCGCGCGGAAGATTTTCCCGTGCTGCTTCGGCTCCGCGCTCAAGAACGAGGGCGTGGGGGAGTTTTTACAGCTCCTCACGCGCTTCACGCGCGCGCCCGTGCGCGGCGCGGACTTCGGCGCGAGGGTGTTCAAGATCTCCCGCGACGCGCAGGGCACGCGGCTGACGCACCTGAAGGTCACCGGCGGAACCCTGCGCGCGAAGATGCTGCTCTCCTGCGGCAAGGCCGACCAGCTTCGGCTTTATTCCGGCGCAAAATTCCGTCCGCTCGACGTAGCGGAGGCCGGCGAGGTCGTAGCGGTCACGGGCCTGACGGACACCTATCCCGGACAGGGGCTCGGCGCGGAGCCGGACGGCGCGGGGCCGGTGCTGCAAAGCGTGCTCACTTACCGCATTTTTCTGCCCGAGGGCGCGGACGCGCACGCCGTTCTTCCGAAGCTGCGCGAGCTGGAGGACGAGGACCCGATGCTCCATATCGTGTGGGAGGAGGCGACCGGCGAGCTGCACGCCGAGCTGATGGGCGAGGTGCAGCTTGAGATCTTGCAGCGGCTGATCCTCGACCGCTTCGGCCTTGCCGTCACCTTCGGCGAGGGCGGCATCGTTTATAAGGAAACGATCGCCGGCACCGTCGAGGGCGTAGGGCACTTCGAGCCGCTGCGCCATTACGCGGAGGTGCATCTGCTGCTCGAACCCGCGCCGCGCGGCAGCGGCGTACAGCTTGCCGCCGCCTGTCCGACAGACAAGCTGGATCTCAACTGGCAAAGGCTGATCTTGACGCACCTTGCCGAGCGCGCGCACCCCGGCGTGCTGACCGGCAGCGCGCTGACCGACGTGAAAATCACGCTGCTCGCGGGCCACGTCCATCTCAAGCACACCGAGGGCGGCGATTTCCGACAGGCGACCTACCGTGCCGTGCGGCAGGGCCTGATGCAGGCTGAGAGCGTGCTGCTCGAACCGTTTTACGACTTCCGTCTGGAGCTTCCTCCCGAGTGCGTGGGCCGCGCGATGACCGACCTTGCCGCGATGGGCGGCACGGCGGATACGCCGGAGACGGTCGGCGGGGAAACGGTACTCACCGGCTTCGCGCCGGTCAAGGGACTGCGCGGCTACGCGCGCGAGGTCGCGGCCTACACCCGCGGACGGGGCCGGCTGAGCTGCGCTCTGCGCGGCTACGCGCCCTGTGCGGACGCCGAGGCAGTCGTCGCCGCCATCGGCTACGATCCCGAGCGCGACGCGGAAAATCCGACCGGCTCGGTGTTCTGCGAGCACGGCGCGGGTGTCTACGTCCCGTGGAACGAGGTCAAGGCCCGTGCGCACCTCCCCTGCGTGTTACAGGAGCGGCCCGCTGAGGAATCGGAGCCGCCGTCCCCGCGCCGCCGTGCGACCGATGCCGCCGCGGAGGACAGGGAACTGCAAGCCATCTTCGAGAGCACCTACGGCAAGGTCGAGCGCCGCGCGTTCGAGCCGCAGCGCGCCCCCGCGCGCCATGCGCTCGACGAGGTGCGCTACAGCATGAAAAACCAGAAGTCCGGCCCCGAGTATCTGCTCGTGGACGGCTACAACATCATCTTCGCATGGGATGCGCTCAAAAAGCTCGCCGCCGAGGACGTTTCCGCCGCGCGCGAGGCTCTCACGGGCATTCTTGCCAACTACCGCGGCTGGCGAAAATGCGAGATCATTCTCGTTTTCGACGCCTACAAGGTCAAGGGTAATCCCGGCTCAGTCGAAAAAAAGAACGGCATCTACGTCGTCTACACCAGAGAGGCGCAGACCGCTGACAGCTACATCGAGCGCGCGACCTACGACCTCGGCAAAAAACACCGCGTCCGCGTCGCCACGTCGGACAATATGGAGCAGGTCATCATTCTTGGCCACGGGGCGCTGCGCATCTCCGCCCGCGCGTTTGAGGATGAGGTCGCCGAAGCCGAGGGGCAGATTGCCGGCCTCATCGAGCGATGGAACGTGAGTGGCTTCGAGCTGCGCCGCGTGCGCGCGAGGGCGAAGATCATCGACACAAGGGAAGGAGAAAAGCCGTGAGGCTTTTCTCCTTTTGCTCTTGACAAATACCCGGGAAGGGTATATAGTTCAGATACCCTACAGGGGTATCCGAATATTAAGGGAGGGATCAGCTATGGACCGATCGGACTGCTGCCGCTGCTCGCAGCGCAAAAAGGAACGCTCGCCGGAGGAGTACAAAAAGCTCATTCACCGGCTCAACCGTATCGAGGGGCAGATTCGCGGCATCCGCGGCATGGTGGAGTCCGGCGCGTACTGTCCCGACATTTTGGTGCAGGCCGCGGCGGTCAACGCGGCGGTCAACGCTTTCAACAAGGAGCTGCTTGCCGCGCACATCCGCACCTGCGTGGCCGACGACATCCGCGCGGGGAAGGACGAGACCATCGACGAGCTGGTGACAACGCTGCAAAAGCTCATGAAATGAGCGAAAGCCGCACAACCTAAGGGAAAAACGCAAGGCAAGGGGAAAATATGACACAATACAACGTCACCGGCATGAGCTGCGCTGCCTGCTCGGTTCGGGTCGAAAAGGCGGTGAGCAAGGTCCCGGGCGTCACGTCTTGCTCGGTAAGCCTGCTAACGAACTCAATGGGCGTAGAGGGCGTCGCCGCCCCACAGGACGTCATATCCGCCGTACAGGCGGCGGGCTACGGCGCGTCCGTCAAGGGCGCGGGCAGGGCCGTGCCGACGCCCTCGGAGGCGGAGGCGGCGCTGGAGGATCGGGAAACGCCGGTTTTGAAACGGCGGCTCGTCTGGTCGCTCGGTTTCCTGCTCGTGCTGATGTACTCCTCAATGGGACACATGATGTGGGACTGGCCGCTGCCCGCGTTCTACACGGACAACCATGTGGCGATGGGACTGACGCAGCTTTTGCTGACCGCCGCTGTCATGGTCATCAATCAGAAGTTCTTCATCAGCGGTTTTCGAAGCCTGCGGCACGGCGCGCCGAACATGGATACGCTCGTCGCCCTCGGCGCGACGGCGGCATTCGGTTACAGCACCTATGCGCTCTTTGCCATGACCGGCGCGCAGGCGCGTGGCGATGCGGAGACCGTGACAGCTTATATGATGGATCTCTACTTCGAGTCCGCCGCCATGATCCTCACGCTCATCACCGTCGGCAAGCTGCTCGAAGCGCGCTCAAAGGGCAAGACGACCGACGCGCTCCGAAGCCTTATGAAGCTCGCGCCGCAGACCGCGACGGTCGAGCGGGACGGCAAGGAGCTTGTCGTCCCCATTGAGCAGGTGCGGAAGGATGACGTTTTTCTCGTCCGGCCGGGCGAGAGCATTCCGGTGGACGGCGTGGTGCTCGACGGTGCGAGCGCCGTCAACGAAGCGGCCTTGACCGGCGAGAGCCTGCCGGTGGACAAGGCCGCGGGCGACACGGTCTCCGCCGCGACGGTCAACCACTCCGGTTTTCTGCGCTGCCGCGCCACGCGCGTCGGCGAGGACACCACGCTCTCGCAGATCATTCAGATGGTCAGCGACGCCGCCGCGACCAAGGCGCCCATCGCAAAGGTTGCGGATAAGGTCTCGGGCGTGTTCGTGCCGACCGTCATCGCCATCGCGGCGGTGACGACCGCCGTATGGCTGCTGCTGGGACGGAGCGTCGGCTTTGCCCTTGCGCGCGGCATTTCCGTGCTGGTCATCAGCTGTCCCTGCGCGCTGGGACTTGCCACGCCGGTCGCCATCATGGTCGGCAGCGGACTGGGCGCGAGGAACGGCATCCTTTTCAAAACTGCCGCGTCGCTGGAGGAGGCGGGCCGCGTGGACATCATCGCCCTCGATAAGACCGGCACCATCACCGCCGGCGAGCCGCAGGTCACGGATGTTCTGAGCGCGGACGGTGTGAATAAAGCGGAGCTGCTCCGCGCGGCGCTTGCGCTTGAACAAAAGAGCGAGCACCCGCTCGCCCACGCCGTTCTCTCGAGAGCGCAGGCTGACGGCCTGACCGCCGACGAGGTCGAGGACTTTCAGGCGCTCTCCGGCAGCGGCCTGACCGCAGTGCGGCAGGGAAGGACGCTCTGCGGCGGCAGCTTGGCATATATCTCCACGGTCGCGGAGATTTCCCCGGCGATGCGTGCGCGCTGCGATGCGCTCGCGGAGGACGGCAAGACGCCGCTGCTGTTCAGCGAAAGCGGAACGCTCCTCGGCGTGATCGCCGTGGCGGACGTCATCAAGCCGGACAGTCCGCAGGCCGTGCGCGAGTTACAGGGAATGGGGCTTGAGGTCGTGATGCTCACCGGCGACAACGAGCGCACGGCGCGCGCCATCGGCAGGGCCGCGGGCGTGGATCGCGTGATCGCGGGCGTACTGCCCGACGGCAAGGAGGCGGAGATCCGCCGCCTGCGCGGGCGCGGCAGGGTAGCTATGGTTGGTGACGGTATCAACGACGCCCCCGCGCTCACCCGCGCGGACGTGGGCATCGCCATCGGCGCGGGTGCGGACGTCGCCATCGACGCGGCGGACGTGGTGCTGATGAAAAGCCGCCTGAGCGACGTGTCCGCCGCCATTCGGCTGAGCCGCGCGACGCTGCGCAACATTCACCAAAATCTCTTTTGGGCGTTTTTCTACAACACGCTCGGCATCCCGCTCGCGGCGGGCGTGTTTATCCCGCTGGGGCTGACGCTCGATCCCATGTTCGGCGCGGCGGCAATGAGCCTGTCGAGCTTCTGCGTGGTGTCCAACGCCCTGCGGCTGAACCTGTTCGCCCCCCGTAGCGCAAGGCACGATTACAGACGCAGCAAAAAGCAACCCGCCAAAATTTCAAATACAAAGGAGAAGGAACCCATGAAAAAGGCGATGAAGATCGAAGGTATGATGTGTACCCATTGCGAGGCGACCGTCAAGAAGGCGCTGGAGGCCGTTCCCGAAGTCGTGGACGCTGAGGTCAGCCACACCGCCGGAACCGCCATCGTGACGCTGCAAGCACCCGTGGACGACGCCGCACTCCGCAAAGCCGTAGAGGACAAGGAGTACAAGGTCCTCGGCATCGAATGAGCCATCTTAAACCGAAAGAACAGGGAACGCGCTCCTGCGGGAGCGCGTTCCCTGT
>CAVFYN010000237.1:0-4807 GCA_963626425.1 Bacteroidaceae bacterium
TGTAGTTGACCGTCGTCTCGCCGTAGGCCTCGAGATGGAAGGGGTCGATCATGTTCACGTCGTTGAGGTCGGCGGTCGCCGCCTCGTAGGCGAGGTTGACGGGGTGCTTGAGCGGCAGGTTCCAGATGGGGAAGGTCTCAAACTTCGCGTAGCCCGCGGCGACGCCGTGCTTGTGTTCGTGATAGAGCTGGCTCAGGCAGGTCGCCATCTTGCCGCTGCCGGGGCCGGGCGCGGTGACGACGACGAGTGAGCGGACGGTCTCGATATAATCGTTTCGACCGAAGCCCTCGTCGCTGACGATGTGCGCCACGTCGGAGGGATAGCCGGCGATGGGGTAGTGGCAGTAGTGCTTCACGCCGAGCGCGTCGAGCCGCTTCAAAAAGGCGTCGGCGGAGGGCTGACCGGCGTACTGCGTGACCACGATGCTGCCGACATACAGCCCCAGCGAGCGGAAAGCGTCCATCAGGCGGAGGCAGTCGTCGTCGTAGCTGATGCCGAGGTCGCCGCGGAGCTTATTCTTCTCAATGTCGTTCGCGCAGACCGCGATGACGATCTCCACCTCGTCCTTGATCTTCTGGAGCATTCGGATCTTGCTGTCGGGCTGAAAGCCGGGAAGCACGCGCGAGGCGTGGTAATCGTCAAAGAGCTTGCCGCCGAACTCCAGATACAGCTTGCCGCCGAAAAGCGAGATGCGCTCGCGGATGTGCGCGGACTGCATGGATAAGTATTTGTCGTTGTCAAAACCGATTTTCCCCATCAAAAGTATACCTCTTTACACAAAACTTTGGATCTCTTTATTGCAGGAGCCATCATACCACATTTTTCCGCGCAAGGCAACACAAAGACGGAACGCCTACGGCGCGGCGCGGCGGCTCAGGCGTCGATGCGCCGCGTGACGGCGGCGCTGACGGGCGCTCACCACGACGCAGACCATCATAACGACGGTGATGGCGTAGGGGATGATACCGGTGAGGTCGGAACTGACGTAGTCCTGTAAGCGCAGGCCGATGGCGTCGAAAAAGCCGAACATCAGCGCCGCGAGGTAGGCCCTGGCGGGGTTCGCCGCGCCGAAGATGACGCAGGCGAAGGCGATGTAGCCGCGGGAGTTGGACATATTCTCCGCGAACGTGCCGCTCAGGTAGCCGAGCGACAGATGCGCGCCCGCGAGCGCGCACAGCACGCCGCACAGAAGGCTCGCGAGCCACTTTAGCTTCTCCGGTTCGATGCCGGCGGTGCGCAGCGTCTCGGGCTTTTCGCCGCTCGCGCGTAGCCAGAAGCCGTAGGGCGTTTTGTAGAGGAATACCCACAGCACGAGGACAAAGACCCAGGTGAGGTACACGAACAGCGAGTGATCGTTGAGCACCGGCCCGAGGAACGGGACGCTGTCGAGCAGCGGGAAATGCACCGTCGGCAGGGAGGGGAAACCCTTCGCGCCGGAGGTGCCGAACACGGCGCGGGAGAGATAGGTCGTCAGGCCCAGCGCAAAGGTGTTGAGCGCGCAGCCGATGATGAACTCGTCCGAGCGGAACTTCACGACGAAAAGCGCGAAGAAAAGCCCGACGAGCAGGCCCATCGCAAGCGCCAGTCCCACGCCGCCCCACGCGGAGGTGAAAAGATAGCTGCCAAACACGCCGAAGAACGCGCCCATCAGAATCATGCCGTCCATGCCGATGTTCATGATGCCCGCGTGCTCGGTGAGCGAGCCGCCGATGGCGGCGAGCGCCACGGGCGTGGCGCGGCGGAGCATCTCGTTGAAGGTGCCGGAGGAGAAAATGCCGGCGAGGATCGCGGAAAGATCATCCATGTCCGATTTCCTCCTTTAAGCGTTCTTCGGCGGCGCGTTTGGCTCTGCGGCGCTCGCGCGCGGCGGTGAGTGAGCGGGTGACGCCGCTCTCGGCGGCCATGCAGAAGATGATGACCGTCTGAATGATGAGGTAGATCTGCGAGGGGATGCCGATGAGTTCCATGCCCTGCGCGCCGATCTTCAGCACGGCGAAAAAGAGCGAGAGGAAGATGACGGTGACGGGCCTGTACTGCGCGATCATGGCGACCATCAGCGCCTCGAAGTAGTAGTCCTTGCTGACGCTGTCGCGGTAGAGGTGCTCGACGCCGTAGACGCGGAACATTCCCACAAGGCCGCACATCGCGCCGGAGACGGTCATGGCAAGGAGCACGATCCGGTCGGTGCGCAGGCCGGAGAAGAAGGCGAAGCGCGGATTTTCGCCGGTGATGCGCATTTCATAGCCGACGGAGGTGCGCTCCATCACGTACCACACGAGGAAGGCCATCACCGCCGCGGCGAACACGGCGCTCGTGAGGTTCGAGCGGGGAATGACGCTGCCGAACCAGTACTCCGCGCCGAGCTGCCCGGTGGCGGCGACCATGTTCTTGTTTGCGTTCTTCCACGGGCCCTTGGCGAGATACTGGCAGAGGTAGGCGGCGATGGTGTTGAGCATAATGGTGGTGATGACCTCGTTGACCTTGACCTTCACCTTCAGAACGCCGGGGATAAAGGCGTATAGCCCGCCGACGTCCATCGCCGCGAGCGCCGCGCAGACGATGACGAGCGCGCGGGGCTGTCCGTCCATCCACACGCCGACCTGTGCGGCAAGGATCGCGCCGAGGAGCAGCTGGCCCTCGCCGCCGACGTTGAAGATGCCGACGCGCGCGCCGAGTACGCAGGCAAGTCCGCACACGCACAGCACCATCGCGTACTCAAGGAAGTCGCCGACGTGGCGCGCGCTGTCGAACGCGCCGGAGAGCATCGCGCCGTAGGCCGCGAGCGGGTCGAAGCCGGAGACGGCAAGGATGCCCGCGCCGATGAGAAAGGCGAGCAGAACGGACAGCAGCAGCGAGAGCAGATAGCGGACGCTGACAAGACCTGAGAGCTTTTTCACTTTGCCGCCTCCTTTCCGCTGCGGTGGCCGGTCATGTACCAGCCGATCTCCTCCCTGGTGATCCCGCCCGCGCGGAACTCGCCGGTGATGCGGCCCTCGTACATCGTGATGATGCGGTCGGAGAGGCGGAACACCTCGTCGAGATCGGCGGAGCAGAGAAGGATGGCGCAGCCGGCGTTGCGCTTTTCCATGATGCGGGTGTGGATAAATTCGATGGCGCCCACGTCCACGCCGCGCGTGGGCTGGGCGATGATGAGCACGGGAGAGTCGAACGAGAACTCGCGCGCGACGACGACTTTCTGCATATTGCCGCCGGACATCGAGCCGACGGGGACGCCGACGCCCGCGCCGCGGACGTCGAAGCGCTCGTAGACCTCCCGCGCGTAGCGCTCGATGGAGCTGCGGCGCTGCGAGAGGGCGAAGCCCTGAAAGCCGCGGCTGCGCTGCTTGCCCATGAGCAGGTTGTCCGTCACACTGGAAACGGCGCTCACGCCGGTCGCCAGCCGGTCCTCGGGAATGTGGGAGAGACCGACGGCGCGGATCTCGCCCGCCGTTTTGCCCGTAACGTTCTGCCCGCAGATCTCGACCGTGCCGCGCTCGACGCGGCGCATACCGGTGACGGCTTCAAGCAGCTCGCTCTGCCCGTTGCCCTCAATGGCGGCGATGCCGAGCACCTCGCCCGCGAGGACGGACAGACTAAGACCGTCCACCGCGACCAGCCCCCGGTCATCGCAGACCGTAAGGCTTTCGACCCTGATCTGTTCCGCGCCCGGCTCGCCGGTCCGTTCAAGACGGTCGTAGAGCACGGGACGGCCGACCATCATCGAGGCGAGCTTACGCTCGTCCACGTCGCGGGTGTTCTCCACGCCGATGAGCCGGCCCTTGCGCATCACGCCCACGCGGTCGGAGATGGCCATGACCTCGTAGAGCTTGTGCGTGATGATGATGACGGTCATGCCCAGCTCGCGCACCACGCGGCGGATCACGGCGAACAGCTCGTCCGTTTCCTGCGGGGTGAGCACGGCGGTCGGCTCGTCCAAAATGAGAATGTCCGCGCCGCGGTAGAGGGTCTTGAGGATCTCCACGCGCTGCTGGAGCCCCACGCCCAGCTCACGCACCACGGCGGCGGGATCGACCGCGAGACCGTATTCCTCCACGAGGCTTCGCGTTTCGCGCTCGGCGGCGGTATTGTCGAACAGCACGCCGAAGCGCCGCGGCTCGCGGCTCATGACGATGTTCTGCGCCGCAGTGAAGCTGGGCACGAGCATGAAATGCTGATGCACCATGCCGACGCCCATCGCGATGGAGTTTTTCGGCGTGAAGCGCCCGACCTTCTCCCCGCGGATGTACACCTCGCCGTTCGTCGGCTCGTGGATGCCGTAAAGGACGTTCATCAGCGTCGTTTTGCCCGCGCCGTTCTCGCCGACGAGGGCAAAGACCTCGCCCCGCCGTATCTCAAGCGACACGTCGTCATTGGCGAGCACGCCGGGAAACTCCATGGAAACGTGGCGGAACTCAACTGCGTTTTCCTGCAAGGCTCGTTACCTCACTTTCGTTGGAATAGCGGAAGCGGCGCGGCAGGGTATGCCGCGCCGCAAAGGATGCTTACATTTGGGGAGGTAGCTTTGCTCAGCCGCGGGTGGTCTCCACCACGATCTCGCCGGAGGAGATCTTCTCGGCAAGCTCCGAAACGGCGGCCTTGACCTCGTCGGGAACCTGCTGTGTCATGCCGTCGTCGCCGTAGCCGATGCCGACGTAGCCGGTCGCCATGTCGGCGGTCCAAGTGGTGCCGAAGCGGCTCTCGCCCTTGAGGTAGCCGGCGACCGCGTCATAAGTGGAGCTGCCGACCTCCTTCTTCATCGAGCAGATGATGACCTCGGGATCGATGTACTTCTGGTCGCTGTCCACGC
>CAVFYN010000238.1:0-4675 GCA_963626425.1 Bacteroidaceae bacterium
TGGAGGAGATCACGCTCATGAGCCGCTACGACCTCGAGGAGCTCAAGAAGATCGCCAAGTATCTGGCCGGTCTGCCCGGCTACGAGGAATGCCCGCGCTATGAGCGCGCCGTGCAGACCCCGCGCAAGATGCTCGAGCGCTTCGACTCCATCAAAAAGTAAATGACCCCATGGGCGGGCCGCAAGACCCGCCCGTCGGCCTGCTTTCAGGCCATATCAAATTCGTGAAAGCCTTAAACGCTTCGATAAAATTAGTTGCTGAGAAGGAGAAAGACAATGGCAAATTACATCGGAACCTATGAACAGTACAAGGCGCGTTTGCTCGCCATGAAGCCGAACGTGTACCTGCACGGCAAGAAAGTTGACCGCTCCAACGGCGTCGAGGGCGAAGGCCGCGATCTCGCGGACTGGATCGTCGGCGGCACCTATGTCATGAAGCAGTGCTATGACACGGCGAACGACCCCCGCTATGCGGATGTCTGCCTTGCCGAGTCCAACATCCCCGGCATGGAGGGCGCCATCATCAACCGCTGCACCAACGTCAACCACAGCAAGGAAGACCTGCTCAAGAAGCAGCTCATGACCCGTCTCATCTGCCACCGCGTCGGCGGCTGCATGCAGCGCTGCATGGGCACGGACGCCATGAACGCTCTGTACTCCGTTACTTATGACTGCGACGCCGCCTGCGGCACCGAGTATCATCAGCGTCTTCTGAAGTACATCGCGTACTGCCAGGAGAACGACCTCGTCTGCAACTGCGCCCAGACCGACGTCAAGGGCTCCCGCAACCCGAAGTACAAGCGTGCTCATATGCAGCCGGATCCCGACCAGTTCGTCCATGTCGTTGAGACGAACGTCGACGGCATCGGCGTCGACGGCAAGCCGTGCAAGGGCATCATCGTCCGCGGCGCGAAGATCTGCAACTCCAACGCTCCGTACGTCGACGAGATCATCGTCAACCCGACGAAGTTCATGAGCCCGGACGACTCCGACTACGCCATCGCCTTCGCCCTCCCGGCCGACTGGGACGGCATCAAGCTCATGGCTCTGCCCGGCCAGCACCACAAGCGCAAGCACATCGACGCCCCGTGGGCGCACATCGGCGACGTTGAGTCCCTGACCATCTTCGACGACTGCTTCGTCCCGTACGACCGCGTGTTCATGTGCGGCCGTGACCATGAGGATGTCTGCCGCTACGCCGGCTACCTCGCCCTCATGTTCGCGCACTATCATCGTCATTCCTACACCGGCTGCAAGACCGCTGTCTCCGAGGTCATTGCCTCCCAGGCCGCGCTCGTTGCCGATGTGAACGACATCGCCAAGGAGTCGCACGTCCGCTCCAAGCTCTGCGACATCATCCAGACGGCCGAGCTCGTCTTTGCCGCCGGCCAGCAGTCCGCTTACCGCGCCGTCGAGTTCCCGTCCGGCCAGTGGGTCCCGGATGAGATCCTCACCAACGCCGGCCGCCGTCTTGCGGGCCACAACATCTACCACGAGTACGAGATCCTTGCCGACCTCACCGGCGGCGTCTGCGCTTCCCTCCCGACCGAGGAGAGCTTCTACGCTCCGGAGACCGCTGATCTCTGCAACAAGTACATCGTCCGCAACCCGGCCTACACCGCCGAGGAGACGCATCGCGTCATGCGCATGATGGAAGACAAGCTCTGCGACGCGTTCGAGGGTGCCCAGGCTGTTGCCGGCGTCCACGGCGGCGGCTCCCCGCTCATGGAGGAGATCACGCTCATGAGCCGCTACGACCTCGAGGAGCTCAAGAAGATCGCGAAGTACCTCGCCGGCCTGCCCGGCTACGAGGAGTGTCCGCGCTACGAGCGTGCCACGGCCACGCCGCGCGCCATGCTCGCCCGCTTCGACGCTCTCAAGACCGCGAAGAAGTAATAAAGCCTACGCATCAGGGACAGGCGGGACACCGCCTGTCCCCCGTGTGCGCTATGCATCGAACATTTTGAAGTAAAGGACTGAATACACATGGCTCATATGAACAGAAAGATCGGCATCCCGTCGTTCGATATGACCGGCAAGACCGCCATCATCACCGGCGGCACGCAGGGTCTCGGCTTCGGCATCGCCTGCGCGCTCGCTGCCTACGGCGCGAACGTCGTCATCACGGCCCGCACCGAGAAGAAGGTGCTCGACGCCGCTGCCGATCTCAACGAGAACTACTGCAAGGGCGGCCGCGCCATCGGCATTCCGGCTGACTCGAGCAAGATGGAGTCCATCCAGATGGTCATCGACAAGACGGTCGAGGAGTTCGGCGAGCTGAACATCCTCATCAACAACGCCGGCATCTCCGGCCCGACCGCCCTCATCGTCGAGACCCGCGAGGGCCGTCCGGAGTACACCGCGGCGGACTTCGAGAAGGTCATCGCCACGAACCTGACCGGCACGTTCATGTTCTGCCAGGCCGCTGCGCGCCAGATGATCAAGCAAAACGCCACCAACGGCAAGAAGGGCGGCAAGATCATCATCACCGCCTCCGTCGGCGGCCTCATCGGCGGCAAGGGCGTTGTTGCCTACGGCGCCTCCAAGGCCGGCTGCCTCAGCCTCGCCCGCACCATGGCCAACAACTTCGGCCGTGAGAACATCACCTGCAACTGCATCTGCCCGGGCTACGTCGTCACCCCGCTCAACGAGGAGTTCTTCATCGACGCCGACGGCAACCCGACCGACTACTACAAGCAGCAGTCCAAGGCCACCTCGGTCCGCCGCCTCGGCACGATCGAGGAGATCGCCGGCCCGGTGCTCGCCATGTGCTCGGACAGCTTCAACTACATGACCGGCACGTACATCCTCTGCGACGGCGGCCAGTCCATCCCGGCGGAATAAGCAGGAGGATCTCATGGAGTACGAGAACATCATCTATTCGGTGAACGACGGCATCGCTACCATCCAGCTCAACCGTCCGAAGGCGCTCAACGCCCTCAATTCCGAGATCAACCGCGACATCATGGCCGCGATCAACGAGGTCAAGGCCGATCCCTCCGTCCGCGTCCTCATCCTGACGGGCAGCGAGAAGGCCTTTGCGGCCGGCGCCGACGTCAAGGAGATGGCCGAGGCCACCCCGCGCTACGCGCGCGAGTTCTCCGGCCTTGCCATCGACATCAACAACGAGCTTGAGTCCATGTCCATCCCGACGATCGCGGCCGTTGCCGGCTTCGCGTTCGGCGGCGGCTTCGAGATGCCGCTCGCGTGCGACTTCCGCGTCGGCGGTCCGCGCACGTGCCTGGCGTTCCCGGAGTGCGGCCTGGGCATCATCCCGGGCGCCAACGGCTGCGCCCGCGCCACGGCGCTCGTCGGCGCGGCGAAAGCCAAGGAGCTCGTCATGCTCTCCGACCCGGCGCACCCGCTGACCGGCAAGGAGGCCTATGACCTCGGCCTGCTCAACTGGTTCGTCGTCGGCGACGCGGAGCTCGAGAGCGCCGCTGCCGAGGCGAAGAAGGCGTTCAAGGCCGCAAAGAAGGCCGGCGAGCCGAACCTCGACGCGCTCAAGGCCGCCAACAAGGCCGCCGAGTCCGTCGCCGCGAAGGCCGAGTACGACGCCATCTACGCCAAGGCCGTCGAGATCGCTGAGCGTCTGAAGGCCCGCCCGGCCTGCGCGCTCGCCTCCGCCAAGGCCGCCATCAACAAGGCCTCCCTCGAGACCATCTCCCAGGGCAAGGCCACGGAGACGACCGAGTTCACGCTTCTCTTCGACACCCATGACCAGAAGGAAGGCATGGCCGCGATGATCGAGAAGCGCGCCGCGGTCTTCACCAACAACTAATTTGTCGCAACCACGCAAACGTCCGGGGCTTCGCCCCGGCGCGGGCGCGTGTTTACGAAGCTGAAACTGTACTTATCCCCTACTTCAGTATTCAAATTCATAAAGGAGACGATTCCAATGGCAATCAACACGATCGCCGTCCTGGGCGCCGGCCAGATGGGCGCGGGCATTGCTCAGATCGCGGCAGCCAACGGCTACAAGGTCATCATGCGTGACATCAAGCAGGAATTCTGCGACAAGGGTGTCAACACCATCAAGACTGGCCTTGACAAGCAGGTCGCCAAGGGCAAGACCACGCAGGAGGCCGCTGACGCCCTGCTGGCCAACATCACCACGACCGTCGAGCTCGAGGGCGTCGCCCCGGCCGACTTCGTCATCGAGGCTGTCCCGGAGATCATGAGCCTCAAGCAGGACACCTTCAAGCAGCTCGGCGAGATCTGCCGCCCGGATGCCATCCTCTGCACGAACACGTCCTCGATGTCCATCACCGAGATCACGAAGGACTGCAAGAACCCGGAGCGCTGCATGGGCATGCACTTCTTCAGCCCGGTCTACGCGATGAAGCTCGTTGAGATGATCCGCTCGAACTACACCTCCGACGCCACTGTCGAGGCCGTTCGCGAGGTCTCCGAGAAGATGGGCAAGGTCCCGGTCCTCTGCCAGACCGACACCCCGGGCTTCATTGTCAACCGCTGCCTGTTCGCCTTCATGCTCGAGGCCATTCACGAGTATGAGGACGGCGTCGCCACCATCGACGACATCGACACCGCCATCAAGCTCGGCCTGAACCACCCGATGGGCCCGTTCGAGATGATGGATCTGTCCGGTCTCGACACGTTCCCGCATGTCACCGAGATCCTCGAGAAGCTGCCTGTCACGACCTGGAAGTGCCCGG
>CAVFYN010000239.1:0-4643 GCA_963626425.1 Bacteroidaceae bacterium
CGCGGGTGATCTCGCGGGCGCGGTCGGGACGGTAGTTGAAGAAGATGATGGAGTCATTATCGGAGATCGTTCCCTCTTTGTCGCAGACGATCGGCTCGACAAATTCGTCGGTCACGCCGCTCTCGTAGGATGCGCGGACGGCGGCGACGGGATCGTCGCTCTGAATACCCTCACCGTAGACCATCGCGTCATAGGCACGCTCGAGACGGTCCCAGCGCTTATCGCGGTCCATCGCGTAGTAGCGCCCGATGACGGTCGCGATCTTACCGACGCCCAGCTCGGCGCACTTTTTCTGCGCCGCGGCGACAAAGTCCGCGCCGGAGGTCGGGGAAACGTCGCGCCCATCGAGGAAGCAGTGCAGGTACACGCGCTTGAGCCCCTTGATGCCGGCCATCTTCAGCAGCGCCCAGACGTGCTCGACGGTGGAGTGAACGCCGCCGTCGGAGAGCAGGCCGTAGAGGTGCAGCGCCGTTCCCTTTTCCAAACAGGCGTCCATCGCGGCGTTGTAGGCGGGATTTTCAAAGAAGGTGCCGTCCTCGATCGCGCGGGAGATGCGCGGCAGATCCTGAAACACCACTCGGCCGCCGCCGATGTTGGTGTGGCCGACCTCGCTGTTTCCCATCTGTCCGGCGGGCAGGCCCACGTCCAGACCGGAGGCGGCAAGCGTCGTGTGCGCATACTCACCGTTCAGACGGTCGAGCACGGGCGTATTCGCGCCGCGCACGGCGTTGCCCCGCACCTCATCGCTCAGGCCGAAGCCGTCCATGATGACGAGGGCGGTGGGAGTTTTATTCATAGAAAGGACTCCTTTCGATTCAGCCCTGATTGGCTGCGTTGACAATGTCCATGAACTTGCCCGCGTCGAGGGACGCGCCGCCGATCAGGCCGCCGTCGATGTCCTCATGACCGAGCAACTCGGCGGCGTTGGCGGGATTCATCGAGCCGCCGTACTGGATGGTGACGGAACGCGCGATGCGCGCGCCGTACATCGAACGTATGGTGGCGCGGATGAAGGTGCAGACCTCGGCGGCCTGCTCGCCGGTGGCGGTCTTGCCGGTGCCGATGGCCCAAATCGGCTCATAGGCGATCACGCAGCGGCGGACGTTCTCCGCGGCCACGCCGGAGAGCGCTGACTTGACCTGAAGCGCGACAAGCTCCATCGTCACGCCCATCTCGCGCTGCTCAAGACTCTCGCCCACACAGACGATGGGGTTGAGCCCCGCGTTCAGCGCGGCGTGGACTTTCTTATTGACAATCATGTCCGTTTCGCCGAACATGGCGCGGCGTTCGCTGTGGCCGACGATGACGTATCTTACGCCGAGGTCGCGCAGCATCTCGGCGGACACCTCGCCGGTGTAGGCGCCGTGAGACTCATAAAACAGGTTCTCCGCGCCAACGGCCACGCGGCTGTCCTTGAAGGCGCGGACCGCGGCGGGAATATCCACGCTCGGCACGCACACGACAACATCGCACCACTTGGTCTTGGGCAGCAGCGCCTTGAAATCGTCCGCGAACTGCTTGGTCTCGGTGGCGGTCTTGTTCATTTTCCAGTTTCCGGCAATGATGGTTTTGCGGTATCTGCGATTCATAATGTTTATTCTCCTGATCTATATAAAAATGGGATAGGCTGTCTTTACTTATCAAGCAGGCAGGCGACGCCGGGCAGCTCCTTGCCCTCAAGGAACTCGAGCGACGCGCCGCCGCCGGTGGAAATGTGCGTGATCCTGTCGGCGAAGCCGAGCTGCTCGGCCGCCGCCGCGCTGTCGCCGCCGCCGATGATGGTCACCGCGCCGCTCTCGGCGAGCGCCTGGGCCATAGCCTTGGTGCCGTTCGCGAAGGCGGGAAACTCAAAAACGCCCATCGGGCCGTTCCAGACGATGGTACCCGCGCCGCGCGTCGCGTCGCAGAACAGGCGAACCGTCCTCGGGCCGATGTCCATGCCCATCATGTCGGCGGGAATGTGCATTGTGTCCACCACGACCGGCTCGGCGTCGGCGGAAAACTCCTTCGCCGCGACGGTGTCCACCGGAAGCAGGAGCTTGACGCCCTTTGCCCTGGCTTTCTCGATCATTTCGAGCGCGTAGGCGCACCTATCCTCCTCGAGCAGGGACTGGCCGATCTCCCCGCCCTGCGCCTTTGCAAAGGTGTAGGCCATGCCGCCGCCGATGATAACGGTGTCGGCCTTTTCGAGAAGGTTGTTGATGACGGCGATCTTGTCGCTGACCTTCGCGCCGCCGAGCACGGCGACAAACGGGCGTTTGGGATCGTTGAGCGCCTTGCCCATGACCTCCAGCTCGCGCGCGACCAGCAGACCGGACACGGCGGGCAGGAACGCGGCCACGCCGGCGGTGGAGGCGTGCGCGCGGTGGACGCTGCCGAAAGCGTCGGAAACATAGACCTCGGCCATCGAGGCAAGCTCACGGGCGAGCGCGGGATCGTTCTTCGTTTCGCCCGCCTCAAAGCGGGTGTTTTCAAGCAGCATGATCTCGCCGCCCTTGAGCGCCGCGGCCTTGGCCTTTGCGTCGGGACCGACCACGTCATGCGCGAAGATGACCGGCTGCCCCAGCAGCTCGCTCAGACGCTCCGCGACAGGCGCGAGCGTGAGCTTTTTGAGGGACTTCTCCCACTTCTCCTCGGTCAGCTCGGCGGGGTCCTTGCCCTTCTCCGTCTGCTTCTTTACCCACTTTTCAAAGCTCGGCTCGGGCTTGCCGAGATGGGAGCAGGCGATGACCGCCGCGCCCTGCGAGAGCAGATAGCGGATAGTCGGCAGCGCGGCGACGATGCGCTTATCGGACGTGATCGCGCCGGTGGCCTTATCCTGAGGAACGTTGAAGTCGCAGCGCAGCAGGACCTTTTTGCCCGCCACGTCGATGTCGTACACGGTCTTTTTGTTGTAGTTCATGATGATGCTCCTTCTATGTGAATGTTTAAGGATCAGCTTTGCTTTTTCGCCATCTCGCCCGTGCACTTGAGCCCGGGAAAGCCGAGCTGCCTGAGCGCCTCATAGGTCAGGATGGCGACGGAGTTGGATAGATTCAGGCTGCGCGCCTCGGCGCGCATGGGAAGGCGGATGCAGCGCTCATAATGCGCCATACGGAAGCCCTCCGGCAGTCCCGCGGTCTCCTTGCCGAAAAAGAGCCAGCAGCCGTCGTGAAATTCCGCCTCGCAGTAGTCCTGCGGGGCCTTCGTCGTGGCGAGCCAGCAGTCCCGCTCCGCTTCGGGGCACCGCCGGAAGAGATCGTCGAGATTTTCATACACGCATACCTCGACCAGGTGCCAGTAGTCCAGCCCTGCGCGCTTGACCGCGCGGTCGGAAACGTCGAAGCCGAGGGGCTTGACGAGGTACAGCCGCGCGCCGGTCGCGGCGCAGGTGCGCGCGATGTTGCCGCAGTTCTGCGGGATCTCCGGCTCCACAAGGACGATATTGAGCACAAAGCACCCCCTCCTTTTTCGAAAGTCTGCTTATTATACCTCGTAAAGTTTACAAAATCAACCATAAAACCGTCTTTCATCAACATTATTTTGCGTGTTGCATAAAATCATGCAGAACGCAAAAAACTTTTTGAGAAAATTGCAGGAAAAGGTGGATTTTTTGAAAAGGTTTGTTATAATACAAAATGAATGTAAAGTCATTGCAGAGGGGGCATGTCCGATGGATCAGAAGGTCGCCGTGCTTTTTGTGCCGGATAATATCACCTGTACGGAAGAAAAAACGCCGCTGATGCTGCAGCCCGTTTTGTTCTGCCCCATCCTGACGTGGATGTGCGCGGAGCTTTGCGAGCGCGGCGTCGAGCGGCTTTTTATTGTCTCCGACGTTTCTGCGCAGGAGATCATGCGCCCGTATCTCCCCAAGGGGGCGGACGTCACCTTTGTGGACGGCGCGAGGCACGCGGACGAGCTGCTGCGCCTGCTCGACGGCGAGACGGGCAGCGTGCTGATCGTCAACGGCGTGGTGCTGCCGGTGGGCGTGTTCTCCGGCGGCGTGGTGTATTCCGCTCCGGCGGATGCGTGCCGCGACGTGCTGCGCGAGCACGGCGCGTTCGCGGCCTTTCCCAGGGGCTGCGAGATCTCCAGGGGCTTTCTGCCCGTCGGCGACGCGGAGGAGCTGCGCGCCGCGCAGCCGATGTGCCGCCAGAAGATTGCGGAAAAGCATCTTGCAAACGGCGTCGTCATCATGGATACGAACAGCGTCTATATCGACCCGCGCGTGAAGATCGGCGCGGGCACCGTCCTGCTCCCCGGCACGATTCTGCGGGGCGAGACGGTGATCGGTGAAGGCTGTACCATCGGCCCGAACGCGATGGTGCGCGACTGCACGGTGGGAGACTTCACCGAGATCAACGTCTCACAGACCAACGAGAGCGTCATCGGCAGCCACACGACGGTCGGCCCCTTCGCCTACGTTCGCCCGAACTCGACGATCGGCGACCACGTCAAGGTTGGCGATTTCGTGGAGATCAAGAACTCCGTCATCGGCAACGGCACGAAAATTTCGCACCTCACCTACGTCGGCGACAGCGACTGCGGTGAGCGCGTGAATTTCGGCTGCGGCACCGTGACGACGAATTACGACGGCTTCAAAAAGTATCGCTGCACCATCGGGGACGACAGCTTCATCGGCTGCAACACCAATCTGGTCGCGC
>CAVFYN010000240.1:0-4158 GCA_963626425.1 Bacteroidaceae bacterium
GCAGGGCGCACTTCACGCGCGCGGGCATATGGGAAACGTCGCGCAGCGCCGAGGCCTCCTCAAGACGGTCAATCTCCTCCTCGCTCGCCTCTCCGCGGATCATGCGCAGGAAAAGCTCGCCGAGCCGCAGGGCCTCATCCTTCTTTTTGCCGACGATCATGCCGAGCATGATGTCGGCGGACGCCTGCGAGATGGCGCAGCCGTCGCCGACGAACGCGACGTCGGTGATGGTGTCGCCGTCGAGCTTGAGCCTGAGCTGGATCTCGTCGCCGCAGCTCGGATTTACGCCGTCGAGCACGATATCCGCGTCCGGCAGCTCGCGCTTGAACTCGGGGCGGATGTTGTGCTCGGTGAGAATTTCATTGTAAAAGGGGTTAGTCGTCATAGCCCATGCGCCTCCTGACGGTGGAGAGACTGTCGATCAGCCGGTCCGTGTCGTTCTTATCGTTGTAGAACGCGAAGCTCGCGCGCACCGTGGCGTGAAGGCCGAGAAAGCGGTGCAGCGGCTCGGCGCAGTGATGCCCCGCGCGGACGGCCACGCCGTCGTCGGCGAGCAGCTCGCTCACGTCGTGCGGGTGGACGTTGTCCACCGTGAAGGTCAGAATGCCGTTGTGCTCCTCCGGCTTGTCCGATCCGAGGATATGGACATGCGGGAGGGCGCTCATGCGCGCGAAGGCGTCGGCGGTGAGCGCCAGCTCGCGTGCGTGGATGGCGTCGAAGCCGACGGACTCCACATAGCCGATGGCAGCGTGCAGGCCCGCCGCGCCCGCGGCGTTGACGGTGCCGGCCTCGAATTTGTGCGGCGTCTCGGCGAACACCGCGCCCTCGCGCGTGACGGAGTCGATCATCTCGCCGCCGGTGAGAAACGGCGGCATCTCCTCCAGCAGCTCGCGCCGCCCATACAGCGCGCCGATGCCCATAGGGCCGTAGAGCTTGTGGCCGGAGAAGGCGAAGAAGTCCGCGCCCAGCTCCCGCACGTTGACGGGCAGGTGCGGCGCGCTCTGCGCGCCGTCCGCTGCCAGCACCGCGCCGACGCAATGCGCCATATCCGCGACCGCGCGGAGGGGGTATTCGCGCCCGAACACGTTCGAGACCTGCTGGAGCGCGACAATTTTTGTTTTCTCCGTGATGAGGGCCTCGACCTTATCAAGATCGAGACTGCCGTCCGGTTCACATTCCATGAATTTGAGCCGCGCGCCGGTCTGACGGCAGACCATCTGCCAGGGGAGGATATTGCTGTGGTGCTCCATCGTGGAGATGAGAATTTCATCACCCGCCCTGACGTGGCTCAGTCCGTAGCTGTAGGCCACGAGGTTGAGTCCCTCGGTGGTGTTGCGGGTAAAGACGATCTCCTCCGGCTGCGCCGCGCCGAGAAAGCGCGCAACGGCGGCGCGGGCGCTCTCGAAAGCGTCGGTCGCCTCAATGCTCAGGGGATAAAGCCCGCGCATGGGGTTGGCGTTGTGGAGCGTGTAGAAATCCCGCTCCGCGTCCAGCACGCACCGCGGGCGCTGGGCGGTGGCGGCGCTGTCGAGATAGGCGACGTCGCGCTGTGTGAGCAGCGGGAAATCGGCCTTGTAGTTCGTGCTCATTCGCTGACCTCCTTCGTGCACAGGACCTGCGCGAGCGCCCCGAGGGCGCGCGCGGAAAAGGCTTCGTCGCCTACCATGCGCGCGAGCCGTTCGACGGCGGCGCGGGCAAGGATGGCTTCGGCGGCGGCACGGTCGATGCCGCGGCTGGCAAAGTAGAAAAGCGTGTCCGCGTCCAGCTCGCCGATCGTCGCGCCGTGGCTGCCCTCGACGTTCTCCTCGGCGCAGAGGATGACCGGAACGGTCTTGTTTTCCGCGTCCTCGCCGAGCAGCAGGACGGTCTCGTTCTCACTGCCGACGGAACCGGACGAACCGCGTTTGAAGTCGATGGTGCCGCGGAAAATTTTCTTCGCGCCCTCCATCAGCGCACCGGCGGCATTGATCTCGCTGACGGTGTTTTTGCCGCTCTGCTCGACGGTTAGATTGACGTCCACCGTGTCGCTGTGGCGGGCGAGGTAGCCGAGGTCGGCGCGCAGCGCCGCGCCGTCGCCCGCGAGGGCAATATGATGGTCGGCGTAAATATCGCCGTCGCCGAGCTGGAGAGAGATAAGGTCGAGCCTCGCGCTCTTGCCGACCTGCGCGGTCAGCTCGTGGCGCAGCACCGCGCCCCGCGCGGGGTTCAGAAGCTGCACGACGCGAAGGCGCGCGCCCTTTTCCGCCGTGAGCCGCAGCTCCGCGGCGAGTGGCCGCGCGGTGGTGCAGATCTCGTAAACGGTCACGTCCGCGCCCGCCCCGGCGGTCACGGCGCAGACGCGGCGGGCGTAGGCCGCGCCGCCGTCCGATACTTCGATGCGGATGGGCGCGTTTTCGCCGGAGAGGGCGGTATAGGCCGTGCTTTCGATTGGCGTCTCCGCGTCCGCGTCCCAGCGGACGGCGGCCTCGTTCACGCCGAGACGGTTCCAGGTGCGCGAAGCGGGACGGTTGACATAAATCATTTTTTCCATATCGTTCGCTCCCTTCACTCAGCCGATGCTGCCCTTCATCTCCAGACGGATGAGGTTGTTCATTTCCACGGCGTATTCCAGCGGCAGCTCCTTGGACACGTTGTCCGCGAAGCCGCTGACGATCAGGGCGCGGGCGTCCTCCTCGCTCATGCCGCGGCTCATGAGGTAAAAGACCGCGTCGTTGCTGATCGCGCCGATCCTTGCCTCGTGGCCCACGGCGGCGTCCCGCGTTTTGATGTCCATGGCGGGAACGGTGTCCGAGCGGGAGTCGGAGTCGAGCATGAGCGACTGGCAGGACACGGCAGATTTGGCGCCCCTGGCGCTCCTTTCCACCACCACGCTCGAACGGAAGGTGCTCGCGCCGCCGCTCTTGCTGATCGAGCGCGTGTTCATATAGCTGCTGGTGTTCCTGCCGACGTGGACGACCTTCGCGCCCGTGTCGAACTCCTGCCCCGCGCCGGCGAAGGTCACGCCGGTGAATTCCATGCGGGCGTTGTCGCCCTTCAAAATGCTCATGGGATACAGGCAGCCGACGTGCGAGCCGAACGAACCGGACACCCATTCGATCGTGCCGCCCTCCTCGACCAGCGCCCGCTTGGTGTTGAGGTTGTACATATTCTTCGACCAGTTTTCGATGGTCGAGTAGCGCAGTTTGGCGTTCTTTTTGACGTACAGCTCCACGCAGCCCGCGTGAAGGTTCGCCACGTTGTACTTCGGCGCGGAGCAGCCCTCGATGAAGTGCAGGCTCGCGCCCTCGTCCACGATGATGAGCGTGTGCTCGAACTGGCCCGCGCCCCTGGCGTTGAGCCGAAAGTAGGACTGGAGCGGAATGGACAGGTGGACGCCCTTTGGGACGTACACGAACGAGCCGCCGGACCACACCGCGCCGTGGAGCGCGGCGAACTTGTGGTCGCGCGGGGTGACGAGCTTCATGAAATACTTGCGCACCATGTCGGCGTACTCGCCCTTGAGGGCGCTTTCCATATCGGTGTAGACCACGCCCTCGGCGGCGACCTCGTCGCGCACATTATGGTAAACCAGCTCGGAGTCGTACTGCGCGCCGACGCCCGCGAGCGATTTGCGCTCCGCCTGCGGGATGCCAAGGCGCTCGAAGGTGTCCTTGATGTCCTGCGGGACGTTCGCCCAGTCGTTCTGCATCTTTGTGTTCGGGCGGACATAGGTGGCGATGTGGTCGATGTCCAAGCCATCGAGCGACGGTCCCCAGTCGGGAACGCTCAGCTCATTGTAAATTTGCAGGGCCTGCAGCCGAAACTGCTGCATCCACACGGGATCGCCCTTTTCCTTGCTGAGCTTGTCCACGATCTCCGGCGTCAGGCCGGACTCCATGCGGTAGGCGTCGTGCTCCGCGTCGCGTATGTCGTAAATGCTGCGGTCTACGTCCGCAACGTAGGTTTTTTCTCTATTCTCTGCCATGCTGACGCCTCCGTCTTACTCGGTCTTCAGGCTGCCGAAGCCCTTTTCGTTGATGGCCTCGACCAGCTCGGCCCCGCCGTTTTTGACGATGACGCCGTTTTCCATCACGTGCGCGGCGTCAACGCGCAGCGCCTCCAAAATGCGCGTGGAGTGCGTGATGATGAGCAGCGACCCGTGCGTGCGCTCGCGGAAGA
>CAVFYN010000241.1:0-3237 GCA_963626425.1 Bacteroidaceae bacterium
ATCTCTCCTCGGAACCCGGATACAAATCCGTCCTCTACGTCTATAACAGCCAGCAGTCGCTTATTTACCGCTGGCTGTCCGCCAGCCAGTACTTCATGCGCTGCGCTGTGGCCAGCGGCTCAAAATACGCCGCCGCGGCGGTCCTCGGCCAGCAGGACGGCATGTTTGAATCCTCCGTTGTCCTCTTCCGGACCGACGCGGAGGAGATCGCCTGCACCATCCCCATCGGCAACGCCATGATCTACGACCTGCACTTCGTGTCCGACAGCAAGCTCTGCGTGCTGGCCGAGGATGCGCTCAGCTTCTACGATCTGGATGGGAATCTGCTCGGCAGCTTCTCCTACGGCGAGTCGTACCTCAAGGACTACACGACCGACGGCAGCGGCTGTCTGACGCTCGTGATGAACCTCTATCAGGCGGGCAACCGCTATACCGTCCTGACCGTCGGCTATGACGGCGCGGAGCTCGGCCGCCTGTCCTCCGGCGAGCAGATCCTCGATATCTCCGCCGCAGGCAAATATCTGGCGATCCTGACGAGCAGCTCGCTCTCCATCTACGACCAGTCCCTGCAGGAATACGATGTTTCCGACAACACCGCGGGCGCGGCCAGCGTGGTCATGCGCGCCGACGGCTCGGCGATCCTGCTGGCCAACGGCCACGGGACCCTGTATGTCCCGTAAAACTTTTTCCAAAAATCGTTTACAATTCTGCAACGATACGACTGCCTGCCTGTGATATACTCTTTAGAAGCAAAAGCACGATAAGGAGACACCTCTATGAAACCGACCTTATGCTCAAGATGCAAAAAGAATCTTGCAGTGATCTTTATTACAAAAATTGACGGCGGAAAGACTGTCAACGAGGGCTTGTGCCTCAAGTGCGCGAAGGAAATGGGCATCAAGCCCGTCGACGATATGATCGAGCGGATGGGCCTGTCGGAGGATGATCTGGAAAACCTCAACGGCGAAATGACCGAAGCCATGAACGGTCTGGAGGGCCTGCTCGGCCAGAACCAGAGCGATGACGATGAGGCCGACGAGAACGACAGCCAGACCGCGACCTTCCCGTTCCTCAACAAGCTCTTCGGCGCAGCCGGGCAGGACAACGTCCCCGCCGCCCCGGAGCCGGAAAAGACCGAGAGCCGCCAGCGCGCGGCGGAGAAGCCGAACGGCTCCAAAAACAAAAAGCACAAATTCCTCGATACCTACTGCCAGAACCTCACGCAGAAGGCGCGCGACGGCAAGCTGGACCATATCATCGGCCGCGAGGAGGAGCTCGAGCGCGTCATCCAGATCCTCAACCGCCGCCAGAAGAACAATCCCTGCCTCATCGGCGAGCCGGGCGTCGGCAAGACGGCCATCGCCGAGGGACTCGCGCAGAAGATCGTCTCCGGCGACGTCCCGTTCAAGCTGCGCGACCGCGAGGTCTACCTGCTCGACATGACGGCCATGGTCGCCGGGACGCAGTTCCGCGGCCAGTTTGAGAGCCGCATGAAGAGCCTCATCGACGAGATCAAAAAGCTCGGCAACATCATCCTCGTCATCGACGAGGTGCACAACCTCGTCGGCGCGGGCGACGCCGAGGGCAGCATGAACGCCGCCAACATCCTAAAGCCCGCCCTCTCGCGCGGCGAGATCCAGGTCATCGGCGCGACGACGTTCGCCGAGTACCGCAAATACATCGAAAAAGACGCCGCGCTCGAGCGGCGCTTCCAGCCCGTGACCGTCGCCGAGCCGACGGAGGACGAGGCCGTCGAGATCCTGCGCGGCATCGCGCATTATTATGAAGAGTACCACGGCGTGACCATCTCGCCCGAGATCGCGCGCCAGTGCGTCATTTTGTCCGAGCGGTACATCACCGACCGCTTCCTGCCCGACAAGGCCATCGACCTGCTCGACGAGGCGTGCTCGGACGTCAACCTGCGCAGCGCGTCCATCTCGCGCATCGCGCAGCTGCAGAAGGACCTGGACGACGTGAACCTCGAGATCGACATGCTCGAGGAGACGCCGCGGCAGGAGAGCTACGAGCGCCTTGCCACGCTCCGCTCGCGCCGGTTCCAGATCGGGGGCGAGCTCGAGCCGCTGCAGAAGCAGCCCGCGCCCGCGCTGACCATCGACAATCTCGCGCGCATCATCGAGCTGTGGACGAAGATCCCGGCCAGCAAGATCCGCGAGCAGGAGTATGAACAGCTCAAAAATCTCGAGGACCGCCTCAAGCAGCACATCGTCGGCCAGGACGAGGCCGTCCACGCCGTCGCGACGGCCATCCGCCGCAGCCGCGCGGGCATCTCGGCCAAGCGCCGCCCCGTGTCGTTCATCTTCGTCGGCTCGACCGGCGTGGGCAAGACGGAGCTCGTCAAGCAGCTCGCGGCCGAGCTTTTTGACTCGGCGGAGAACCTGTTCCGGCTCGATATGTCCGAGTATATGGAAAAGCACTCCGTCTCGAAGATCATCGGCTCGCCTCCGGGCTACGTCGGCTATGACGAGGCCGGGCAGCTGACGGAGAAGGTCCGCCGCAAGCCGTACTGCGTCATTTTGTTCGACGAGATCGAAAAGGCGCATCCGGACGTGCTGAACATCCTGCTCCAGATCCTCGACGACGGCCGCATCACGGACGCGCACGGCCGCGTCGTGAATTTTGAAAACGCCGTCATCATCATGACGTCCAACGCCGGCTCCGATCGGAAAGACGGCTCCGTCGGCTTCGGCCGGAGCCTCAATGAGCTCAGCCGCGACAAGGCCATGAAGGCCCTCGGCGAGTTCCTGCGCCCGGAATTCCTCAACCGCGTCGACGAGGTCATCTGCTTCAACAAGCTCACGGAGGAGAACTTCCGCGCCATCGCCGCCATCATGCTCGGCGAGCTGAAAAGCGCCATGGCCGAGCGCGGCATCGACGTCACGTGGGACGAGAGCGTGCTGGATCTGCTGGCCGAAAAGTCGTACTCCGCGGCCTACGGCGCGCGCAATCTGCGCCGCACGGTCCAGAAGCTCATCGAGGACCCGATGGCCGAGAAGATCATCGACAGCTACCTCGAGCCGATCACGCGCATCGACCTCGCGGCCGAAAACGGCGAATTAAAATTGAACACGCTCTGAAGAGCTCCAATGGGACCCGCTTCGCTGGGCTCCCATTGGAAGGGGACTGCACCCTGCCGCGCGCATAATTTGTGCGCCGCGGGCGCACAAATTCCACACTTGCAGGGCGAGCGGTATTTTTTCCGACGCACAGGTCGCCGGA
>CAVFYN010000242.1:0-2752 GCA_963626425.1 Bacteroidaceae bacterium
ATCAACGAGGACGATCATGTCTTCGGCCTGTCCGCGGCCAAGAAATACGGCGGCATCTATGTGCCCGCCAACCAGAGCGTCATCCATTCCTACGCGCGCGAGCAGATGGCGGCCTGCGGCGCGATGATCCTGGGCTCGGACTCGCATACGCGCTACGGCGCGCTCGGCACCATGGCCGTGGGCGAGGGCGGGCCGGAGCTTGCCAAGCAGCTCCTCCGGCACACGTGGGACGCGGACCTGCCCGAGGTCGTGCTGGTCTATCTGACGGGCCGGCCCCGCCGCGGCGTCGGCCCGCATGATGTGGCGCTCGCGCTGGTGCAGGCGACGTTCGCCTCCGGCTTCGTCAAAAACCGCGTGCTGGAATTCGCCGGCCCCGGCGTCGCCGGTCTGCCCATCGACTTCCGCAACGGCATCGACGTCATGACGACCGAGACGACCTGCCTGTCCTCCATCTGGCAGACCGACGAGGAGACGAAGAAATTCTTTGAGATCCACGGCCGCCCGGAGGCGTATCAGGAGCTGGTCCCCGGCGACGGCGCGTATTATGACCGCATGGTCGAGATCGACCTGTCCGCCGTCGAGCCGATGATCGCCCTGCCGTTCCACCCGTCGAATGCCTACCCCATCCGCGAGTTCCTCGCGAACGCCGAAGACCTGCTCGCCGGGGTCGAGGCCGAGGCGAAAAAGCGCTGGCCGAAGGCCGACGTGCACCTGCTCGATAAGATCCACGACGGCGCGGTCTGGGCCGACCAGGGCATCATCGCGGGCTGCGCGGGCGGCATGTTCGACAACATCGACGAGGCTGCGCAGATCCTGCGCGGCGGCTCGATCGGCGACAGCTATTTCTCCATGAACGTCTATCCCACGTCCGTGCCCGTGAGCCTTGCGCTGACGCGCATGGGCGTGACGGAGGAGCTGCTGGAGACCGGCGCGATCATCAAGCCCAGCTTCTGCGGCCCGTGCTTCGGCGCCGGCGACGTGCCCGCCAACAACGGCCTGTCCCTCCGTCATACGACGCGCAACTTCCCGAACCGCGAGGGCTCGAAGCCCGGCGAGGGGCAGCTCGCGGGCGTGTGCCTGATGGACGCGCGCTCCATCGCCGCGACGGCGAAAAACGGCGGCCGCATCACCCCGGCCGACGCGCTGGACTACGAGCCGGAGCGCCACCCGTATGTCTTTGACGAGACCGTCTACGCCCGCCGCGTCTACAACGGCTTCGGCCATCCGCAGCCCGGGACGAAGCTCATCATGGGCCCGAACATCACCGACTGGCCGAAGATGTACGCGCTCGGCGAAAACCTCCTGCTGGAGCTGGCCGCCGTCATCCACGACCCCGTGACCACCACGGACGAGCTCATCCCGTCCGGCGAGACCTCGTCCTACCGCTCGAACCCCCTGCGGCTGGCGGAGTTCACGCTCTCGCGCCGCGTGCCGGACTATGTGCCGCGCGCAAAGAAGATCGCCGCGCTCGAAGCCGAACGGCGGGCGGGTTCGGATCCGGCGGACCTCCTGGCGGTGCTAGGACACTTCGGCGATGCACAGGCGCTGATGAAGACCACCCAGTTCGGCTCCTGCGTGTTCGCCAACAAGCCCGGCGACGGCTCTGCCAGAGAGCAGGCGGCCTCGTGCCAGAAGGTGCTGGGCGGCTTTGCGAACATCTGCTATGAATTTGCCACCAAGCGCTACCGCAGCAACTGCATCAACTGGGGCATGCTGCCGTTCACGCTGGATGCGGATACGCCGTTTGACTGCCAGCCGGGCGACTGTGTCTTCGTGCCGGATGTGCGCCGGACGTTGGAGCAGGGGAGCGAGGATTTCCCGGCCATGGTCCTGCGCGCCGACGGGAGCAAGACGCCCCTCGTGCTGCACGTCCGGGGCCTGACCGATGACGAGCGGGAGATCCTGCTCGACGGCTGTCTGATGAACTACTACGCCAAGCGCGGATAAGGAGAATCGCATGGAAAAGATCCAAATGAAAACGCCGCTCGTCGAGATGGACGGCGACGAAATGACCAGAGTCCTCTGGAAAATGATCAAGGACGAGCTGATCTGCCCGTTCGTCGAGCTGAAGACCGAGTATTATGACCTTGGCCTGCTGCACCGCAACGAGACGAAGGATCAGGTCACCGTCGACGCGGCGCTGGCCACGCGGAAATACGGCGTGGCCGTCAAATGCGCGACGATCACCCCGAACGCCCAGCGGATGGCCGAGTATCCGCAGCTGACCGAGATGTGGAAAAGCCCGAACGGCACCATCCGCTCCATCCTGGACGGCACGGTCTTCCGCGCGCCGATCCTGCTCGATTCCATCAAGCCCGTCGTGCGCAACTGGGAAAAGCCCATCACCATCGCCCGCCACGCCTACGGCGACGTCTATAAATCCGTGAGCTTTTCGACCGACGAGCCCGGCGAGTGCACCATGACCTTCCGCGGCGCGTCCGGCAAGGAGCAGACCGTCCTCGTCCAGAAGGTCGACGGCCCGGCCGTCTTCCAGGGCGAGCACAACAAGGAATCGAGCATCCGCTCGTTCGCCAAGGCCTGCTTCCAGTACGCCATCGACACGAAGCAGGACCTCTGGTTCTCCACCAAGGACACCATCGCCAAGGTCTACGACGGCGCGTTCAAGCGCATCTTTGAGGAGGAATACGAGCAGACCTACAAGGCGCAGTTCGAAGCGCTCGGCCTGACGTATTTCTATACGCTCATCGACGACGCGGTCGCGCGCGTCATCCGCAGCGAGGGCGGCTTCATC
>CAVFYN010000243.1:0-2751 GCA_963626425.1 Bacteroidaceae bacterium
CGAGATGCGGACCACCTCTTTGCTTGCGCGGAAGCTGACGGACCTCGGCTATGAGGTCCTGACCGGCCCTGCCGTCTGCAAGGCGGACGCGCGGATGGGCCTTCCCTCCGACGATGTGCTGGAAGCACATTACAAATGGGCGCAGGAAAACGGCGCGGACCCGGCGTTTCTCCCGGCCACGCGCGGCGGCTTTACCGGCGTGATCGCAACCATGCACTGCGGCGAGGGGCCGACGGTCGCGCTGCGATTTGATATCGACGCGCTCGGCGTATTGGAGGCAGACGATGAGACGCATCTTCCCGCCCGCGAGGGCTTCCGCTCCGTCACGCCCGGCGTCATGCACGCCTGCGGCCATGACGGCCACGCCGCCATCGGCATCGGCACGGCCATGCTGCTGCGCGAGGTGCGCGATCAGCTGCACGGGACCGTCCGCCTGATCTTCCAGCCTGCCGAGGAGGGCGTGCGCGGCGCGAGCTCCATCGTCGCCGCCGGGCATCTCGATGATGCCGATTATGCGCTCGCCGCCCATGTCTTCCCCGCCGGAAAGGCCGCGGGTCTCGTCGACGTCGGCGTGCTGGCGGAGCACGGGCAGAGCGGACTTGCCACCTCCAAGCTGGACGTGACGTTCCACGGCCGCTCCGCCCACGCGGGCATCGCCCCGCAGGAGGGGCGCAACGCGCTGCTCGCCGCGGCGACCGCCGTTCTGAACCTGCACGCCATCCCCCGCTACGGCAATACGCCGACGCAGCTGAATGTCGGCACGCTCCGCGCGGGCACGGGCCGCAACGTCATCTGCGAGACGGCGAAGCTCGAGCTCGAGGTGCGCGGCCAGACGACCGAGGCCAACGACTACATGCTCCGCCGCGCGCAGAGAATCGTCAAGGCAGCCGCCGAGATGCAGGACTGCACCGTAGAGCTCCAGCCCATGGGGCACGCGGATTCGCTGCGCTGCGACTGGCCGCTCTCGTCGCGCGTCGAGCGCGTCTGCAAGGAGGAACTCGGCCTCCGCGTCATGCAGGTGAACGCGCTCGGCGGCGGCAGCGAGGATTTCTCCTGCATGAGCCAGCGCGTGCAGCAGCGGGGCGGCCAGGCCGCGTATGTCGGCCTGCTCTGCGCCTGCCCGGCGGCCAACCACAACGACCATTTCGATTTCGACGAACAGGCGCTTGCGAACGGCGCGGCCATGTTTACCGCCGTCACCGCTTCCCTGCTCGCCTGACCCCCAACAAACGCCGGCGCGGCGGAGCCGCGCCGGTATTTTCAGGAGGCTATCATGTTTGATCTTTTGATTCAGAACGCACAGGTGCTCGATGGCACGGGCGCGCCCGCGGTTGCTGCAGACGTGGCCGTCAAGGACGGGAAGATCGCCGCGGTCGGAAAGATCACCGGCGAGGCGGCCGAGACCGTCGACGCGGCGGGTCTGACGCTCGCGCCGGGCTTCATCGACGTCCACGGGCACTCGGACTTTTTCATGCCGCTCGACCCGGGCCGGGCCAGTAAGCTCCTGCAGGGCGTCACCACGGAGCTTTGCGGCCAGTGCGGCCTCGGCCCTGCGCCGGTCACGGAGCAGAACTACCCGGTCTACCACAAATATCTGTCCCAGCAGGGCATCCCCATGTATCCGGACGACCGGACGTTCACCAGCTTCTCGGCCTATCTGTCCCGCATGGAGCAGACGCCCGCCGGGATCAACCTCGCCTATTTCATCCCGCACGGGACCGTCCGGCTGGCCGTGATGGGCTTCTCCCATGACGCGCCGGACGACAGGCAGCTCGCGCAGATGCGGGAGCTGGTCGAAGACGCCATGCAGGCGGGCGCGCTGGGCCTGTCCACGGGGCTCGCCTATGCGCCGGGGCGCTTCGCCGCGACCGACGAGCTGGCCGCGCTGACGGAGCCGGTCGGGCGGTACGGCGGCGTATATACCTCGCACCTGCGCGACCAGGGCGATCAGCTCGAGCAGAGCGTGCAGGAGGCCATCGACATCGCCCGCCGCGGCGGCGCGCGCGTCAACGTCTCGCACCACAAGGCCGTGGGCGAGCAGAACTTCGGCAAGGTCCGCAAAACCACGCAGATGCTGCACGAAGCCGGGATCCCGGCCACGCACGACGTCTATCCCTACGCCGCCAGCTCCACCATGCTCATCTCTACGCTGCCGATGGCCTTCGCGCAGCTCGAGCCGCAGGCGCTTTTGCAGGCGCTCGCCGATCCGGGCGAGCTTGCGCGGCTCGCTTCCCTGCTGCTGCAGGACGGCTCCGGCGACGCCGCCGAGGCCTGCGGGCTGGACCGGCTGCTGATCGCCAACGCCACCAAGACGCCGGAGGCCGCCGGAAAGACCATCCGGCAGATCGCGCAGGATCGCGGCCTCTCTCCGTTTGAGGCCTACGCGGCGCTGCTGCGGGAAAATGAGCTTGGCGTGCAGTACATCAAGTTCGGCATGAGCGAGGCGGACGTGTCGTACCTGCTGGCGGACGAGCTTTGCATGTTCGGCAGCGACGCGCTGTACGTGCCGGGCATGAAGGTGACGCATCCGCGCTCGATCGGCACCTTCCCGTGCGTGCTGCGCCGGGCCGTGCGCGAGGAGCAGAGCATCTCCCTGCCCGAGGCCGTCCGCAAGCTGACGAGCCTGCCGGCAGAGGTCTATGGCCTTGCCGGGAAGGGCCGCATCGCGGCCGGGATGGACGCGGACCTGACGCTGTTCGACGCCGCGAAGATCACCGACCACGCCACCTACACGCAGCCGCTGCTGCCGAA
>CAVFYN010000244.1:0-2696 GCA_963626425.1 Bacteroidaceae bacterium
ATTGCAATGATACTGGCGGCAGCAATGCTGCTCTCACTCACGGCCTGCGGCAGCGCCGCGGCTGACACTGCGGCCGACGATACGGAAGCCAAGACCGCATCCGCCGATGCTTCCGCCGAAACGCCGCCCGAACTGCCGGACGGCGAAGCGCCCGCCATGTCGGACGGCGAGACCCCGCCCGAAAAGCCCGACGGCACGCCGCCGGACGGCGCAGACGGTCAGCCCGGCACGCCCCCGGACGGAGCGGGCGGTCAGCCCGGCGGCTTCGGCGGCAGCGGCGAAGTGACGCAGGGCACGAGCGCCAACACCATCTCCGAAGACACCACTGTGACCGGCACGGCCTACACCTCCACCGGCGACGACGAAAACGCCCTCCGCGTCGACGGCGCGGCCGTCACCCTCGACGGCATCACCGTCGACAAGAGTGCGGGCGCGACCTCCAACACCGAGGACGGCGACTTCTACGGCATGAACGCCGCGCTGCTGGCGACGAACGGCGCAAGCGTCACGATCAAGAACGCGGCCGTCAATTCCTCCGCACAGAACGGCAACGGCGTGTTCAGCTACGGAACCGGCACGACCGTCAACATCTCCGATTCCACCATCACGACGACCGCCGACAACTCCGGCGGCATCCAGACCACCGGCGGCGGCACAACGAACGCCGAAAACCTGACCGTCACCACCTCCGGCAACTCGTCGGCGGCCATCCGCTCCGACCGCGGCGGCGGGACCGTCAACGTCACGGGCGGCAGCTATACCTCGAACGGCTACAACTCCCCCGCCGTCTACTCCACGGCCGCCATCACCGTTCAGAACGCGAAGCTCACGGCCAACAACTCCGAAGCGCTCGTCATCGAGGGCAAGAACTCCATTTCGCTTACGAACTGCACCGTCTCCGGCAACATGAGCAGCACCAAGGGCTCGAGCTCCAGCGAAAACGTCCACACCGTGATGATCTACCAGTCCATGTCCGGCGACGCAGACGTCGGCACGTCGGAGTTTTCGATGACCGGCGGCTCGCTGACGGGCAAAAACGGCGACCTGTTCTACATCACGAACACGCACTGCATCCTGACGCTCTCCGGCGTGACGCTCAAAAATGAGGATCCTGACGGGTATCTGCTGCGCGTGGTCGGCAATTCTGCCTCGCACGGCTGGGGCACGGCCGGCAGCAACGGCGCGCAGGTCGCGTTCACCGCCGACGCGCAGACGCTGGAAGGCAATATCCTCGTCGACACGATCTCGGCGCTGGACCTGACGCTCAAAAACGGCAGCAGCTTCACCGGCACGATCAACATCGTCGATAACGCCGAAGGGGGCGCGGCGGTCTCTGACAACGCGGTCGTGACCATCGGGTCCGGCTGCACGTGGACGCTCACCGGCGACTGCACGATCACGAGCCTCACCAACAACGGCAAGATCAACTTCAACGGCCACACCATCACCCTCGCCGACGGCACGGTCCTGCGCTGAGTTTTCTGAGATTTTGCACATTTTACAGCCAAAACGCGCCTTTCTTTGTGCTGAACTTGCATTTTTTATGAAAAGCATGTATGATCAGGATAAGATCACAAAAGGAGGCGGCGCTTATGGACTGGGCGATGCAGGTCTTCCGGCAAAGGGGCGTAAAGAGCATCGAAGTCAAGGTCGTCGCCGGAAACGACGCCATCCGGCTGTACGAAAAATACGGCTTTCAGCTCAACGCCCAGATCCTGAGGCTCGACCGCTGAAGGTTTGAACTGCCATACAAAAACCGGCAGCAGGAGGTTTTCTCCTGCTGCCGGTTTTTGTGTATGCTTCTTTTTGCCGGGTTCGCGCGGTCAGCGCAGATCGCCCGCGGCTTTGATCTTGACGCGGTTGGTGTTGCCGGGATAATAGGCCAGCGGAACATCCTCCATCTCGATGATCTCCACCGTCTCGCGCACTGCACCGGCCTCCACGGCCAGTGCGATGGCCTCGTTTCTGGCCTTTTCCAGCGACTGCTCGCGCGGCAGCTCGTCGTAGTTCATCAGCTTTTCGTACGTGCCGCTGACCTTGGAGATAGCGGAGCCGATGGCGTTGGCGCAGCCGAAATGCTCCGGCTTCAGGACGGATGCCGCACCGCTGATCTTCTTCGGAAGAATGATCGAGCCGCCGCCCACCAGGATCAGATCGACGTCCGCGTTGGAAACCTTCATCGCGTCCACGCTGTCTTCGACGAGCGCGCGGATGGCGTCCATCGCCTTTTCGGCGATCTGCTGCGGGATGCCCGCGACCTTGGAGCTGTCGCCGAGCTCCGCCATGCCGAGGCGCACGGCGATATCCGTCGCGGTCATCACATCGCCGCCGAACACCATGGCCTTTTTCGTGATCTCATAGCCCACGCTGTCCGGGCCGACGCTCACGCTGCCGTCGTCACGCACGCGGACGATGGAGCCGCCGCCAAGGCCGATGGAGATGACGTCCGGCATCCGGAAATTGGTGCGCACGCCGCCGATGGTGACGGCCACGCTCGACTCGCGCGGGAATCCGTTCTGGATGACGCCGAGATCCGTGGTCGTACCGCCGACGTCCACCACGACGGCGTCTTTGAGCGAGGAAAGGTAGCTCGCGCCGCGGATGGAGTTCGTCGGGCCGCAGGCGACGGTCAGGATCGGGTAGCGGCGGGCGTGCTCCATCGTCATGAGCGTGCCGTCGTTCTGGCTGAGATAGAC
>CAVFYN010000245.1:0-2512 GCA_963626425.1 Bacteroidaceae bacterium
GGGCGATCTCGTCCGCCGCGGGCTTCGCCTCGGGCGGCGTCGGCGTCCTCGCGGCGACCGGCGCGGTGGATACGCTCGCCTTCGGCAGCGAGTGCGCCAACGCGGAAACGCTCAGGGCCGTCGCCGCGGCGCTGGAGTCCGAGCCCTTTTCCGCGCTGCTTCGCCGAAAACTCAAGGAGGGAGTTTCTTTCGCCGCGGCGCGGGAGAGCGCTGTGCGCGAGCTGCTCGGCGACCGGGCGAACGCGCTCGCGCGGCCGAACGACATTTTAGGCGTGGAATACTGCAAGGCTATCGCCCGGCAGGGCTACGCGATGGATGCGCTGGCGCTGCCGCGTATCGGCGCCGGACACGACGCGGGCGCGGCGGAGGGCTTCGCCTCCGCGAGCCATATCCGATCCCTGCTCCTGCGCGGCGGGGACACCGATGCCTTCCTCACACCGGAGAGCGCGGAGCTCTATGCGCGCGAGCGCGCCGCGGGCCGCGCGCCGGCGGCGATGGCGAACGCCGAACGGGCGGTTCTCTCCCGCCTGCGCGCCATGCGGGAGGAGAACTTCGCACTTTACGACGCGGGCGGCGAGGGGCTTTACCACCGCGTCTATGCCGCCGTACAGAGCGAAACGACCGTCGAGGACATTCTCGCCGCGGCGAAGTCGAAGCGCTACGCCTACGCGCGGCTGCGGCGGTTGCTGCTTGCCGCGTTCCTTGGCGTCACGCCGGGGGATACGCCGCCGCGCGTGCCCTATCTGCGCGTACTCGCCTGCAATGCGCGCGGGCGCGAGCTGCTGCGGCGGATGAAAAAGACCGCCGCCGCGCCGATCCTCACCAAAAGCGCGGACGTGCGGAAGCTGGACGCGCAGGCGCAGCGGCTTTTCGCCCTCACCGCCCGCGCGGAGGAGCAGTACGTCCTCTCCTATCCGTCCCTCGCCGCGGCGAAGCCCGGCGGCGCGTGGACGACCGACCCCGTCATTCTCTGATGCAACATAGAAAGGAGCATTTCTCATGAAAAAACTGCTTGCCTTACTTACCGCCTGTTCGCTCGCGCTGACGCTCGCCGCCTGCGGCGCAAAGGCCGAGCCGTCCGACACCGGCTCCGCGGACGAACCCGCGGAGGAAACGCTGCAAATCGTCCTCGGCGCGCCGCTGACCTTTGAGGCGGACACCTATGCCGACGACGGCACGCTGTTGCTGAGCGAAAAGTACGAGCTGCCGCAGCTCGCGCTGCAAACGGCGGACGGTTCCCTCGTTTCGGACGCATCGGCGCAGACGAACGGCGCGGGAAACGCGCAGTCGGCGGAGGCCGCCGTGTGCGGCGCCTTCAACGCCGAGATGCAGCGCGTGCTGACCGCCGCGCACGCGGAGAGCGCGGAGATCGCGCAGGAGGCGCGCGACTATTATAACTCCCTTGATGATGAGAGCAGATCCAACTTCTTCGGCCCGTGGGCGAGCGAGATGAGCACCGTCAACACCTATCAGACCGACGGGCTTCTGAGCGTCACCGCCGAGGCTTACACCTACTACGGCGGCGCGCACCCGAACACCGCTACCCGCACATGGAATTTCGACCTGACCACGGGCGAATTTCTCACCCTCGACGCGCTCGACGCGCAGGCCACCGGCAGCGGCGACGGCGGCTCGAGTCAGGCGCGCACCTCGACCGACAGCGCGCTCGGCAGGACACTCATCAGCGTGCTCTCCTATTCCGTCCTCGACCAGATCCGGGAGCAAAACCTGAGCGAGGGCTACTTCGAGGATTACGAGTCCTACGTCAACGACCTTTCCACCAACGCTGACTTTTACTTTGACGCCGAGGGCATAAACCTCGTTTTCGACGTCTACGTGATCGCGCCCTACGCCGCCGGGCCGCAGACGTTCCACATTCCGTACAGCACCTTCTATAACGCGCTCTCTCCGCGCACGCAGTCGCTGCTCGACGTGCCGCAGGACGAGATCGTGCTGGCCGATTACTACACCACGCAGACGCTCTGGTCGTGGTTCTACATGACCACCGCGCCGCTCGACACCGACGGCGCGCCCGCGGCGGAGGAGGGCTTTCTGACCTACTACCACTGCGCGATCGGCGGCGTGACGACGATGGACGCTCTGCGCGAGCTGCTGTGCGAGCACGTCAGCGGGGAGGTCGCCGACGAGTGGCTTGCCGAAGAGCCGGTACGCTTCGCCGAGTACGACGGCGTGCTCTGCTCCTATCAGGCCGACCGCGGCAGCGACCTCACCATCGGCGGCACGGACTACAAGGTCACATTCAACGGCGACGGCGGCGAGCTGACCCAGACCGTTTCCCGTCAGGACTGGGACGCCGACGGAAACATCTATCTCACCGGCGAAACGGACGAGTATGTTTACCCCTTCACGCTGGTGGACGGTCACGCGGTGTTCTCCGCGTTCCCCTGCCCGCTCTGACCCTATTGAAAAGCACAAAAAAGCGGAAACTGATAGGACCAGTTTCCGCTTTTTTTCTGTGCTTTTTTGTCGGCTTAATCGACGTGTTCGCTCG
>CAVFYN010000246.1:0-2451 GCA_963626425.1 Bacteroidaceae bacterium
GGGCTGTCCGGATTGACCTTGTTGAGGTATTTCTCCATCTCAAAGCTCATGCCGGCCTCCGGCGCGAGCGAGACGGGGTGGCCGCCGAGGCTGCCGCTCAGGCGGACCTCCTTGACCTTGTCGCCGAGCGCCTCCTTGACGAAGTCGAGCACGGGCTTGGCCTCGTCCTCGGCCGGCTGGGACTCGTCCTCGTCCTTCAGGTCGCTGCCGATGACGCTCTGGAAGCTCTTTTCCTTGTACGTCATAAGGATCTGCGCGCAGAACTCGTCGATCTCGTCGGTCATGAGCAGGACGTCGTAGCCCTTCTTCAGCGCCAGCTCCGTCTGCGGCAGCTGCGTCAGGCGGGCGCGGCTGTCGCCCGCGGCGTAGTAGATGGCCGTCTGGCCCTCGGGCATGGCGTCGACGTATTCAGAGAGCGTGATGAGCTTGCCCTGCTTGGCCGAATAGAACAGCAGCAGATCCTGCAGCTCGTCCTTCTTCTCGCCGTAGTTGCCCACGACGCCGTACTTGAGCTGGAGGCCGAAGGCCGAGAAGAATTTCTCGTATTTCTCGCGGTCGTTTTTCAGCAGCTTTTCAAGCTCCGCGCGGATCTTCTTTTCGAGGTTCGACGCGATGCGCGCGACGGCGCGGTCGTGCTGGAGCATCTCGCGGGAGATGTTCAGGTTCAGATCCTGCGAGTCGACAACGCCCTTGACAAAGCGGAAGCAGTCCGGCAGCAGGTCCTCGCACGCGTCCATGATGAGCACGCCGGACGAATAGAGCTGCAGGCCCTTCTTATATTCCTTCGTGTAGTAGTCATACGGCGTCTTGGACGGGATGAACAGCAGCGCCGTATACGTGACCGCGCCCTCGACGCTCACGCGCAGCGTGCTTAAAGGCGCCTCGAAGTCGAAGAACTTGTCCTTGTAGAAGTTGTCGTACTCCTCCTGCGTGACCTCGCCCTTCGGGCGCTGCCAGATGGGCACCATGGAGTTGAGCGTCTCGTCCTCGGTATATTCCTCGGTCTTCTGCTTGCTCTCGTCGTCCGGATCGGCGACGGAGCGGGTCTTGGTGACCTCCATCTTGATCGGATAGTGGATATAGTCGGAGTATTTCTTCACGAGCGAGCGCAGCTCGTACTCCTCAAGGTACTGCGAGTAGTCCTCGTCCTCCGTGTCGGCCTTGAGCTTCATGATGACGTCCGTGCCGGCCGAATCCTTCTCGCAGGCCGTCATGGTGTAGCCGTCTGCGCCGGACGACTGCCACATCCACGCCTCGTCCGAGCCGTATTTCTTCGAGATGACCGTCACGTTGTCCGCGACCATGAACGCCGAGTAGAAGCCGACGCCGAACTGGCCGATGATGTCCACGTCGTCCTTTTTCTCCATCTCCTGCTTGAACTGCAGCGAGCCGGAGCGCGCGATGGTGCCGAGGTTCTGCTCCATCTCGTCCTTCGTCATGCCGATGCCGTTGTCGGAGACGGTCAGCACGCCATGTTCCTTGTCAACAGTGATGCGGATGGCAAAATCGCCGCGGTTCAGGCCGACCTTGTCGTCCGTCAGCGCCTGGTAGGCCAGCTTGTCGATGGCGTCCGACGCGTTGGAGATGATCTCGCGCAGGAAGATCTCCTTGTGCGTGTAGATCGAGTTGATCATGAGGTCGAGCAGCCGCTTCGACTCCGCCTTGAATTGTTTCTTCGCCATAATAAAACACGTCCTTTGGAAATGTTATTAACAAGATAGGGTTAGCACTCGCCGCTCTTGAGTGCTAACCCTATTATAGCGCGCTTCTTTTAATTTGCAAGTATTTTTTCAAAACTGCGACTGCAAATGCTCGATGAACTGCGTGGCCGAGCGCGGCGTGCGGCCGCCGCGGCGCAGCTCCCAGACGTTCGCCTCGGCGTGGAGCTTCTCCGGCGGCATGGCGATGCCCGCGCGCGCGGCCAGCTCGTCGACCATGGCGAGGTATTCGGGCTTTCCGAGCGACAGATACGGCAGGCGCAGGCCGAATCGGTCGGACAGGCTCGTCTGCTCGGCGATGGTCTCATTGCGGTGGATGTCGTCCGCGCCGCGGTCGGAGAACGTCTCGCGCACCATGTGGCGGCGGTTCGACGTCACGTAGATGGCCACGTTGTCCGGCCGGCGCTCCAGGCCGCCCTCGAGCGCCGTTTTGAGCGCGGAATAGCCGCGGTCCTCCTGCTGGAAGGCCAGGTCGTCGATGTAGAGGATGAACTTCTGCGTGTGGCCGGAGACGAGCTTCTGGAGGTCCGTCAGCTCCTCGAGGCTGTTTTTCGCGACCTCGATGATGCGCAGATTGTAGAATTCCGGGATGCTGAGCAGGCTCTTGATCGTCGCGGATTTGCCCGTGCCGCTGTCGCCGTGGAGCAGGACGTTGCAGCACGGCCGTCCCGCGAGCAGCGCGCGCGTGTTCTGCACGACAGCCTCGCGCTGCCACTCGTAGCCGATGAGCCCC
>CAVFYN010000247.1:0-2426 GCA_963626425.1 Bacteroidaceae bacterium
CGATGGGGCTCAGCGGCGCGATGGTCGAGATCGCGTGCTTGTAGATCATCTGCTGCCGCCCCTCGCTCAAAAGAACGACGGTGAAGCTGTCGAAGCCGGTCACGCTGCCGCGCATCTGGAAGCCGTTGACGAGGAACACGGTCAGCGGCACGCCCTGCTTGCGGGCCTTGGTGAGGAAAATGTCCTGAAGATTGGCTGTCTTTTTCATGTTGGATGTACCCTTTCTTTTATTCGGCGGCGGTTTTATGTGTGCCGTCCGTATAAAATCAGGATACGCCAAGGTTCGTGAGAATTTCTGTCGAAAATTGTAAAGCGTCGGGAAGATCGCGGGAATTTTTCCGATAGAACCAGTGAATGTCCTTATTCCGCCGCAGCCAGGTGAGCTGGCGCTTGGCGTACTGCCGCGAGTGGAGCTTGATCTCGGCCACCGCCTCATCCTCGCTGCACTCGCCCGCGAGGGCGCCGAGACATTCCTTGTAGCCGATGGCCTGCATCGCCGTTGCCGTGCGCGGCACGCCGCTTTGGAGCAGCGCGCGCACCTCGTCGAAAAGGCCCTGTTCCACCATCTTGTCCACGCGCAGATCGATGACGCGCTTCATCTCCTCGCGGTCGGCGTAAGCAAGGCCGAGGTAGATCGGCGCGTAGCGCGGCGGGACGAGCTTCGTCTCGACGTTGTGCCGCGACAGTGTCTTACCCGTTTCGCGATAGACCTCAAGCGCACGGATGATGCGCTTTTTGTCGTTCGGGTGCAGCGCGGCGGCGCTTTCGGGGTCGATGGCTCGCAGCTCGGCGAAGAGAGCCTCGCCGCCCTCCAGCTCCCAGCGGCGCTCCAGCTCCGCGCGGACCGCGCCGCCAGTCGTGCCGGAGGCGAAGCCGTGCCCGCGCAAAAGCGCGTCGAGATACAGCCCCGTGCCGCCGACCAGTATAGGGAGCTTTCCGCGCGCGAGGATACCGTCCACGCAGGCGGCGGCGTCCAAAGCGTAACGCGCCACGGAATAGTCCTCGCGCGGATCGATCACACCGACCATGTGGTGCGGCACGCCCTGCGTCTCCTCCGCCGTCGGCGCGGCGGTGCCGACGGCCATGCCGCGGTAGAGCTGCATGGAGTCGCAGGAGACGACCTCGCCGGTATGCTGTTTTGCCAGCGCGACGCCAAGTCCGGTCTTGCCGCAGCCGGTCGGCCCGACGACGCAGACAACAGTGGGAATTTCAGGCACGCTTGAACATCCTCTCCAGCTCGTACTTTGTGAGCTTCATGGCTACGGGCCGCCCGTGCGGGCAGAACTTGACCTCGCCCGACTGCACCTTGTCCACCAGAACGCGCAGCTCGCGCTCGTCGCTTTTCCAGCCGCCCTTGATCGCGGCCTTGCAGGCCATCGTGTGCAGCAGCGCGTCGCGGGCGCTCTCGGGGGCGGCGTGGTGCGTTTCGACCAGCCGGCCCGCAAGATCCTCAAGGCTTGCCGCCGCGTCGCCCGCGGAAATGTCGGCGGGCAGGGCGCGGATAAGGATCGCGTCGTCGCCGAACTCCTCACACTCAAAGCCGAACTCGCGCAGCAGCGCGAACTGTCCGACGAGCGCGCTGTACTCCGCAGCGGCGAACTGCGCGACCACGGGCGTCAGAAGCTGCTGCGACATGATGGGTTCAAGGTTCGCCTTATAGCGGTCGAAATTGACGCGCTCGTGCGCGGCGTGCTTGTCGATCAGCCAAACGTTTTTCTCCGTGTCCTCACAAACGATGTAGGTGTCGAGCACCTCACCGGCGATGCGCCACGGCGCGGGCGGCTCCGGCTCGAGGATAGTCTGCTCCGATTCGGCGGGCGATTCGAGGGCGGTCTGCGGCGCAAAGGCGGGCGCGGCGGGGACTTTTTCCCGCGGTGCGGGCGATATTTCCGGCTTCGACATCTCGGTGCGCGGCATGAACGCCGCCTCGACGACCGGCGGCAGAACGTGTCCGTCCTCCCGCTTTTCCAGCACGGGAGACGGTGTGCGACGGACGTAATCGCTCACGCTCACGCGCCCGCCCAGTTCGCTCGAGGCCGGCGTGACGGCAATGACCGGCGTGTCCCTTTTCGGCTGCTCAGATTTTTTGGCATCGTTCTGCGCGCGCCATTCCTGTGCGCTCATGCTGTGGAAAAACTCCTGCGGCTTCGCCGTGCTCTGCGCCGTCTTCGGTGGCTGCGGCGCAGGCGCGCCGTCGCGGTCGAGTGCGTCGGACGCCGCGTGATAAACAAGGTCAAAGACCTGCTTTTCGTTGAGGAATTTCACAACCGTCTTGGCGGGGTGAACGTTCACGTCCACCATGTCCGCCGGCAGCGTCACGTTCAGCACGCAGCCGGGGAACTTGCCCTTCATCATGCGGTTGGCGTAAGCCTCCTCCACCGCGGCGGTGAGGAGCTGGGACTTGATGAAGCGGCCATTGACGAAAA
>CAVFYN010000248.1:0-2125 GCA_963626425.1 Bacteroidaceae bacterium
GGCCTGGCCGCGGCCGATGCCCTTCGTTTCGCGCGTGATGCAGATGGAACCGCCGCCGATGCCGACCTTGACAAAGTCCGCGCCGCACTCGGCGAGGAAGCGGAAGCCGTCGCGGTCGACCACATTGCCCGCGCCGATCTTCACGGTATTGCCGTAGTTCTCACGCACGAAGTCAATGACCTTCTTCTGCCAGACAGAGTAGCCCTCGGACGAGTCAATGCAGAGAATATCCGCCCCCGCCCCGACAAGCGCGGGGATCCGCTCGGCATAGTCACGGGAGTTGACGCCCGCGCCGACCAGATAGCGCTTTTCCGCGTCCTGAAGCGCGAGCGGGTGCTCCTTGTGCTCGGCATAGTCCTTGCGGAAGACGAAGTAGAGCAGATGGTCGTTTTCATCCACGATGGGCAGCGCGTTGAGCTTGTGCTCCCAGATGATGTCGTTGGCCTCCTTGAGCGTGGTCGACGCAGGGGCGGTGACGAGCTTTTCGCGCGGCGTCATGAAATCGCGCACCTTCATGTCGGTGCTCATGCGGCTGACGCGGTAGTCGCGGCTCGTGACGATGCCGAGGAGTTTCCCGTTGGGCATGGCGTCCTCAGTGATGGCGACGGTGGAAAAGCCGTTCTTCTCCTTGAGCGCGAGCATGTCGGCGAGCGTATGCTCGGGCGTCAGGTTCGAGGCCGACGGCACAAAGCCCGCCTTATTGCTCTTCACGCGGCGCACCATCTCGGCCTCGCTCTCGATGGACTGGGAGCCGAAGATGAACGAAAGGCCGCCCTCTTTTGCAAGCGCGATGGCCAGCGTGTCGTTCGACACCGACTGCATGATGGCCGAGACCATCGGGATATTCAGGCTGATGGGGCAGTCCTCCTGCCCCTTGCGGTATTTGACCAGCGGCGTTTTGAGCGAAACGCGGTCGGGCACGCACTCCTCCGAGGTGTAGCCCGGTACGAGCAGGTACTCGCTGAAGGTATGAGACGGATCGGGATAGTAATAGGCCATGACTTGCCCTCCTATTTTTTGAAGTAACGCACCGCCGAGGCGAACAGGTGCATATCGTAAGTCCCCGGCACGTTTCGGTAAAGCGCGGGGCCGATGCGCTCGCTGTGCCCCATTTTGCCAAACACCCGCCCGTCGGGGGAGGTGATGCCCTCGATGGCGCAGACGGAGCCGTTGGGATTGAAAGCAGTATCCATTGTAGCATATCCGTCAAGGCCTGCATACTGCGTGGCGATCTGGCCGTTTGCGGCAAGCTGTTCGATCAGCTCCTGCGAGGCGAGAAAACGCCCCTCGCCGTGCGAAATGGGAACGGTGTAAATATCTCCCACCGCTGTTCCCGCAAGCCACGGAGATCGCGTCGAGCACACGCGCGTGCGCACGAGCTTGGACTGGTGGCGGCCGATGACATTGTAGGTGAGTGTCGGGAAGGACTCGTCGGTATCCATGATCCTTCCGTAGGGCACGAGGCCGAGCTTGATGAGCGCCTGGAAGCCGTTGCAGATGCCGAGCATCAAGCCGTCGCGCTGCTCGAGCAGCGCCGTCACCTGCTCGCGGACGGCGGCGTTGCGGAAAAACGCGGTGATGAGCTTGGCGCTGCCGTCCGGCTCGTCGCCGCCGGAGAAGCCGCCGGGAATGACGATCATCTGTGCGGTCCTGACGGCAGCTGCAAAGCGCTCGACGCTGTCTGCGACATCGGCGCTCGTGAGGTTGCGGACGATGAATTGCTCGGCGTCCGCGCCTGCCTCCGAAAGCGCGCGCTGCGTGTCGTACTCGCAGTTCGTGCCGGGGAAAACGGGGATGAGCGCCTTCGGACGCGCCTGCTTGACGGCGGGGGCGACGCGCGTCTTCGTTTCATGGGAAAAGCTCTCGACCGTGCCGCTGTCCCGCGTCTTTGTCGGGTAGACGGCTTCGAGCACGGCGTCGTTCAGCGCGGCAAGCTCTTCGATGGAGGCACTGTCCGCGCCGAGGGCAATGGCCTTTTCCGCTGTGGTGACGCCGATGCGCACGGCGTCGGAGACTTCATCGCTCAGCTCGGCGACAATCGCGCCTGGCATGGGGGCGAACCAGTCAAGCACCGTATTTTCCGCGGCGAAGCCGATCTCGTTGCCGAAGGACATCTTCATCACCG